>JAICWY010000148.1 GCA_025934645.1 Vulcanimicrobiia bacterium
AGTGCATATGCGTCGGGGAAACCTGCCGCAACCAAAAGCTCAACGTCGATCACCGGCATGTAAGCCGCAAGATGTAGCAGCTGGCGCTCTACGTCGCTGAGCTGTTCGTACACTTGCTCGGCCAGGTAGCGGTACACCATCTCGCGCGTCGCGTGACCAATGGCTTCTAACTCGCTGGTTCGAACGCGGCTGCGCATCGCGAAGCTCAAGGCCGTCGCCCAGCCGCCGGTCATCTCGATGAAACGCCGCAGCTCTTCCTCACATGCGCCCGTTTCGTCGCCGGCTTGTTTTGCTTCATCGACGGTAAATGCCAGATCGCGCTCATCTACCACGATGTCCATATCGCCGTACGTCATCCAGGTCGCGATCGGAAGCGCCGGCGTCGAACGCGATGCAACGACCCAACGAACTTGTCCTTTGAGCCGCTCGATCAGCGATCGTAGAAATACCGTGATACCGTGGTCGGACGCCAAATGCAAATCGTCGATCGCAACGAGGCCGTGAAACTCCCGCAAATGCGTGGCTGCCCACTCGGCAAGTTGCGGCGCCGTCGACGGCCCGCGCAACGCATCGCCGAGCGCCGCGCGCATCTCCGGCGCGACGGAAACCATGGACTCCGCAAAACCGCGAACAAAACCGTGCAGCGTTTCGTGCTCCGGCCGGACGTCGAACCGCACGTGCGGCGAGTCCAGACTCTCGAGATATTGCCGCAGGCCGACTGTCTTGCCATACCCCGCGGGCGCGACAATAAGCGCGACAGGATACGCACAGGCCTGAACTATCCGTTGCATAACCCGCGCGCGGACGATGGAGCGAAAGCCCGGCCGCGACATTAGACCAGGCTTACAACGCGCGGAGCCTCCCGCTCCTCTTCTTTAGCCCACACCAGGTGGAGGCTCCTTACAATTTATGGTAAAGAGCCGGCCCGAAAAGCGCCATACTGCAATTGCAGTACGCCCAATCCGCCTAATCCGGCGGCGCTTGGTATTCTTCGGTACCCTCGTAATAGCCCAAGAGCTGCTCCTCGAGCTTGAGCATTGCGAACCGCCGGTCCAGGCGGCTGTATTCCTCTTCAGCCGCGCGATGAAACGCCTCCCAATCGGCCTTCGTGTCCCACACGTCGAGCGTCACGTACACACCAGGCATGGCTTTATGGCGGAACAACCGGGTGCCGCGATAGCCGGGATAGCGGGCGAAGAGTTTTGCCCACGGGCCCTCGGAGCCGTAGGCGTGCTCGAACGCACGCACCTGTGCCGGATGCACGCGATACCGGTAGAGAACTTCAAAATGCCCACCGTATGGCATACTGCTGCGCAAACCTACCTTTGGTACCTCATGAACACAGAAAGGGTGTGACCATGACCATCGACGAGAGCATCACAACGCTCGATTCCATCTGCAACCGTCTCGAGGACGTCCTCGCTGAACTGCAGCACACGGCGCAAAAGCCGCAAGGTCCATACGCGAAAGTGCGCGAGAAACATCCCAACGCCGGCAAGCCGTGGAGTGCGGCCGACGATGAGGAACTCCGCCGCCTCTTCAGCTCGGGCAATACCGTCGACGATCTTTCGCTGCTCTTCGCGCGCACGCCGAACGGAGTCAAACTGCGCCTCGAGCGGCTCGGCCTCATAACGGCGCAAGCCGCCTAATTCTGCTCGCCGCCGCGGCGCTCACCGCTGGAACCGCCGGAAACGGCGGCCTTTTTTGTGAGCGTCGTGAGCGGGAGCAGTTTTTGAAGGCGCAATTGGTCGTTCACCGCCTTGAGCATGCCGTTTTCAAACGCGTTCACCGCCGCCATGCGATCGATCGTCAGCCGGTGCAGCTGCGCGTTCTCTTGCACCTGCGCGTCCGTCGGTGGGGCATAGGAGTCAAAGGTGAAGAGCTGCGTTTGCAGTCGTTCCCGCAGCACATCGGTCAGGAAGTCGTTGTCCTGATCGTTCTGCGGATTCTCCGTGATCGAGAGCAGCAACATTTTTGCTTGCGCCGACACATCCGCAACTCGCAGCGCCAGCGCGCCCTGGCGCGTAGCGGTCAGCGCCTTCACCCGCAACGGCGCCTCGTTGAGGACAGTGGAGAGCATGTTCAGCGCCTTGTCCACGCGATCGAAGTCCTGCAGCACGCTGCGCATCGCATTTTGCGACGCCCGAAGTTGTGCCAGCGTGTAGTGCGTGCGCGGGTCTTGCTGCACCGTTACGTTCTGACGGAGACTTTGCGAACCGGCGTGCACGACGATCGTGTACGTACCCGGCAGCACCGGCGCGCCGCTGTCGACCCCTTTGTTCCAGGGCGGCGTGAAGTTCCAATCGGCGGGCTTATCTTCCGTCGTATCCCAGCCGAAGCGGTTATAACCGGCTTGGCCCGTCAGATCCTTCGCGCTAAAGCGCTTTATGACGCGCCCGCGGGAGTCGAGCACTTCGGCCGCCGGCTTCTTCACTTCCGTCGTAAGGTAATACGTAACGACGGCGCCGAACGGCGGGGCTTCACCGTCGCGATGCGTCGCCCAGTACGAATGCACGTTCCACTGTACCGCGGCCCGGATCGGATACAGCGTGTCCTGCCCCGGCAAG
>JAICWY010000121.1 GCA_025934645.1 Vulcanimicrobiia bacterium
AACGACCGGTGCGTACCGTCTTGCCACGATCGATGCGCTGACCGAAGCGCCGTGCATCCTTGCCTACAATCAGGATCGGGTGTCGCTTAATTTGCCGCCGGCAGTCGACGACGAATGGCTGCAAGAAAACGTGCGTGCAATGCTGCACAGCGTAATTGCATGGAATACCCAAAATCCGAGTGGCGGCGATGTGATTCAATTTTTGACGGATGGGTCAGGACACACATCCGTGAGCGGCGGAGGAAGCTGTGCCGCAAGCCTCTTACCAGGCAATTTTGCAGGGCAGTCTCAAACGCTTAATGCGAACGCCACATGGTTTGGCGGGGCATATACGACGTATGAAAATAACACGCAAGGTGCGGGTTTCGCAGAATTCCCTATTGACCCACGTATATACGTTCAATCGTCGACTACGACATGGCCGTGATAATCCGCAGCGGCTTAGGGAAGCTTTATAACGCTGCCAGGCTCATTGATGCATTGCGTTCTAGTTCCGCTGCACGGTATTGTTGTCCACTTATGCGCGGGCGGAGTTGCCGTATATATTGCGCTACAATTGAAACCGGCGGGGTTAACCTCATTAATTGATGGTCCAGTGGCTGCGCCGGTACTAGGATCGATTGGCTGAGCACAGTAGGCTACACCGCCGTTGCTTGACCACGTACATCCCACGCTTGGATCGGAGCAATCTAGGACTGGCCCAGAACTTGTAGGTGGAGCGTAATACCATACCTCTGCCTCACCCACGATGCCAATACCCGGACCGCCGGAATACTCGGCTCCATACCACAAGCAATCTTGTTGACTCGTAAAGTCAGGCTGATTTACCGCCGGTCCGCAATCGTATATTTCCGCCGTCGTTTGCGCGATATGTGCTTGCGAGGCGCTGTCGGTGAATCCTATAGTACAAGTATTCGCTGTCTGATTGCCGCCCGAAAACGACTGGTACGCTGTTGGCCCATAAGTTGTCGGCACCCATCCACCAACGTATATTTGCGTATTCGTACAAGCATCTGTTGATAGTTGTTTGTCCAAAAACGCTCCCGCGTATCCCGGTTCATTCAATACAATCTGGCCGCCGTAACAGCCGTTTTGGCCGAGCGTGATGCCCGCGCCGAATGGGTCGCGCGTGCCTTGCGAGTACGGTTGATTGTTTGCCATGGCGCTTGCGCTTGGAAATGCTTGCGCGGGACACGTCGATGCCGCGTTTGCAATACCGCCGCCCAGCAAGCCGTTCAATAGCGCTGCAACCGTCACGCGCGGCGCTCCGGCATCCGCAACGTTCGTGCCGGAAACCGCGTAGCGAACTGCAGCCGGCCATACCGATAGTACCGCCGCCGGTGTCGGCGAAGGCGCGGGCGATGGCGTATAACTCAAGACGATCGTAAAGCCCGTCGGCGCGGTTTGCGTCGCGAGCTGCATCTCGCGAACGTTTGCAGCCGTCTCCACGCGCAGCCACGTAATGTTGTTTCCGCCGGCGATCCACGGCATCGCCGGATAAAAAAGCACCGTTCCGCTCTGCAGCGTTGCACTCGCATACAGCGGCGAATACACCGGCGTGCTCGCGTCCTGCAACGCCGTCAGCGGATACGTGCGCGTGGCAAATTTGGTGATGCCTGCGTACACGGTGTCTTTCGCGGGCGCCGATCCCGGCGCATCGTATAAATACCGCGTAATCGTGTGGGCTTGCGCATCGAAGGTGTACGCCCAGAAATATGCGCGGCCGTGCCCGTCACGCGTGAAGAAATCGACTTCATGTCCGTCGGCATTGGATGCGCCGAGCACATCGCCCGGCGGCGTAAAGATCGCCCACGCGGAATCTTCGTCGGCTTCCCACCGGTCTGCCAGTTCGCCGAGCGACGCGTTCTCCGTATTGCGCTGCGCCGCAAGCGCGCTCCAGTGTAAAAACGACGAAGCGGCCTGGAGAAGCAGCATGCCGATGATAACGCTAATCGCTACCGCGATCAGCGTTTCGAGCAACGTGAATCCGCGCGATGCCCGCCCCACGTGTGAGGCAGTGCCCGTTTAGCGCGAGGCTTGGACGCGAATCTGCAGCACGCGCGCGGCTTCAACGATCGCGGGATGCTGCAGCGTCAGTTCTTCCACGCCGTATGCCTCGACGATCGTCCGATCCCACACGGCCATGCTCGCCCAGCGCGCGTCGTGATACGACCACCAGCGCACGCCACTCCACCGCTGCGTTTCGAAGATGCGAAGCGCCCATGCCTGCGAGACGGCATAATCGCGTGTGATCACCAGCGAGGGCCGCAGCTCTTGCGCGAGTAGTTCCTGCGGATCGTCCAGATTGCAGATCGTCGGCGCGTCCTCGCGCAGGTCGAACCATGCGAGTGCGCGCCGGCTTTGCGGCATGAGCGGAATCCCGCGCAGCATCTGCGCGCTCCACGCTTCGCGGTATTTTCCGCGGTTGAACGCCTCGGCGCAGACGCCGGCCGGCGAATCGCCCACGTACAACGCTTGATACGCGCGCGGATTGTCGGCGCGCTGCGCGCCTTGCGGCGGAATATACAGAACGCCGCCCGGTGCGGTGGGGGCGGCGTTCGGATCGTAGTTAAAAACGCGGTAGACGCGCACTACGCCAGGGCGCCGGCGGCGATGCCGTCGATCGCGCGGACGACGCGCGCGGGGCCCTCAATCATCAGCACGTTGAGCGGAAGGCTGCCGCCGAGCAGCGGTTCGGGCGAGGTGAGCCACGGGCCGACTTCATCGGGCCACATCACGCGCAGCGCGCGATCGAGCACGTATTCGACGTCGATGATGCGCCGTGCGAGCTCTTCCCCGATCGGATCTTTGCCGTTCGTGCAGCGGCTGAGCTGCGCGCGGTCTACGTCCAGCAGTGCGGCCGTCGCGTTGAGCCCCAGCACCGTGACGAGGCGTTCGAGTTTGGGCGCGGTGGTGAAGGCGTGCTCGGCCTGCGGCTTGAGCACGATGCGCCGGTCGACCGGTCCAATCCAGGGCCGCAGACGGCTGCGCGGCTTGCGCGCGGCGGCGGGTTTTGCGGGCATCGAAGC
This sequence comes from Vulcanimicrobiia bacterium, assembly GCA_025934645.1. Taxonomy (GTDB): domain Bacteria; phylum Vulcanimicrobiota; class Vulcanimicrobiia; order Vulcanimicrobiales; family Vulcanimicrobiaceae; genus JAICWY01. Next base: position 3,030 of record JAICWY010000121.1, read on the forward strand.
CTCCTCTCCGGCTCCAGTATAACTCAACAGAAAGTGTTGAGTAAAGAACGCCGGGATCGCATTGACATCGAACACCTGTTCGATTAGGATCTGTCTCCCATGGATGCCGCTGCCGCCGAACGACCCTCATTCGCCGCCCTTAAAGCAGGCCTCGACGTGCGCGCCGGAGGCCGTATCGTAGCCGCCGTCAGCGACGCGCTGAGCACGGGTTTTCCCGAATTCGACCGGGCGCTGGCGGGCGGGTTTCCCCGCGGCACCATTGCCACGCTCGAAGGGCCGCCCACTTCCGGCCGGACCGCCATTCTCGCCTCGGTGCTGGCGCAAGCCACCCGCTCGGGACCGGCCGCGGTGGTCGACGACGGGACGCTCTATCCGCCCGATCTGCAGCGCGCCGGGGTATGCCTGGAACGCCTGCTGGTCATCAATGCGCAAACGCCCGTCGCGGTGGCGCGCTGCGCCGACATTCTGCTGCGCTCGCGCGCGTTCGCGGTCATCGCCATGCCTGCGGCGTCCCTGCGTGCGACGGTGTGGTCGCGTTTAGGCGCGCTCGCGCATAAAGCCGGCGCGGTGCTCTTGCCGCTCGGCGCGGTTGCGGCCACGGAACTGGCGTATTTCGCCTCGACACGCGTGCGCTGCGCGATCGATCGCGTCGTGTGGAGCGGTTCGGGCGTCTTGTGTGAGTTGCAAGGTTATGAAGTGCTCGTGCACGTGCTCAAACACCGGCGCGCGGCGCCGGGCGCAACGGCGCGATTGGGCATCGGCGTTACACCCGGGCAGCCGCAGCCGCTGCTGCGCGCGGTGAATCAGTGATGGAGGCCATGCTGCTCTGCGTTCACGTGCCGGCTTTCCGCCTCGCCGTGACGCGCCGCGATAACGCGGATGTGCCTGCGGATGAACCCGCGATCCTCGCCGACAAACCCGATCGCGGACGCGTCATCGAACTCGACGTTCGCGCACACGAGGCCGGCGCGCGCATCGCGCAGACCGTGCTGCAGGCGCGCGCCGCGGCAGGCAACGTGCACGTGCTCGTGCACGACGCGGCGCGGTCGCATGCGGTGTGGCAAGATCTGCTCGATGCGCTCGACGCCGTCTCGCC
>JAICWY010000130.1 GCA_025934645.1 Vulcanimicrobiia bacterium
AACATCATATGTTCGGTCGCATGCGCGATGCCCGGCATCGTGTCGTCGTTTGAACCGACGCCGTAGGTGATGACGGTCGTCGCCACAGGCGCTAAATTGTTGGGAAGCAGCACGACCTGCATGCCGTTGGCGAGCGTTTCGCGGACCACGCCGCTTTGCGCCGGCGGCTGCTGCGCGAGTGCAGCTTGCGGCAATAACAAAAAGCCGGCAAGCAGACCGGCAACAAGCGTCTTCACGCCCGAACGTTTCGACGTTTGTCTAAGCGACGACTTCCAAAAACGGGCGAATGTCGGCCTCTTCAACTTCGAAGCCAACGCCGCGCTTGTGATAGCGGATGTCGTGAAAATCCGAACCCGCGGTCATCACCAAGCCGTACCGCCTCGCCTGATCGCGGAAATACTGCGTCTGCATCGGTTCGTGCGTAGGATAAAAGACCTCCAACCCACGCAAGCCGCGCTCGGCAAGCTCGCCGATGATTCCGTAATCTTTCAGCCGGCCGGGATGCGCGAGCACCGGCACGCCGCCGGACTGCAAAATCACCTCGACCGCTTCGTGCGGCGTAATGTGCGTAGAGGGCACGTAGCCTGGGCCGCCGCGGCGCAAAAACGATCGGAACGCGGTTTCGATATCGGGCGCGATGCCCAGACGGATCAGGGCTTTGCCGACGTGCGGACGCCCGAGTGAGGCGCCGTGGCGCGCCTCAGCGTGAACGTGCTCCAGCGTGATGTCATGACCGGCATCGCGCAGCTGCTGCACGATGCGGCCGACGCGCGTGCGGCGCGCGGCGCGATTGCGCTCGAGCACCTCGCGCAGCGGCGAATCGCCAAGCGGCAACCGGTAGCCCAGCACGTGCACTTCGCCGTCGTTCCACGTCGTGTTGATCTCGATGCCGGTGACGACGCGCACCGCGGCCGGCGCGTCGAAGCGCCCGTAGGCCGAGAGCGTATCGTGATCGGTCACGGAGAAGACGCGCACTCCGCGTTCTTGCATCAGATCGCAAAGCGCCTGCGGCGCGAGGGTGCCGTCGCTCTCGTGCGTGTGGCTGTGAAAGTCTACGAGCAATGCGCTATGCGGCTTGCCTGCGCTCGATGGCCAGTGAGATGCCGGTGCGCTCGTTCCCGTTGATCTCTACATCTATAAAGGAAGGCACGCAAGCCAGATCGATTTGACTGGTCTTCAGGTAGCTGCGCGCGATCGCCACGGCTTTAATGGCCTGATTGATCGCGCCGGCGCCGACCGCTTGTAATTCCGCGGCTTCGCGTTCGCGCAGAACGGCGGCAAGCGCGCCGGCAACGGAGTTCGGATTGCTCTTCGCGGAGACTTTTAAGACGCTGGTCGTGATGTGTTTTGCCGGATTGTCTATCATGCTATGCCTCGCTGGAAGACGCGCTTGATGTCCGTAGCGCGGCCGGACTCCACATCGATCCTTACTACCGCGGCGCAGAACTGTTTGGTTCCGGCCTTTTGCACCGAAAAGCGCTCCGAAAAGCCGGTCGTGAACCGGTCCAGCACCGGTCCGGCTTCCATTCCGATCACACCCTCTGTCGGTCCGGTCATGCCGACGTCAGTGAGGTAGGCGGTCCCGCCCGGCAAAATGTGCTCGTCCGCCGTTTGAACGTGTGTGTGAGTACCGTAGATTGCCGAGACGCGCCCGTCAAGATACCGCCCCAGCGCAACCTTCTCGCTGGTGGCCTCGGCGTGCACGTCCACCACGATAATATTCGTATGTTTGGAAATTTCGGATAAGGCCTCGTCCGCCGAACGGAACGGATCGTCCACGGGAGGCATGAACGTGCGGCCCATCACGTTGAGCACCCCGATGGCCTTCCCGTTGGCGTGCACGAAGCCGTGCCCGCGGCCCGGTACGCCCGGGGGGTAGTTCGCCGGGCGTATGACCCGTTCGGTCGTATCGAGATACGATTTAAAGTCGCGTTTGTCGAAGATGTGGTTGCCGCTGGTAATGAAGTCGACGCCCGTAGCGAACATCTCTTCCGCGGTCTGCACGGTCAAGCCGAATCCACCGGCGGCGTTCTCGCCGTTGGCTATGCAGACGTCGACATTATATTGATCGCGCGCGAGCGGCACGCACCGTTTGAGAGTATCGCGCCCGGGGGAGCCGACAACGTCCCCAATCAGGAGCAGGGTGATGGAACTAGCTATCTGCGGGCCGACGCCTTTGCTTTCTTCTGAGATTTCAAGAAGTAGACCAGAACGCGCTTCTCTTCGCGGAATCCCACCAGACTTTTCGATAGAGCGGGATCGCGTAGAGCTTCGATAGCCGACTCCACGAGTTCTTCTTGTAACAGCGGATCTTCGTCGGGATGCTCCTCGGGGACCGCATTGCGCACGAGCGCCGCGCCGAAGCGGCCGGCGAAGAGACTGGTAAGCATAGCCAGCTCGTCTTTGGTGAACGTCTCCAGATCGCGGGTGACGTGGACGAAGCTCATGGCGCGATCGGACTCGCAGTCCACTTGCACCTCGCCGCCCTCGCCGGTCAGCGCCAAGAATCCGTCGACGTGCGATTCGATCTCGTCGGCGATCGCGCGCTGCGACTTCACGGTGAGGCGCTGCGTCACCGCAAAAGAGAAACGCACCGTACCTTCGCCGGGCGTGCTGCGCATCGAAGCTATCTCCGGATAGCGTACGAGAAGCGCACACACCAGACTAACGGTATCGCTGTTTTCGGCCGGCAACCGGGCACTCATGACGATGACTTTCTGTCCCTGGACGACGTGGGTTTGGGTTGTTCCCCGGTTGCGGACCGGGCCCCCTGGTCTTTCACGCATTAGAAACACCCCGTCTAGAGGCTGGGTTGCCGGGGCCCAAGGTCCCTTTTCCGGGCGGCTTATCGTCTCTCCGCAGTCCGGGCAGGCGCGTTTACGATGAGAGTACTATGCGTGGGTTGTCAAAAATCGTAACTTTGGTTACATTTTCCCTCGTCGCGACGCTCGCGGCTTGCGGCGGAGGCGGGGGTGGCGGCGCCACGCCGCCGGTAGGCACGCCTCCCAGCCAAGCGCCGGCGCCCGGTCCGACCGGCAGCGCGACCCCGGGTCCAAAACCCACGAACAGCACGACGCCGGGTCCGGGCTCGAGCCCGAGCTCCGCGCCAAGCGGCACACCGAGTACACCGCCGAGCGGCACGCCGAGCACGCCGCCCAGCGGCACGCCGAGCGCGCCGCCGACAACGCCGGCTCCAACGCCGTCGACGACTGCACCGCCGACACCGGTTCCAACTCCGGTACCGACACCGGTGCCTACACCTGTTCCAACGCCCGTTCCGACGGCAACTCCCGTGCAGTCGCCGACGCCGCAGCCGACGATCACGCCGTTCGCTTATACTTGGCGCATTGCTGGGGAAGGCGCCACGCCCAAACCCGACGAGGTCGACAACGCCTTCGTAACGAGCAACAAGGATTTCGATACAACGCATCGCGGCGATTATGACGGTGATCTCATGCCCGGCGATCCGGGCGCTATACCCGCCGGCGGAGGCCAGGGGAGCGCTGCGTGCATCGAGCGGCGAGGCGGTCGATCTGATTCGCGCGTTCCCGCTCGAGCGGCTAGACGACGAGGTCCCCGGCAAGGGCTACACCTATCGCCACATGCTGAGCGGCGTCTCGGCGCACGATG
>JAICWY010000141.1 GCA_025934645.1 Vulcanimicrobiia bacterium
GCCGTCGAAGCGGACGGCGCGTAGAAGAACGTGAGGAAAATGCCGGTCGCAATCTGCAGAATCATCGCGAACAGCGTGGCGCTGCCGAAAACGTACCAATAGCTTGCGCCGCCGGGAATATCTTCCGTCAGGAAATCCTTCGTCATGCTGACGAAGCCGGTGCGGCGTTCGATCCAGTTGAGCATCCTTACTTATCCTATCTTCCGGCTTAGCTCGTGTACGAAATGACGAGGCGCTCGGGGATCGTCGGCTCGTAACGGATCCACTCGATCTCCGCCGTGCCGCTTTGTTCGCGCAGCGGCAGCGGATCGAGTCCGCGCGCCGCCGGGCCGGCGATGTGCGTGCCCTCAGCATCGAACTGCGAACCGTGGCACGGGCACTGGAACTTGTTCGCATCGCTGTTGTACTGATAGAAGCAACCGAGATGCGGACAGATCGGGCTGAAGATCACAAAGCCCAAGTTGACGATCTGATAAGGCAGATCGTCTTTGTGTGCCGGCGGCGGAAACAGATCCGTGCGCGACGTCTTGAACTTGGATTCGTCTTTGACTTTGATGCCCCAGACCGACTGCGGCATGCTCTGCTCGGGCAGATATGCGTCTTTGCTCTTGAGATTGATGTCGATCTTCACGGCTTTGTCGGTTGCCGACTGCAGCTCTTTCCAACCCGTGTCATCGAGCGCAGTCCACGTCGCGCCGGCGCCGCTCAGATCGGGAATGAGCGAACCGACGATTGGAATGGCAAGACCTAGACCGATGAGCCCGCCGATCGTCAGCGTGGCGTTGGCCATGAATTTGCGTCGCGTGATCTCTTCGTGGGTGCCTGGATCGTCGTAGGCACTCAAAATGCGAGGATGGCCGCCCTCTCCTGAGGGGGCGTGCGCGTGACTCGACAAAGCTTTGTCTCCGGAAGTGCGTTTAAGGTAGGGCGAATCTTTCACACCGATTCTACGCCCGCCCTGTTTTGGGCGCACCGACGTTCATCGGACGCGTTTACCTCGGAAAGGAGGGGCCTTCCGGCGTAAAGTACCAGGTTTGCGCTGCTCCGCTCGGATTGCAGCTCGTGGAAACGACGTCTACGCCGTCTTGACGCACCGTTTTTGCGATGTGCCACGTGCCGCCGCCGGGACACGGATGGATTGCCAGATACATCTGCTCGAAACGCTGCACGGCGGCGCTGTCCGGCTGCACCACGCGGATCGCGTCGGCCCGCGAGCGGCCGCTATGGACGGCCGGCAGCGGTTGCGCAGCGCTTTCGGCGAGCGCCGATTCCGAGGTCGAGAGGGTGATGCTGCTGACCGACTGATCGCCGCGCAGATGATAGAGCCAGAGGGTGTCGCCGTCCTGATACGCCTCGAACGGACCGTCGATGTCGCTGCCGGTCCGCGCCGGTTTGCCTCGCTTGGCTTTTAGCGTTTCGTCACTCGTGCCGAGCGTAATGCCGAAGGTGTCGGCGGTTTTTCCGGCCGCGTTCGTGAGCGACCACAACCGGATGCCCGAGACCATGCCGTGCTCGGCGATCGCCGTGACGAATGCGTTGCCGTCTTCCGTGAGATAAACGAACTTATCGAGCTGCGGATCGTGCGCGGTCGCGACCGGGTCGCCCATGCGCGTGCTGACCGATGCAAGCGACTCTCCAATCGTAATGCCGAGCCAGCTGACGGCAAGCGCCAGCATCAGCGCGTGAATCGTGGGTTTAAACCTTGTAGCTGTGCAGGCCGCTGATCCACAAGTTCACGCCGAAATAGCAGAACATGATCGTCAGAAAGCCGATCGCGCTGACCCAAACGGTGCGCACACCGCGCCACTGATTCCGGGTGTGCAAGTGCATGTAGATTGCGTACACGATCCACGAGAACAGTGCGGCCGTTTCTTTGGGGTCCCATTGCCAGTACGCGCCCCAAGCTTCGTGCGCCCACATGGCGCCCGTAATGATCCCCAGCGTGAGCAGCGGCAAGCCCACCGCGACCACACGGTACACGAGGATATCCATTTGGGCAAGGCTCGGCATGGTGTTGAGCCACTGCGCCACGGGGTTGCCCGCCGCGGCAGCGGTAGCAATATTCGGCGTGTCCATGCGCACGATGACCGGCGCCGCAACTTTGGGCGAGTAGCTCATCGCAGCGGCGCTTCCCGAGGCCGAAGCCATTTGCGTTTCGGCTGCTTGCGCAGCGGCCGTCAGGCCGCGTTCGAAGTAATATTTGATGAGGTACATCGCCGACATCACGAACGCGACCATGAACGCGCCGTAGGATGAGACGACCAGCGGCACGTGAATCTTCGCCCAGTACGACTGCAGCGACGGAACTGCGGGCATGGAGCCCTCGTTCCACGTCACGCCATACGCCAGGAACATCGCCGCGATCGCGATGACGAATCCGCCGGCAAACCACAGTTTGTAGCGGAACGCGAAGTAGATGAAAATAGCGACCGAAACTGCAGAGAAGAGCGAGAGCGATCCGTACAAATTCAGCAGCGGCCAAATGTGCGTGATCTCGAATCGCGAGGCGAGCTGCGCGATTTGCGCCACCAGACCCGCGATTGCCAGCGGCACGCCGAGATGCTTGAGCCACTCGTCGCGCGAGAAGAAGTAGACGAGCAGCGAGAGCGCGCTGACCACGTACGCGCCTAGCGCGATAATCATCAGCACCTCGTCGAGCGGCATCTTACCTTGCATGTTACGTTGCCTCCGCGAAGTGTAACGAGGGACGCTCCCCCGGCGGATTGAGGTTGCGCTCGAAATCCGCCACGAGTTCGTTGAATTGGGTCTCGAAGATATCGTAGCCCTTAACGGTCGTCGCCGCTACGCC
>JAICWY010000070.1 GCA_025934645.1 Vulcanimicrobiia bacterium
CAAATTCGCAGCGCGCTGGCCGGGCGCATTTTGGGCGTATCGTGCGGAACGGAAGAGGAAGCGCGCGCAGCGCAAGCGTGCGGTGCGGATTACATCGGCGTGGGTTCCGTGTACGCAACCGGATCGAAAGCGGACGCCGGCTATCCCATCGGCATCGACGGTTTGACGCGCGTCGCGCGCAGCACGGCGCTGCCCGTCGCTGCGATCGGCGGCATCGGCCTTGCAGCGCTTCCCGAGGTGCGCGCGACGGGTGTTGCGATGGCGGCGGTGATCTCCGCGATCTCGCACGCGCGCGACCCGCGGACCGCGGCTTCCGCGCTCGTGCACACGTGGAACGCGTAGACCGTCCCCTCGTCGCTTCGATCGGCACCACGCACCCGTGGAACATTGCCGGCGTCGGCCTCGATGCGCAGGTATGCGCGGAGTTGCACTGCGCGCACGCCATGGCCGTCGTTGCCGTCAGCGCGCAAGATGAGCGCGGCTTGCATGCGCTGCACGTTGTTCCGCCGGAGATCGTGCGCGCGCAATTGGAAGCGTTGCCGCCGGGCGTCGCCGCGTATCGCATCGGCGCGCTAGTATCGAGTGAAACGGTACGAATCGTCGCGCAGTTTGTTCGCGAACGCGCGAGCGGTATACCGGTTGTGGTGGATCCCGTGATCGGCGTAACGCTCGGCGGCGCGCTCCAGAGCGACGCGGCGCTGCTGCAAACGCTGCGCGACGAGCTGCTCGCGCTGCCGGTCATCGTCACACCGAACGCGCCCGAGGCCGCGCATCTGCTCGGCATGCCGGCCGATTCCGCCGGTGCGCTTCAGGCGGCGGCGCGCGCCTTCGTCGATCGCGGCGCGGCGGCCGCGCTGGTAAAAGGCGGCCACCTGGAAGGCGATCCGGCCGATATTTTGGCCGTCCCGGATGGAGAGCGCCGTTTTGAAGCGCCGCGCCTACCGGGCTCAATGCGCGGTTCGGGATGCACGCTCGCTGCCGCGCTGGCTTGCGAATTGGCGCTAGGACACGAACTCGAAGCGGCGGTGCGCAGCGCGCGCGACTACGTCCGCGCCAAAATCTCGAAGCGCACGATGCGCGGCGCGTTGCAGGTTGCGTTTTGAGACGCGTGCAAACCCAGCCGTTCCCATGACGATCCTTTCAACCGCCAAGCGTCCTCGCGTAATGTCGGGCATGCGCCCAACGGGCCGCCTGCACATCGGCCACTATTTCGCGGTGCTCACGCAGTGGGTGCGGTATTGCCAGACCGCCGACGCCTTCTTCGAGATTGCGGATCTACACGCGTACACGACCGGCTTTGCCGATCCGCAAACGATTCGCGACGCGCGCACGGAGATGGTGTTGGATTGGCTCGCGGCCGGCGTGGATCCCGAGCGTTCCACGTTCTACCTGCAATCGGGCATTCCGGAAATCTCCGAGCTGCAAGTGCTGCTCGGCATGATTACGCCCGTGTCGTGGCTGGAGCGTGTGCCGACGTACAAGGGCCAGATCGAAGCTCTCGGGCAAGAGATCGCGACGTATGGCTTCTTAGGCTATCCGTTGCTGCAATTGTGCGACATCGCCGCATTCCGCGGCGAAGAAGTCCCGGTCGGACGCGACCAAGTCGCGCATTTGGAGTTTGCGCGCGAGGTCGTGCGCCGCTTCAATTATCTCTACGGCGACGGCGAGCAGATTCTCGTCGAACCCAAAGCGGTCGTTTTGGAAGATGCCGCGGAAGTGCCCGGCACCGACGGACGCAAGATGAGCAAGTCGTACAACAATACGATCCTGCTCGCCGACGACGAAGAAAGTGCGCAGCATGGTAACGGATCCGCAGAAGATCCGCCGCAACGATCCGGGCCATCCCGAGATCTGCTCGGTGTTTACGCTGTGGAAGCTGATCAAGCCGGAACACGTGCCGCTGGTCGATCGCGATTGCCGCTCCGGCGCATTGGGCTGCGTGCAAGATAAGGGCGATCTCGCCGAAGCGCTCAACGCCTACCTGCGCCCGATTCGCGAACGGCGCGCCATGTATGCGGCCGATCAGGCGCAAGTAGAACGAATCATCGCCGAAGGCACCGCACGCGCGCGTGAAACGGCCATCGACACGATGAACGACGTCCGCCGCGCAATGCGCTTGCTGTAACGCCTAATTACTGCTGGCGCGGTTGCCTTCGCGGGCGATGCGTTCGCGTTGCGCGTCGATGATGTACGACGGATCCTCGGCGGAGATGCAGCCCGCGCGGAAGACGCCGAAGCGTTCGCACACGCCCGCCGCTAAAAGCATTGCGCCCGCGATGCGGCCCATCACCGGAACCTTGCGCGCGAAGAGCGACGTCGCAAGGCCCGCCATGTTCAGCATTTTCGCGGTGTCGCCGAACATTTTGGCCTGACGCGTTTGGTACGCTTCTTTCTGACGCGGGCCGAGTTCCTGATGCAGCTTCTCGAGCGCGAGCATGACGCCGGCGCCGCCGATCAATGCGAGCCGCTGCGCCGAATTGGATCTTCCGCTCGGTCCGAATAACAAGCCCCATCCGCCGGCCGTCGAAGCCGACGTGGCCGCAAATAACGCGGGCATCGATTCGCGCCCGTAGTGCCACGCCGGCACAACCGTGTCGCCGATCAGCACCGCGGTGTAACACGACATTGCCGGCCCGAACAGCGCGGCGATGCCTTCGAAGATGCGCCCGATGGGCCGCAGAACGCCGGTTAATTCGGATGCGAGCGCGAGCGTCACCGATCCGCCGAACGCGCTGAAGATGTACACGCCCATGCTCATCGGCGAGGTCGGTTTGAAGACGCGCAACATGTTGACGAAGCGTTCGGGCCGCTTGAGATCCGCGATCAAACAATACGCGCTTATTGCGGTGCCGGCGGCGGCGCCGAATAGCATCGTGCGCGCCAGCGCGTCGTTCTTGGCAATCCGCTCTGCAAAGCCGAGCGCCGCGCACGTACCGGCCATGCCGCCGGTGAAGAAGTAGGTTGGAATCAGATCCGTCCACTCCGGCGGTTTGACGATCGGCCGCCCGTAATATCCGGGGCGGTCTTCGTGCAACGTTTGCGCGTTGATCTGGCCGTTTCCGTGCGCGGTACTGGTCATTTGCGCACTCCCGCTGCAACGGTCACCGCGCCCGCGAGCATCAGCATGGCGATGCCGGCCTTCTTCCACATTTGCGGAAGATGTTTCGTGGGCACTACGGGATCCGGCGGCAGGCCGTAGGTCTCGGGTTTGTCGAGCAGCAGCCACATCGATCCGCCGCCGCCCACACCGTCGTTCTCCGTATTCAGATACAATTGCGCGCCGTCGAAGCGTTCGCGCACTTGATCCAAGCGCGCTGCCGCGCGCTCGCGCAATTCGTCGACATCGCCGTATTGAATCGAATGCGTCGGACACGCTTTGGCGCACGCCGGTTCTTCTCCGATCTTCGCCCGATCGTAGCAGAGCGTGCACTTGCCCATCGTGCCTTTGCCTTCGCCTTCTTGCCATTTCTCGCCGATCACGCCGAACGGACACGCCACAACGCAATACCCGCAGCCGTTGCAGACGTCGTCTTGAATCACGACCGTGCCGAACTCCGTGCGGATGATCGCGCCGGTGGGACACGCGTCCAAACACCCGGCGTGCGTGCAATGCTTGCACACGTCCGATTCCATGAGCCAGCGGTTCATGCCGGCCGAGCTGTCTTGCGCTTCGGGCGGGCGTTCGAATTGTTCCACGAAGGCGACGTGCCGCCACGTGTAGCCGTTGAGCTCGCCGGTGTTATCGTAGGATTGCCCGGTAAATTCGTAGCCGTCCGAGGGTAACTGGTTCCACTCTTTGCACGCGACCTCGCACGCTTTGCAGCCGATGCACAGCGTCGTGTCGGTGAAAAAGCCTTTGCGCGCGTGTTCGTTCTCGCCGTATGTGGCCTGCTCGGCTTTCGCAGACGTCATGTGCGCGAGGGCGGTGATGTCGATGAACGTCGTCATGCCTTCTCCAGATGCGCCTTCGCGCGCACTTCTTCCATAAACTCGAGCATGGCTTTGCCGCGCGGACGCCGTCCCGGCAGAATGTCGCACGTGAGGCCTTTGGTTTCCTGAATGTGCACGTTCGGATCGAGCGCGATGTGCAACAGATCGTTGGCCGAATCGCCCGTCACGATGCCCCTGCGTCCCCAGTGATACGGCATGCCGACCGAGTGCACCGTCTTGCCGTTCAGGCGAATCGGCTGCACGCGATTGGTAATCATGACACGCGCTTCAATTACGGCGCGCACCGTATAGATCGTCGCCCACTTGCCGTGTTCCAAGCCGCGCAGCTTCGCCAGCTCCGGCGAGACTTCGCAGAACATCTCCGGCTGCAATTCCGAGAGATGTGGGACGGTACGCGACATGCCGCCGGCGGTGTGGTGTTCCGTAAGCCGGTACGTGTAGAGCACGAAGGGGAATTGACCGCCGTGCTCGCTGCTCGGCGAGGGGTTGTACTCGTTAAACGGCCGCGGAAACTTTTGCCGCGCGGGATTGCTCTGCTGCTCGTACAGCAGATTCTTCACCGGCGACTCGTGCGGTTCGTAATACGTCGGCAGTGGCCCATCGACGATGCCGTTCGGCACGAAGAGCCAGCCCAATCCGTCGTCTTGCATGATGAACGGATGCCAGCCGGCGATCGCGTCTTCGCGCTGCGCGCCGGTCTCCGGCGTGTACGACGGCTTTTTCGTTTTCTCGAAATCGGGCGTATCGTAACCGGTCCACTGTCCTTTGACTTCATCGAACCAGACGTACGCTTTGCGCTGACTCCACGGTTTGCCGTCGGGGTCCGCGGAGGCGCGGTTGTAGATGATGCGGCGGTTGTCCGGCCACGACCAGCCCCACTCCGGAGCAACCCACGACTGTTCCATGCGGCTCTTGCGGCGCGCCGTTTGATTCTCTTCGCCCTTGTACGCGCCGCAGTAGATCCAGCAGCCGCACGCGGTGCTGCCGTCGGCCTTCAGCTTCGTATACGCAGGCAGCGCGTCGCCGTTCTCGTCCCAGCCGTTGATCTCGCGCAGCACCATGTGCGCGTCGGGCTCGCGAATCGCGCCCTTTTCGGGATAATCCCACGTCAGGAACTTGATCGCGTCGGCGTGCGGCTCGTCGCCGCGCTCGTCCACCAGCGCTTTGATCTTCTTGCCGAGATGATAGTAGAACCAGAGTTCCGAGCGCGCGTCGCCCGGCGGGTCCATCGCTTTGTGATGCCACTGCAGCAAACGCTGCGTGTTCGTAAACGATCCGTCTTTCTCGGTATGCGCCGCGGCCGGCATCCAGAAGACTTCCGTCGGAATCTCTTCGGTCTTGAGTGCGCCGCTTTCGATCTCGGGTGAATCGTACCAGAACGCCGCGCTCTCGATTTCGCAAAAATCGCGCACGACCAGCCACTCCAAGCTTGCCAGCGCGCGCCGCTGCAGGCCCGCATTTGCCGAGCCGACCGCCGGGTTTTCGCCGCAGCAGAAGAAGCCTTTGACCTTGCCGTCGATCATGCCCATCATGCTGCGGTAGGTCGAGTGATCGCCGCTGATACGCGGCAGCAAATCGAAGCAGTAGTCGTTCTCGTCCGTCGCGTGCTCGCCGTACCACGCTTTGAGCAAACTGACCGTGTATTTGTCCAGATTGCCCCAGTAGCCGGTCTTCGCGCCTTCGGATTCGATGAAGTGCTTGAGACTATGATGCGCCTTGGCGTGCGGCATTGGAATGTAGCCCGGCAGAATGTTGAAGAGCGTGGGGATATCCGTCGAGCCTTGAATCGAGGCGTGTCCGCGCAGCGCCATGATCCCGCCGCCGGGACGTCCGATGTTGCCGAGCAGCAGTTGAATGATCGCGGCGCTGCGGATCATCTGCACGCCGAATGTGTGCTGCGTCCACGCCACCGAGTACGCAAATGCCGAGGTGCGATCGCGCCCGCTGTTATCGCACATCGCTTGCGCGACTTCGAGCAGCTGTTCGGGTTTTACGCCGCAAATGCGCGCGACCGTTTCGGGCGTGTAGCGCGCGTAATGGCGTTTGAGTACCTGATAGACGCAGCGCGGATGCTGCAGCGTCTTGTCCATGTTCGGCGGCTCGCCGTGTTTGAGCGCGTCCTCGCGCTGACGGAACGCTTCCATTTTCGCAAGCGACGATTCACCTTCGCGCTGCCCGGCCGCACCGTGCAGATCCATGCCTTTGTACTGCCACGTCTCGAACGTGTAGCCGTTCTTGTCCTCGTGCCAGCCCGAGAAGAAACCGTTCAGATCCTCGGTGTCTTCGAAATCATCTTTCAGGATGACCGGCGCGTTGGTGTAGTTGACGACGTACTCTTTGAACGCGCGATCGTTCTCGAGAATGTAATTGATGATGCCGCCCAGGAACGCGATGTCCGTGCCCGGGCGCAGCGGAACGTGCAAATCCGCAACCGCGCTGGTGCGCGTGAAGCGCGGATCGACATGAATGAACTTGGCGCCGCGCTCGCGGGCCTCCATAACCCATTGGAATCCGACGGGATGATTCTCCGCCATATTGGATCCCATGATGACGATGCAATCCGAGTTCTGCAGATCTTGCTGGAACGTGGTTGCGCCGCCGCGGCCGAACGAGGTTCCCAAACTGGGAACCGTCGAGCTATGTCATATTCGGGCTTGATTCTCTACCTGCACGATGCCCAGCGCAGTGTAGAGTTTTTTCATGACGTAGTTTTCCTCGTTGTCCAGTGTCGCGCCGCCTAAGCTGGCGATGCCGTAACAACGGTTGATGTCGATGCCCTCTTCGTCTTTGGACTCCCACGTTTCGCGGCGCGTTTTGAGTACGCGCTCGGCGATCATGTCCATCGCCTGATCCAGGGAAAGCTCTTCCCATTTGGTCCCATAGGGCCGGCGGTACTTCACTTTGTACTCGCGCATCGGGCTTTGGACCATCGTGCGCGTGGCGGCGCCCTTGGGACACAGATGTCCGCGCGAGATCGGGCTGTCGGGATCGCCCTCAATTTGAATCAGCTGCTCGTCTTTAACGTAGAGCAGCTGTCCGCAGCCGACTGCGCAGAACGGGCAGACCGACTTCGTAACTTTCGCGTCGGCGATGCGCCCGCGCCACTTACGCGTGGTCTCGGATTGTGCGGCGCTGCCCAGCGCCAATGGATCGCCGTCCGTCAGTTGACGCATGACGGGCCAAACGGGTCGTTCGTGCTCCATGTAAAGGTTCGTTCCAAATTGCTTTGCGCGCTAAACGGCTCGCAGGGCCGCGGGCGCAAAGCAGGCAACTCGGGATAATGCCCGTTCTGTTGGCGGCGGCGATGACCGTCGCGAACCTTTCCGCACGCGTTGAGGCGATCGTCCGCCGTCCTGCTTACGCGCATACCGCGTTCGGCGCCGCGATTTATGATTTAGATCATCATCGCCAAATCTATTCTCTCGACGGCGACCGCTATTTCTTAGCGGCATCCACGACGAAATTGCTGACCGAAGGCACGACGCTCTCGCTGCTCGGCCCGAACTACCGGTTTCGTACCGACGTGTACCGCACCGGCGCGATCGACAAGAACGGCACGCTGCACGGCGACGTCGTGCTGCTTGCAAGCGGCGACCCCAATCTTTCCGGCCGCATCCAGCGCGACGGCACGCTCGCGTTCGAAAACGAGGACCATTCGTACGACGGCGGACCCGACACCAAGGCGGTTCCGGGCGATCCGCTGCTCGCGCTGCGTGAGTTCGCGCAGCAGATCGCGACGGACGGCGTGCGGCGCATCGACGGCCGCGTGATCGTCGACGACTCGCTGTATGCAAGCGGCTTCCCCGAACTGGGCACCGGCGCGGTCGTGTCACCGATCATGGTGAACGACAACATCGTGGACGTCACCGTGACGCCCGGTGAAAAAGCCGGCGATCCGGTGAAGATCGCCGTTTCGCCGCAAACCTCGTACGCGAAGTTTGCGATCGCGGCGACGACCTCCGCGAAAGGCAGCGATCGCGCGATCGTGATCGCGGACGGCGATTCCGACGCCGCGGGCGTGGAATCCGTGACCGTAAAAGGCACGCTGCCGCTGGGTTCGCAACCGATCCTGTACGCGTACGACGTGCCCTCACCGCGCCGCTTCGCGGAGATGGCGCTCACCGACGAACTGCAAAAGGCCGGTGTGAGCGTCGATCAGAGTGAGGTCGATATCCATCCCGATCACGCAAAACTCGCGCAGTACTACACCGCGCAAAATGTGATCGCAACGCACGTTTCCCCGCCGCTCGCGCAAGACGTAAAAGTCACGCTGAAGGTTTCCGACAATCTGCACGCCGACACGATGCCGTATCTGTGGGCGAAGGGCAATCTGCGCGACGGCTTCGCACTGGAGCGCCGCTTTCTGCAAAGCGCCGGACTCAATTCCGATGAAGTCGTGCAAGAAGACGGCCTGGGCGGCGATGCGTTCATTCAACCGGATTTCATGGTGCGCTATCTTTCGTTCGTGCACACGCAGCCGTTCTTTCCGGTGTTCTACAACGCGCTTCCGGTGATGGGCGTGGACGGCACGCTGTTCAACATCCAGAACCACTCGCCGGCCGCCGGCAAAGTGCACGCAAAAACCGGCACGTGGGGCTCGGGCGATCTGCTCAACCGTCGCCGCATGATCAGCGCGAAGGGCTTAGCCGGCTATATGACCACGCGCGACGGCCGCCACATCGCATTCTGCTTCTACATCAACAACCTGGCAGTACCCCACGGCAAAGACGCCGCCCACACCGCCGGCGAAATCCTGGGCGAAATGGCGACGGCGACTTATTTGTATACGCCGTAGCTACCGCGTGGGAGCTTAAGCGACGTGCCCTTCACCACGAACCCGTCGTGCCGTCGCCGTAGGTTATTGATTCCACGCTGCAAGCCGGTTGCGGTTCCGGCGTTCCGACGCGGTGCGTGCCGTTGAGATCGCGATAAACGTGCGCGACCTTTGCGTTCGGCGTGAACCATCCGGTGTCGTCGACGCTGTATGCGCGGCCCGCCAACATTATGCGGAACGCAATCTTCGAAATCGGCTTCGTTCCCGTATTCACGAACGAAATGTGCAGCGGGCCGACGCCCTCGGAGAGCGAGAAGCCATGCATGTTCGCCGGTACGTAATCCAGCTTGCACAAATCAATACGGACCGGCGGAGCAGGCGACGCGCTGGCTGCGGGACTTGCACCCGGCGTGGCAGATGTCGCCGAAATAAGCACAACGGCAACTATAGCGAACGCGTCCATACGCCCATCCTACCACTGCGGTAGACATTTTTCAGGTGGGAGGTCTTTCTGAGCGGGCTTACGCGCGTGAAGGCAAAGCGTGCCTCCAAGAAACCGCGAAGTCGAGCGAGCATTAATTGAGTACGGATATGTTTTTAAGGAACAACGCGGCAGCCATCGGCATTTCATGCACCCTGAAACCGGGATAAAAGTGACTGTCGTAGGTCCCCCGGGCGGGACTATGAAAAAAGGAACGCTGCACGAGCTGCTCAAGGCCGCAGGTGTTCCTAAGAAACGAGGTTGGTGATGGAATACACGATCATTATTGAGGGTGGGGCAGGCGAAGGCTTCAGCGCTTTTTCGCCCGACGTGCCGGGCGTTGTTGCTACCGGGCGCACCGAGGCCCTAGTACGCAAACGTATCGCGAGTGGTATTGCTTGCCATCTGAAGTGGTTGCAAGATAGCGGTGATCCCGTGCCCATCCCCACGACCAAAGCTTATAAGGAGCGCATTCCGATACCGCGTCGGAGTTGTTCGCGATCCACGCGAAAGGCATAGAGCCCGGAATCCCATGCTCGGTCAGGACATTCCGGAACCCAAATTTTGGAAAGCGCTCATGGCGATGTTGTTCATCGCGATACCGGTAGCGCTAATGAGCCATTTAGTGATACGCACATGGCCGATCTGGATTTGGATTATTGGCGCCGTGCTTTTGGCGTTCTGCGGTGCGTACAACATGCACCGTAAAGCGCGGTACGATGCGGCTGCGCAATGGGAGATGAATTTCACGCAGGTCGATCGTTCGACGAACGTTGCTCGAAATACACGCATCGATAAAAAGTAAGAAGGCCCCGCCATAAGCGAGGCCTTCTCGTTGAAGCGAGGCGTGCGTTACGCCTTGAAGTTCGGCAGAACCGCGTTGATTTGCGTCAGCGCATAGTCGATGTCGTCCAGCGATGCGGCGTAGGAGAAGCGCAGATAGCCTTTGCCTGCCGCGCCGAATGACGAGCCGCCCAAACATGCGACGCCGGCTTCTTGCAGTAAGAACGACGCGAGCGCTTTGTCGTCG
>JAICWY010000147.1 GCA_025934645.1 Vulcanimicrobiia bacterium
ACTGCCTTCTTCGCCGAACGCCGATGTGTCGATGGTCAGATCGTAGTTGTTGTGGTCCACCCACTTCACGCCGTAGTACGCCTGCATGTACTGCGTGCGGGCGCGGTCGACGCGCTCAACTTCGGCGGCGGCCGTTTTCTCGTCGACGCCGTGGCTATCCATTATATGATGGATGCGCCAGTCGCGTGGGGCATACATGAAGACGCGCAGCACGTCGGGGCGGCGGCCGAGGATCGCGTTTGCGCCGCGGCCGATCAGCACGACGTTGCCGTGCGAGGCGTAATCGCGCACCGCTTCCTTGACCTCGCGCAGGCACTCTTCGTCGAAGCTGGGTACGTCGGCGCGGCCGCCGAGTTCCGGTGTGCCGTATTCCAGGGCACGCAGCATGCGTTCGCTGACGGTTCGCGCTCCGTGCTCGGCGGATTCGACGGCTTGGGGCGAGGTTCTCAAGCGTTTTGCGACGACGACCGGCAGCTGTTGGTCCACGAACTCGTAGCCCAAGCTGTCGCAGACGCGCCGCGCGATGCCGATTGCGCCGCACCCGTAGCGGTTCGAAATCGTGATGATCACAGAAGGCTTATACGCGCCCTTCGAGGGGCCGCCTGCGTACGGTGTGAATGATGCGGCCATGCCCATCATCCGCACGCGAGCGCTGCGCAAGGTTTTCCGCACGGTCAAGCGCATGCCCGGAGCCGCGGGCGCGCTGCGCACCCTGTTCTCGCGCGCGTACGAAGATAAGGTCGCCGTCTCCGACGTCAATATGGACTTGGAAGCGGGCGAGCTGGTGGGCTACATCGGACCGAACGGCGCCGGGAAATCGACGACGATTAAAATGCTGACGGGCATTTTGGTGCCGACGTCGGGCTCGATCGAAGTCGGCGGCATCGTGCCGCACGAGCACCGCAATGCCAATGCGCGCAACATCGGCGTCGTCTTCGGACAGCGCAGCCAGCTCTATTGGGATCTGCCGCTGATCGAATCGTTCGAACTGCTGCGCGCGATCTACAGCGTGCCGCAAGACCGCTATCGCCAGAACCTGGCGCGCTTCACCGAGATCTTGGAGATGGAGCCGTTTCTGCGCACGCCGGTGCGGCAGCTCTCGCTCGGCCAACGCATGCGCGGCGATTTCGCTGCTGCCATGCTGCACGATCCGAAAATAGTGTATTTGGACGAGCCGACGATCGGCCTTGACGTCATCGCGAAAGAAGCGATCCGCGAGTTCGTCAAGCACATCAACGAAGAGCGCGGCACGACGATTATCCTGACGACGCACGACCTGGCCGACGTCGAACGGCTCTCCCGGCGGATCATCATCATCGACAACGGCACGATCATCTACGACGGCGGTATCGAACGCATCAAGGAACAGTACGGCACGCACCGCACGCTTGTGCTCACGCTCACGGCGCCGCATCCCAATCCCGAACTCGACGGCGCGGAACTGGTTTCGAACGATCGCGGTCTTGCGAGTTACCGGTTCGACCGGCGGCGCGTGCGGGCCGATCAGCTCATCCGGCAGGCCACGGAACGCTACGATCTGCGCGACGTCACCATCGAAGAGCCGGATTTGGAATCGATCATCCGAAGAATCTACGTTGAAGGCTACACACAGGAGTCAGTGCCATGATCGTGTCCAGCGGGACGAAGAAACCGAACATCCACGCTTCCGCATACGTCGCGCCCAGCGCAGTTGTGAGCGGCGACGTGACGATCGAGGAAGGCTGCGCGGTACTGCATGGCGCGGTCATTACGTCCGAGGGCGCGCCTGTGGCGATCGGCGCGAACACGGTGATCATGGAGAACGCGGTGCTGCGCGCCAGTGGCGGCAGCGCGATGCAGTTTCCGCTGAGCGTGGGCGAGAGCTGCATTATCGGGCCGGGCGCGTTTTTGAGCGGCGCGACGATCGAGCCGGCGTGTTTTATCGCGGCACATTCGGTGATCCGCAACGGCGCGACCGTGCCGGAGAACACGACCGTCGGCGAGATTCCCAAAGGCTTCTTCGGCGAAATCTTCAACGTGGAAGAGAGCCCGGAGATGCGCGCGCAGGCGGCCGAGAACTATGCCGGCTTCCTCCGCAAGATTCACGCACAGGATGCCGCGATCGCCGAACCGGCTAAAAAAGCCGCGCCCAAGGCGCCGCCGCGCAAGGCCGCGGAAGAACCGGCACCGATGCAAAACACGGAGGTCGAGAAAGTGGTCGACGTCATGTTTGTCGAGTTGGAAGAGGCGCGTTTGCGGCGCGAAGCCGCGATCGAGCGCCAGAAGAAAGGAAAACGTTAGTGCGCAAAGCCGCCGCCCTTTTGTTGCTTCTCGCCGCGGGCGGCTGCGCCGGGTCGTCGTCAACGCAAAAGGCCAAGATCGCCGCGCACGACGATCTGTCGGCCATCCAAGCCATTCAGCGTATGGCGCACAACGGCAAGAGCGGCGCGCCGGTAAGCGTCGTCTTTATTACCGGAACGATTACGAATACCGGAACGGCAGCGCTGCACTGCAACGCGAACGCGTTCTTGCTGGTGGACCCGAGCGGCAACGCGATCGCGCCTGCGACGCAGTGGTGCGATACGCCATCTATCCCGCCG
>JAICWY010000076.1 GCA_025934645.1 Vulcanimicrobiia bacterium
ACCAGCAGCACTTCGATCGTTTCGGCGGAGGGCGTCATGCGGGGCCCGGTGCCTCCTTCAGCGCGTCGCGAAGCGTAAAGCAAAATGTGGCGCCGCGCCCGGCTTGCGACTCCACCCAAATATGCCCGCCATGCCGCTCCACGATGCCCTTGCAGATCGCCAGCCCGATACCGGTGCCGCCGTATTCCGCCCGGGTGTGAAGCCGCTGGAATATCCGAAAAATCCGCTCGTGATACTCCGGGGCGATTCCGATACCGTTATCCGCCACGCAGACCCGCCATACCTCGCCTTCACGCGTCGCAGAGACGGAAACCTGCGGCGGCGCACCTCCGTACTTCAGCGCGTTCCCGAGCAGATTCTGGAGCAGCTGCGCGAGCTGTACCGGGTCGCCTAAGACGCGAGGAAGCGGCGTGACGCGAACGCCTGCGCCGCGTTCTTCAATGGTGAACCGCAGGTTGGCCAGCGCACGCGACGCGCTCTCGTTCAGATCCACCGGCTCGAGCGGCCTGCCGTGCGTAGTGACGCGCGAGTACGCCAAAATGTCGTCGATGAGCTGCTGCATGCGCACGGCACCGTCGACGGCGAAATCGATGAACTCGTTTGCGGCCGCATCGAGATGCTCGCCGTACCGTTTGCGCAGCAGCTGCGTGAAGCTTGCGACACTGCGCAGCGGCTCTTGCAAATCGTGCGAAGCGACGTAGGCGAATTCTTGCAGCAAGTGATTCGAACGCTCCAGCGCGGCGTTGCGGCGTTCGATCTCCGCGCGCAAGTTTTGCTGGTCGAGCGTAAAACGCCGCTCGCTTCGCAGCGCGATCAATCCCGCGACCACGACGAACAAGACGATGACGGCGATCGCGAATGCGACGGAACGCCCGGCAGCGGATCGCCGCTCAATGACGGCGCGTCCGGCGATGTCCTGCGCAGATGCGATCGCCGAGCGCAGGGCGTCTACGATCTGCTTTCCCTGCGCTTCCAGCCTGGGATTTGCCGGATTTCCGGGATTGCGGATAATCGGCGCTGCGATCTCGCGCAGCCAGCGCCGGTGCAACGCGTCCGCCGAGCGCACCGGCGCCACGGCTTGCGGCAGCTCTGCGCGATCGGCCAGCAGGGCAGCGAGCACGGCGTCATACTGAGGCTGCGAGGCCCGAAACGGCTGCAGAAAATCCGCGCTCCGCGCGCCATGGGTCGCATCGTACGCGCGCACCGCGGTTTCTTCGTCGATGACGAGCGTCAAATAGGTCTGCACGTTCAACCGGAACTGGGTGGCCATGAAGAGCGCCGTGCGGTCGGAGTCGACGGCACGGTTCAGGAATAGGCCCGCGGCTATGGAGACGCCGATGATGGCGATCAGCGCGAGCGCGGTCGGCGTTAAACGAGGCCGCGCAGTATCTGCCATGCAGCCGCTACGTCATCCCGCGTGGTGCGAAGATTTCCGATCGCAAGGCGGAGCGCGAAGCGGCCGCCGATCTTGGTGTGCGAAATGAAGATCTCGCCCGTGGCGTTCGCCGCTTCGAGCAACTGCGCGTTGCGCTCGTCGATCTGCTCTGCGCTCGCGCCTTGCGGCGCGTAGCGGAAACAGACCACCGAGAACGGATGCGGCGCCAGGATTTCCCAGCCGGCCTCGGACTCGACCCATCCGGCGAATTCTTGCGCGAGGGCGATGTGCGCGCGCAGGCGTTCGCGCAACCCTTCCGCGCCGAACGAACGCAGCACGAACCACAATTTGAGCGCGCGGAAGCGCCGGCCGAGTTGCAAGCCGTAATCCATGTAGTTTCGAACGGATTCTTCGGGCGTCCGCAAATACTCGGGAATAAGGCTGAACGTGCGCCGCAACAGCTCCGGATCGCGCACGTAAAGCGCCGAGCAATCCATCGGGACGAACAGCCACTTGTGCGGATTCACGACGATCGAATCCGCACGCTCGGCGCCTTGCAGCACCCAGCGGAACTCCGGCATGATCGCGGCGACGCCCGCGTACGCCGCGTCTACATGCAGCCACACGCCGCGCGCTTTGGCGACACCGGCGATGGCCTCGACCGGATCGCGCGAAGTAGTCGAGGTTGTGCCCGCCGTTGCGACAACGCACATCGGACGCATGCCCGCGGCAATATCCGCATCGATCGTGCGCGCCAGTTCTCCGGCATCCATCCGAAACTCCGCATCGCACGGTACGCTGACCACATTCTCGCGCCCAATCCCAAGCGCAATGCAGGCTTTTTCGATGTGCGAGTGCGTGTGCTCCGTGATGTACACGCGCAGGCGCGGCAGACTGCGGCCGGTCATGCCGTGCTCGCGTATTCCCAAATGCAAGCTTTCGCGCGCGGCTGCGAGCGCGGTGAAGCCGCCGATGGACGCGGTGTCGTAGATGATGCCGGTGAAGCTGGGCGGCAGGCCCATCAGCTCGCCCAGCCACTGCATCACGACTTCTTCCAACTCCGTGGCAGCCGGCGAGGTGCGCCACAGCATCGCCTTTACGTCGAGCGCAGCGGCGAGCGCTTCCGCGGCGACCGCTACGGGCGCAGCGCTGGTCGCGAAATACGCGAAGAAACGCGGACTGTTCCAATGCGTGATCCCAGGAAGGACGATGCGCTGAAAGTCATCCATCAGCGCATCGAACGGCTCGCCTTCTTCGGGCGCGTGCTCCGGCAGTTGCGCGCGGATATCGCCCGGCTGAAGCTGAGAGAGGACGGGATAGGCACGCGTGTCCGCGAGATAGCGGTCGATCCAGTCCGCGACCGCGGCGAAATCGGAAACGAAAGTCGTCACTGTGGACGGAGTATTTCCGTACGGCGTGAACCCATCACTTCATGAATAAGCCGGTCCGTTCAGAAAAAGCGCCCGCACCCATCGGGCCCTACAGTCAAGGCATCGCCGCGGGCGAGGAGCTGTTTTGCAGCGGTCAGGTGGCGCTGGACCCGGCCACGGGCGAGCTGGTCGGCGCGGATGCGGCCGCTCAGGCCGATCGGGCGCTCAAAAATCTGGGCGCAGTGCTCGAAGCGGGCAGCATGTCGTACGCGGACGTGGTGAAGACGACGATCTTTTTAGTGGACATGAACGACTTCGCCGCAGTCAACGAAGTCTACGGCCGCTATTTCGAAGGCGCAAAGCCCGCGCGCACGACGATTGCCGTGGCCGCGCTGCCTAAAGGCGCGCGCGTAGAGATCGACGCGATAGCCAAACGCTAGGGGATCGGTTTTTGCTTCGGCGTCGTGCCGTTGAGCGTCGCGACGCGTTGCTGCGCTAAGCGTTTCACGTCGGGGTCCAGATCGTCCGCGCCCGCTGCGGCGGTGAATTGCGCTTTCGCGAGGACGTCATTGCCTTCGCGCTGATACGTTTCGCCCAACAGATAGTGCAGCCGTCCGTCTTGCGGAGCCACCGCAAGCCCTTTAATGAGTGCCGCTTGCGCTAGTTGATACAGACCGTGCACGTTGTAGGTATAGCCGAGATCGATGTACGCATCGGGCGAGTATGGATACACTGTCATCGCGTCAACGTAGTACACGATCGCGCCCTTCCAGTCGCCCTTTGAATCCGCGAGATACCCGAGGTTTACGAGCGCTTCGGAACGTTCGGGCTGCAGTTTGTGCGCCGAGTCCAAAACCGATGCAGCTGCATTCCAGCGCGAACCTTGCAAGAAGGTTGCGCCCAAATTGTTCAAGCACGCGTAGTTGAACGAGTCCTTCGTCAAGCACTGTTGGAACTGCGTCGTCGCTTCGGCCAACCGCGATTCATCCAGATACGCAAGGCCCAGACCGCTCATCGCGGCAACCGAGTTTGCGTCGGCGTCGAGCGCGCGCTTGAAATACCGGATAGCGAGCTCGGGCTGATGCACGGCTTCGTACACTTGACCCAGTTCGAGTTGCGACTCCGCGTCCGAGGGAAAATCTTCGGCGGCTTTTTCGCGCTCTTTGCGGTACCGCGCGAAGTCGCCCTTGATCAAGTGCAGCCGCACCAAGTCGGGAACTGAATCGGTGCCCGGCAAACTGCGGTTGAATTCCGCAATCGCCTCGTCTATGCGGTTCTCCGTTGCGAAAACGGAGCCGAGCCGGTTGTGCGTTTCTTTGTCGGCCGGCGCGTACGTCAAAATATGTTTGTACGCCGCCTCTGCTTTCGCGAGGTTGCCTTGCCGGTAATACAGATCGCCCAAAAGCCGTTCGGGGCCGATCTCACCGGGGTGATAGAACACGTATCCGGCCAGATCGCGAACCGCGCGATCCAGATCTCCGGACGCGACGCGTTGGCGTGCGGCTTGCATGGCCGCTATGGGGTTGGAGGGCAACGCGTCCTGTTCGACGCGATCGGGATTCATGATGACCGTACCGGCACGCGCAAACGCAGGCGTGCCGAGACAGAACACGGCAGCGGTGAAGAGTGACCAGGCAATCCGGCGCATCAGGCGGTCCCTCCGAGGCTCCATTGTAACGCGAAAACGCGCCCGGAGGGAGACCTGTGACCGGTTATTTTACCAGCGGAAGCACGTTGCTCGGAGTGTAGGGATAGAACGTCATTACGACCACCAGAATGACGCAGACCGCCATGCTGACGTAGGCCAACGGCGCTTGGACCGAAGGCAACGCTTGCGGCTTGGCATGACGATCGTACATAAGCCGGATCACTTTGAAATACGCGTAGAGCGAGATTGCCGTGCCGGCGATCAGCAAGGCGGCCAACCACGGGAAACCGGCGCTAACGTTCGTCGAGAGAATCAGAATCTTTCCGAGAAAGCCGGCCGTCGGCGGAAAGCCCGCGAGCGCAAGCAAGAAGAACGTCATGACCGCCGCGAGCACGGGACGCCGCTGTGCCAGGCCGTGGAACGAGGCGATGCTGGACCCTTCTTCTTTGTCGGTCGAGAGCAGCGCGACGATCGCAAACGCGCCCAAGTTCATGAACATGTACGCGACCAAATAGTAGATCGCATAGCGCACGCCCTGATCCGTACCGCCGGCGAGCGAGGCGACGATGTAGCCGATCTGCGCGATGCCCGAATATGCGAGCAGCCGTTTCATATCCGTCTGCGCGAGCATGCCCAAGTTGCCGGCAATCATCGAGATGCCGGCGATGATGAAGAACGGAATCAGCAACGCGTTGGAAGCATGCGCGGGAATCGCGGCATACGCGAAGCGCGCGAACACCGCAAGCGTGCCCGCTTTCGTCACGACGCTCATGAACGCGGTGACCGGAAGCGGCGCGCCTTCATAGACGTCCGGCGACCAGACGTGGAACGGCACGAGGCTGAGTTTGAACGCAAGCCCGACCAAGAACAAGCCGCCGCCGAGCCAGTAGAGCGGATTGACCGCCACGGCCGGCGTCGTCAGCGCGGCGAGCGTGACGCTTCCGGTCGCGCCGAAGAGCAGCGCCATGCCGAAGAGCAGAAACCCCGACGCCGTGGACGAGAGAATGAGATACTTCAGCGCCGATTCGCGCGAGGTCGGCCGGTCCGCGAGGCCGCACAAACAGTACAACCCGAGCGAAAGCAGTTCCAGACCCAGGAAGATCGTCATCAGGTTCGCCGCGCCGGCCATCAGCATGGCGCCCGCCGTGCTCCAAAGCATCAGCGCAACGGAACCCGCGATGCGATCGCCGCGCCCGATGGCGCCGAAAAGCGCGATCGAGAAGATCGCGGATATCACGATAACCTCTTGCAGCACGACTGCAAATCCGCCGAGGATGAATCCGCCGCCGAACGCGTTGTGCGAAACGCCGTATGTCGTGCCGGCGTAAACGCCGCCGCCGATGAGTCCCAAGATGCCGATCGCCATGGAAACGTAGCGGTTCGCGTATTTCGGCGAGACCAAATCGGCGAGCAGCACGATAAGCGCCGCCCCGCCTACGATGAACAGCGGAATGACGGCATTCCAATCGGCTTGCGTGTACGGATTAGCGATCATGTTGCTCTTTCGTCAGGGCGAGCGTGCCGGCTGCCTGCGGTTGCACGGCGGCGAGCGGCGCGGTAAACGCGGCGGCCGTCGCGGTCACCGCATGCGGATAGCAGCCTAAGACGACGAGCGCGGCGAGCAGCGGAGCTACGGCGAGCCCCTCGACCCACGAAAGATCGGTGCGTTCGGGAATGTCTTTGACCTGCGGTCCGTTGATGATATCTTGCAGCAGACGCAGCATGTACGCCGATGCGAGCACGATCGGAATCAGCGCGATCAGCGCCGGCCAGAAATACCCGCTCTGGAATACGCCGCTCAAGATTACGAGCTCGCCGGCGAATCCGGCAAGCCCGGGCAGACCCAGCGCCGCGAGCGCCGCAATGGTGAAGGCGCCGGCGAGTTTGGGATTCAGCGCCCCCAGACCGCCGAGACGCGCGAGCGAACGCGTGCCTTCGCGTTCTTCGAAATAGCCCAGAATCAGGAAGAGCGCGGCACTGAACAAGCCGTGCGCGATGATGTAGACGAGCACGCCTTGCACCGCGACACCGCTGAAACTGAAGATGCCCAGAACGATCAGACCCAAATGCGAGAGCGAGGAATAGGCGACCACGCGCTTCGCATCGGTCTGCACCAGCGCGATGTAGGCGCCGTAGAGCAGCGAGACGAGGCTTGCAATAATGAATATCCACTTCCACTGCGCCATCGCACTGCCCAGAAACGGCAGACCGATCACCAGAAAGCCGTACAGACCGCCTTTGGACTGCAGCGCGCTGACGACCGCAACCATCGGCGGCGGCGTATCGCTATACGTGGCCGGCATCCATGTGTGGAATGGAAAGAGCGGCGTCTTGACGGCAAACGCGATTGCGAAACCCGCGAAGATCCACGGCGCCCACGCGCCGGCGATCGAATGTCCCGTGCCGATGACGTCGGTCGATCCGTAGATGACGCCGAACGCCGCGGTCGCAAGCAAGAGAAGCAAGCCGCCGGCAAAATTGTAAATCAGATAGCGCCACGCCGTGTCGCGGTGTTCGCCCCAGCCTACGAGCGCGAAGAACGGCGGGATGAGCATCAGATCCCAGAACAACGCGAACGCGAGAATGTCGCGCGCGGTGAACAGGCCCATCATCGTGCCCTCGAGCATGAGCAGCAGCGCGATCATCGTGCGCGTCTGCGGCATGTTCGTTGCCAAAATGGCGCAGAACGTGCAGAGCGCGAGCAGCAGCACGATCCAGAACGAGAGTCCGCCCCACGCGAAGTGCAGCGACGCGGTGAACGGCCGCGAAAGCCAGTGCGCGGAGATCGCGCCGTCGTTGCCCGTAACGAGCGGCAAGAAGAACGTGATCGCGGCGACGACGCACCCGGTAATGCGGCTGACCGTGCGATCCGAGCGCGGCACGAAGAACAGCGCGCAGCCGGCCAGGATGGGAAGAACGATGAGTACCAGAGACATTAACGCATCGCTCCTTCAAGCGCGTAGTATACCGCGAAGCACATCGCGCCGAAGACCACGATCAAGGCGTATGCGCGCAGCAGTCCGGTTTGGAAGCTGCGCATCAGCGTTCCCAGGAAGCGGTTCGTCATGACGATTTCGCGCACGACGCCGTCGACGAAATGCGGATCCATCCAGCGTCCGAAGAATTGCCCAAGGGCTTGCGCGGGACGCACGAACAGCCAGTCCAGGATTTCGTTGAAATAATAGAGATTTACCAAGACCGCCGGCAGCGTTTCGCTCTCGCGTTTCAGCCGCGCGGGCGCATTCGCGAGCGCTTCGCGCGTGCCGTAGCGCATATACGCGACGCCCAAACCAATCAGGAACATCGCGATCGCGATGCCGCTGGTCACGCCTTCGGTCACGGTCGCCGGCGGCAGCGCTTCACGCGGGAACGAGGATGCGAAGAAGCGCGCCCACGGCGAGTTCTGTCCCGCCATAATCCAGCCCGCCACCAGCGAGAACAGGCCCAGAATCGCGACGGGAACCGCCATGATCCAACCCGGCGCGTGACCGTTTTCGTGCCCATGCGGCTCGCTGTGCTCGTGCGCGATCACAGAGCTTCCGGCGGCTTGTGCCGCACTTGAAGATTCTTCCGCGATGCCGACGGCTTCCGGTTTGAGCTCGCCGCGGTACGTTCCGAAGAACGTCACGATGAACAACCGGAACATGTAGTAAGACGTAATGCCGGCGGTGATCAAACCGACCGCCCACATCCACACGTAACCGTGTTCCAGCGCGCCGTAGATGACTTGGTCTTTGCTGAAGAATCCGGCGAACGGCGGGCATCCGCTAATCGCGAAGACCGCGAAGCCCATCGCCCAGAACGCGACCGGCAGCCGTTTGCGCATGCCGCCCATCAAGCGGATGTCCTGCTCGTCCGAGAGCGCGTGGATGATGATGCCCGAACCCAGGAACAAACATGCTTTGAAGAACGCGTGCGTGAAGAAGTGCGCGACGCCCGCGGTGTACGCGGCGACGCCGACGCCCATGATCATGTAGCCGATTTGCGACATGGTCGAATAGGCGAGAATCCGTTTGATGTCCCACTGGGCGATGCCAAGAACCGCCCCGGCAAGCGCGGTGAGCGCGCCGACCGTGCCGACGAGCGTCTGCGCGTCGTGCGATGCGCTCCAGAGCGGCGCGCAGCGCGCGACCAAATACACGCCGGCAGTGACCATGGTCGCGGCGTGGATGAGTGCGGAGACCGGCGTCGGGCCTTCCATAGCATCGGGCAGCCACGTATGCAGCGGCAGCTGCGCCGACTTCGCGGCCGCGCCGATGAAGAGGAACACGCAGATCCAAAAGAGCCAGGGGTCCAGCGCGTGCGGATTTGCGAAGACGCCCGCGTACGTCACGGTCCCGATGCGCGAGAACATCATGAAGATCGCGAACATGATGCCGACGTCGCCGACGACGTTGATGACGAAGGCTTTGCGCGCGGCCGCCACTGCCGAAGGCTTGAAGAACCAGAAGCCGATGAGGAAATAGGACGCGAGACCGACGAGTCCCCAGCCGACGAGCAGCCCCGCAAAGTTGTCCGAGAGCACCAGCGTGAGCATCGCGAACACGAAGAAGTTCAGGTACGCGAAGAAGCGCGCGACGGCGTTATCGTTCCACATGTAGCCGACGGAGTACAAGTGGATCAAAAAGCCGACGCCCGTGATGATCAGCACCCAGATGAGCGCGAGCGGATCGAACAGCAATCCGAAATCGAATCCGCGCAGCCAGCTGAACAAGAACTGATGCGTTCCGCCGTTTTGCGTTGCGGCGCCCCACGACGCGACTGTCGCGATGAACGACACGGCGATCGCGGCGCTTCCTAGAACGCCGGCGGCGCGTTTGAGTTGCGGACCGAACGCCCAGCACAGAATCGCGCCGAGCAGCGGCACCAGCCAAATGACGAACAGCACTGCTACCCTTTCATCAGCGCGACTTCGTCGACGTCGACGTTTTCGGCGCTCCTAAAGACGATCACGACGATGGCGAGGCCGATGGCGGCTTCGGCGGCGGCGACGGTGATGACCAAAAACGCGAAGATGTGCCCCGCATTGTTCAGCCACGCCCGCGCGAATGCCAGGAACAGCAGGTTCGCCGCGTTCCACATCAGTTCGATGCTCATCAGCATGATGAGCGGATTACGTTTCATCAGCACGCCCGCGACGCCGATCAGAAAGATCACCATCGAGAGGCTGATGTAATTGACCAGCGCTACGGG
>JAICWY010000106.1 GCA_025934645.1 Vulcanimicrobiia bacterium
CCGGCGCCAAACAGCTGCACGTCATCGATCTCGACGGGGCATTCGGCTCCGGAGAAAATCACGCAGCGATCGAACGGATCTGTCGGGCGGTAGAGGTGCCGGTTGAAAGCGGCGGCGGCATCCGTACGCTCACGCAAGCAAAAGCGCGCCTCGATGCCGGTGCGGCGTTCGTCATTCTCGGCACGGTGCTCGTCGAAGACGAGCGCACCTCGCGCAACATCATTCACGAATTGGGAG
This sequence comes from Vulcanimicrobiia bacterium, assembly GCA_025934645.1. GTDB lineage: Bacteria > Vulcanimicrobiota > Vulcanimicrobiia > Vulcanimicrobiales > Vulcanimicrobiaceae > JAICWY01. Next base: position 238 of record JAICWY010000106.1, read on the forward strand.
AACGCGTCTTCGCGGGCATCGACGCGCGCGGCGACGCCGTCGCTGTCCGCGGTTGGCAAGAGGGCACGCGCGTGGATCGCGACGCTCTCGTGCAGCGCGTCGTGCAATGGGGAATCGGGCGCGTCGTATTCACGGAGATCGGCCGCGACGGCATGGGCGCCGGATACGATATCGCGGCGTTGAGCGCGGTCGCGAAACTCGGCGAGATTCGCGTTACGGCGAGCGGCGGCGCGCACTCCGTCGACGATTTGCGCGCGCTCAAATCGCAGGCGCCGCCGAACGTAGACGCGTGCATCGTGGGCCGCGCGCTCTACGAAGGCAGCATGGATCTCGCCGAAGCGATCGCGGCGGTTTAAGGCAGCGGCGTGCGCCGCGGCTGCGGCTCCGGGCGCCGCGGCTCGGGAGCAATCTTCCGCGGCGCGCTCGTGGGAACCGGGGGCGGTTTTGGTGAGGGCGTTACAACCGGTTTCGGAGTAGGCGTCGGCGCCGGCGACGGATGCGCCGCTTCGGTCGTGAATATGCCGATGGTCAGCGGTACCGGCACGTACGTTCGCGCGCCGCTCCACGAAGTGTAGACCGCCGTTACGCTGCACGCCGGAATCCAATATCCGAGTGGTGCCGGAACGTCGGCTTGATACGCCTGGCCGTTGCCGCCGTTCCACATCGGATAACGCGCGAGCGAGTTGCACATTTGCAGTTCGGCCGTTCCGCCCGGCGGCGCGATGAGCGTGAAATGCATGAACTGACCGCGGTAAAATGCGCTGCCGTCGCTGTAAAAGCGGTAATCGAACGGCGTGAACGGGATGGCCGGAACGTCGGGCGGCGCGCTTGCGAGCGTATCGAAACTCCAGGATGCGGTAAACGGCTCGTTCTGCAGCGTGGTCCCGGAGAAGACGACGGTATGGCGTCCGGCCGGAAGACCGGTCCGCGGTAAAAACGTGATCGTCGTTCCGTCGAAGGTTGCAAGATCGCTGACATCGACGCCGTCCAACCTCAGCGCGATCGCGTTTTTCTCCGCCGATTGCGATCGCAGCGAGGCCGAGATCATCGGATAAGCGTTGCCCACGCGCGTTCCCGGCTGCGGGTTTTGCGCGACCACTTTGACTTCGGCGGCGGCGGTGCGCGCCGCGCGCGGCAATGCTATGGTTACCAGCTGCGCGTGCGCATCGTACCCGACGACCGCCCCTAAAGATTCGGCGGCGAAGCGCAACGGTATGAACGTGCGGTTTGCGATGACGTGCAGCTCCGATAACGGCAGCCGCAGCGAGCGTTGCGCGGTGCGCGCCACGACGACGCGTCCGCGCGCATCGTATGAAACGCTCGCTCCCAGCGCGGAAAACGTTGCCCGGAGCGGCAGCAGCACGCGTCCGCCCTCCACAACCGGTGCGACGGGGAGGGGCCGGTCATCGACGGTAACCGTCAGCATGCTATTGGGGAAACGCGCCGTACGTGCGCGTGAGTTCCGCCGGCAGGCGCGTTACGATCTCGTAGTTGATGGTATCCGCCCACGCGGCCCAATCCTCGGCGCTAATCGTTTCGGCGCCTTGCGCACCGATGAGCACCGCCGGATCGCCCGGCTTGGCAGCCGGCGCCGCGCCCGCGTCTACCAGCAGCATGTTCATGCAGACCCGCCCGACGATGGGACAGCGCTTGCCGCCGATAAGCACGGCGCCTTTGTTCGAAAGCGCGCGTGGGATGCCGTCGGCATAGCCCAGCGGCAGAACGGCGATGCGCGTGCGCTTCGGCGCGTGATAACTGCAACCGTAGCCGATAGGGGTGCCGGCTTCCACGTCGCGGATTGCCGCAATGCGCGTGTCGTACGAGAGGGCCGGCTGTAATTCGAACTTCGCGCCGTTCATGGCGACGCGCGTTTGCGCCGAAGGCCACAATCCATAGAGCGCGATGCCGATCCGCACCATGTCCAAGCGCGTTTGCGGCCACAGCAGCGCCGCGGCGGAGGCGGCGATGTGGCGAACGGGCGCCGCGTCGCGTGCATGCAGCGCGGCCGCCGCGGCGTTCGAAACGCGCTCGAATGCGGCGAGCTGTTCCATCGTGAACGGCGAATCGAGCTCTTCGGCCGCCGCTAAATGTGAAAAAATTCCGGCGAGCGCGAGTTCGGGAAGCCGCACGTAATCTTCAATCGCGTCGGCCGCATCGCGCGGTTCCAGTCCGAGCCGCGCAACGCCGGTGTTGATCTTCACGTGCACGGCGGCGCGTACGTGGCGTTTGCGCGCAGCTTCGCACACCGAGCGCAGGTACGAACCGGTATCCCACAATGCCAGTTCAAATCCGCGCGCGAGCGTTTCTTCCAGCCCTGCGCTCTCGATCGGCCCCATGATGAAAACCGGCGCAGCGACGCCCGCGGCGCGCAGCGCGGTTGCCTCTTCCAGCGAATACACGCACAAGCGATCGGCGAGGGGCTCGATCGCGCGCGCCACTGCCGCGATGCCGTGACCGTACGCGTTGCCTTTGACGACGAACGCGGCCTTCGCCGGCGCAACGAGATCGCGAAGCGCGCGTGCATTCGCACGCACTGCGTCCAGCGAGACGCGGACGCCGCCGATCATCTACGCGGTTCCGCGAGCTTGGGCGCGCGCCGCCAGCGCGACGGGCAACCCGAAAAATACCGTGTGCCCCAGAATGCCGATGCCGACGTTCGGGCCGGTAACCGTGAGCATTTGCACGCTTGCGAGCACCATCTGCATCACGACCCAAACCACCAAACCGAAAATCAGGCCGGAGACGACGGGATTCGCCACGGCGTTGCGCTGCGTTTGCGTCATGTAGACGTAGCCGATGCCCCACGCGATGCTGACCAGCGCATGCAGACCCAAGCCGATCCACGCGTATGCCACCGAGGTAAAGGCGATCTTACCGAAGGCCGCCGAGGCCACGTACTGACCCATGCCCGTTGCATCGCCGTGGGCGGGCACGACGCCGGCAAGATACCAAAACATGGCAAGGACGACTCCGCCGGCAAGGCCGGAGAGGGCGCCGTGCAGCAAAATGCGGCGCCAATTCAAACGCGCGATGGTGGCCATGACGTTCGGCTTCGATTCGACGGGGACGTTGCCTGTCAAGCGGCGTGTTGGCCGGGATGGGCATTCCCCGGGACCGGGTAAGAATGAGGCCGTGGCCGTCTCTCGCATCGACCGGCTTTTAGCCCTCACCGATCCTTTCGATCTCTCGCAAGCCGTCGAACGCTACGTTCGCTCCTTACCGGCCGACCGCGTGCGCGGGCTGCTGTCGGATGCCGGGCCACGCCTCGGCTCCTCGTACCGCTCGGAATTCTTGCGGCTGCTCGGCCGCGAACGCGACGACTTTCCGTCGGCTGTTTCGCAGAGCGATGACACAGCGCTGCGGGAGACGCTGGCGCGCTTTTTAAAAAGCAATCTGCGTGCGATACCGATCTTCGGCAGTCCGTTCGGTCTGGCCGTCCTGGAACACGCGCCCGTGGAGCGCGCCGTAGGCATCGGAGAAGAGGCGCCCGACCGCGGCATGCGCGCGGCAATGATCGCGGGTATCGCATTGCTGTTGATCTTGCTCGGCGCCGCGGGCGAACGGCTCGTGGTCGCACGCTCGGCGCCGCCGAGTCCGGAGCCCGTCGCAGCAGTAACCGTTCCGTCACCGCAAGCCACGCGCGCGCCGCAACACGCTCGCGCTACGCCGCCGCTCTATCGCACGGCTGCCCGCGCCGTATCGGCGCCGACCGAACCGCCGCTTGTGCAGCAGCAGCAACAGCAGCAATCGCAAGCGCCCGTCGCATACCCGGTTGCCGCGCAACCGCCGGCGTTGCCGGCTTCGCCGCGGGCCGCGAGCCCGACGATGCAACCCGCGCACGGGAAAGGCGTGGCGGTCGTGGTTCCGCCTCAGGCGACGCCTGCACCTCAGCAGTCCGAACTCGACACGACCGACATGCCGCAATCGTACACGGACGCCACGCCGATTCCGGAACCCACTTCGGAGGCGACCGCGGTACCTGTCGGTTACGTGCGCGTCGCTACGCCGAAACCCTCACCGAAGCATCACGGCTGGCTGCACCGCGCAATCATGCATTTGGATCCGTTCAAACCGCATCCGAACGCAACGCCGTAAGCGCGGTCGATCGTAAAAACAGCTCGTACCAATTCTCGTGCGTCAGCAGATCGTCGTGAGCGACCGACGTGGTTATCGCGAACGTCGGCGCGCGCGTCTGCAATTGCGCGAGCGGCATCGCACCGGCATCGAGTACGTAGATGTTCGGCGCCGCGGCTTGCACTTTGCTCATCAGCACGGCGTTGCCCGTGCTCGTGTCATCGGTAAAAAGGCTGAGCAGCCGGCGCTGCGGCGCGCCGATCGCCCATTGCGCGAACGCGTCGTAATATCCGTACGCGGCATCGAAAAGAATGACGTCGGAGATCGCATCGTTCATCCCACCGTGCGTCAGCACACCGCCCGCGCCGCCATATCCGCCGCTGTGTGCGGTTAGCACAATGCGTCCGGCGCGATTCACCGGCGAATGTCCGGTGCGGTGCAGCCATCCCAGCACGTCGGCGATAAACCGCGCGAAGCCGCCCTCATCCAGTTCGAGTTTGCCGTCGCCCGAGTCGGGCGCGTCGGTCGGTCCTTCGGGAACGATCAGAATCGCGTTTCGCCGGCTCGCATCGAGCTGTTCGCGTAAACGGTACGTCGCGAGGGTGCTGCGGATGTCGTGATTCCATCCGTAAAAATGCACGACGCAATCCACGGCGCCGTCACGGGGCTGCCAGCCCGGTGGAATGTAGATCGCGGCGCTCGAGTCGGCGTAGTGCGTCGCTTCGTCGTAGTGCTTGCCCTGGTAATCGTGGCCGTTCGCGCGGCTGGGGTGCGGATACGGCGCGGTTTTGAATGGAACGACGAACGTAGCGCCGCCTGCGAGCGCGAGGAACTCTGCCCGGTTCATACCTCGCTGTTCTGGGTCAGGGTATCCGTCCGCCTGGCGGGCCGCCCGGGCCCGGGCAGCGGCCAAAGTGGCTTGCAGTCTCGTAAGGAGTCTGCTAAAATTCCTTGGCTGGCACTCTACTGCTGAGAGTGCCAATCCTTACGATGCGGCCAGTCCGGCCGCGTATACATTCAGTTTTTGGAGGTTTTTCGTGAATCTCAAGCCTTTGGGCGATCGCGTGGTCGTAGAACACGTCGAGCAAGATGACAAGACCAGTGGCGGCGTGTTCCTCCCGGACACCGCCAAGGAGAAGCCGCAGGAGGGCGTAGTCCGCGCCGTCGGCACGGGCCGCACGCTCGACAACGGCACCAAGCTCGCGATGGACGTGAAACCCGGCGATCGCATCATCTATTCGAAGTATTCGGGCTCCGAAGTGAAGGTCGACGGTAAAGAGTACCTCATCATTTCCGAAAAAGACGTCCTCGCCATCGTCGATAAAGTCGCGGCCGGCGTTTAAGGAGTTATTGAAACACAATGGCAGCTAAAGAACTCGTATTTGACGAGAACGCCCGCCGTGCGCTCGAGCGCGGCGCGAACATGCTGGCCGACGCGGTCAAAGTGACCCTCGGCCCCAAAGGGCGCAACGTCGTCCTCGACAA
>JAICWY010000055.1 GCA_025934645.1 Vulcanimicrobiia bacterium
AGGATGAGTGGTTTCTTTCCGAGTTATATGTCGAGCCGTCGTTTCGCGAGAGCGGCGTCGGATGGGAATTGCTCAAAGCCGTTGCCGAAGACGCCGGCGATGTGACGCGCAGCGGTTTGCTGCATCCCGACGAACTCGGCGGAATTGCGTTTTTCCTGCGGCGGGGTGTGGCTGTCCACACGCCGGTGCTCGAGGTGTCCGGCGAGATACCGCACGAGAACGAGCTCGCGCGCATGGCGGCCGGTGAATATCGTTTTAATACGGAGCCCCTCGACCCGGTACGGCATCGCACAGCAGTCGGGCAACTGGATCGCGAAGTACGCGGCACGGCACGGCCGTTGGATCATCTGTATTTCTCGGAGCGCGGACGCGGGTTTCTTTTTGCGCGGGGCGAGGAACTCGCCGGTTACGCGTATGTATGGCCGAGCGGGCGCATCGGTCCGGTCGTTGCTGCATCGCAGTCGTACTTTATCCAGATACTCTCGTTCGCGCTCGCCGCTTTGCGGCAGACGTTCGGCGCGAGCTGGTGCACCATGATGGTCCCCGGAACGAACGTGCGAATTATGCGCGCGTCTATGCGCGCCGGCTTATCGATCGGCGCGGTGCGCTTATTCGCAAGCGACGGCGCCATACTCGACCTTTCGCGCTACGTCGGGTTTCATTCGCTCTTGTTCTAGAGGGCAAGCAAGCCCAAGTGGCGAACGTATGTTCGTATGAAGCCCTGTAGAAAGTGCGCGCGGGTGTTGCCTTTTTCGGTCTTTCCTTACCGCTGGCGTAAAAAAAATATACGGCACAACGTATGCCGGGATTGCAATCGCGCTTATCATCGAGAGTTGTACCGCGCGAATCCGCAACAATATGGTGCTTACCGCTACGCGAATCAAATGCGATATCGCGCGCAAAACCGGCAACACGTAATTGAATATCTGTGAGAGCACATGCGTTGATTGCGGCGAGAGGGATCCGCAAGTGCTCGAATTCGATCATGTACGCGGCGAGAAGTCGGGGGGATGTGAGCCGCATGGTCAACGGCGGCCTTTCGTGGCGCCGCATTTTAGAAGAAATAGCAAAGTGCGAGGTGCGTTGCGCGAATTGCCATCGCAGGAAAACCATGCGGCAGTTGAAATGGTTTAAGGGCAATTCCGGGGCGTAGCTCAGCTTGGTAGAGCGCTTCGTTTGGGACGAAGAAGTCGCAGGTTCAAATCCTGTCGCCCCGAGATTTACCACCAGGGTCTATTGCGTCGCCATGGTATCCTAGCGTGGTGCGGCGGTGCGGGGAGGCTCCCGGGCCTGTCCGGCCTAGGCGAATATGCGCCCGTGGTCTAACGGATAAGGCACGAGTCTTCTAAACTCGAAGATGGGGGTTCGATTCCCTCCGGGCGCGCAATATTCCGGATTGGCGCATGTGTGGTGGCTGTAGCTCAGTTGGTTAGAGCGCTCGACTGTGACTCGAGAGGTTCGCGGGTTCGACCCCCGTCAGCCACCCCAAAATTCCGCCCTTAACCGAAATTTTCACAGCCAATACACAGTACGCCGCACTACCTACAAAGACTGGCACGGCCAGGGGCGAACGTACCCCCGGCAGATGGAGCGGCGCTCGACGCCCGCGTGGCGGGTTTCGTTGGGATTGGCGATCACGGGTATAGCAGCCGTGCTATTAGCGCTTGCCTCCTGGCAGGCATTCGGCTTGAACCGTGAGGCGGGCACCGATATCGCCACGCTCGCTCGCGAACGCGTAGCCATTCAATATCAAGCCAAGCTCTACGCGCTCATGACGGACGCCGACAGGTACCGTTTGCAGCTGCAGGTCCCTGGAAATCCGCCCTTCGATACGGTGGCGCTGCGAAGCCGCATCGACGCGGAAGTTCGCGACGTCACCGGCTTCACGCTGGGCCGCGGCGAATCGCTCGAGGCGCTTTCGCAGTGGCAGAAGATCGAGCGCATGTGGAGCAAGATCCGCACTGCCGGCCGCGGTTCGCCGGATCCCGAGATTGGCATCATGCCGCGCGCTATCGTCGAGCTGATCTATCACGTCGAAGATACCTCCGGTTTGCAGTACGAGAATAACCGTTACGCGCAAGATCTCGCGGATATTCTGTTTGCAAAGATGCCCGGCGCCGTTCATGAAGCGCTCTATCTGGACTTTCTCGGGGAAAAGGCGCAGCTTCTGCGGTTCATTTCCATTCCGGATCGAGTGCACGTGGCGCGCGTCCTGAGTCTGCTCGACGTCGACCGCGATTTGAACACGGACGATTGGGATATTATTCTGCGCAACGCGCAGGGGCGTCATTTCGCAACGGCGGCACAGGCCGCGCGGTATAGCGCGCAAAACGCGACGTACGGCGCAAACGCGGCGGCTCTCTCTGCGTACGTAAACGATCATATCCTGATGCGCAGCGGCCCGGCCGGCACCTCGCCCAAGACGCGCGACCTCGCGCGGCGGTCTGTTCGCTCGTCCATCGCGTTGAATGCGGGAATCGCGCAACTGCTCGACCGGCTCATCGAAGTGCGCAGCTACTCCGAGGCGGCGCGCAACCGGTACCTCTACTACATCGTGCTGCTCGCCGCCGTCCTTTTGATCGGTATTATGCTCCTCGTCGCCGAATTTACCGCGCGGCGCGACCGCGACGCACTTGCGAAAGCGCAACAAGAATCGGAGCGGCTGGGCACCGAACTGGCGCGTCAAAAGGCCGAGCGCGCGCTGCGGCTCAGTGAAGCGCAATTCCGCGCCGTGTTCGACGGGGCGGCGCTCGGTATCGCCGTGCTCGACCGCAGCGGCGCACTCGTGGATGCGAATACCGTATTTCGTAGCATCTATGGTGACAACTCCGGCGGTGTACTGGAAGGCCACGAGGGCCAGTTCGCACAGTTGATGTCGGGTGAGGTCGACCTTTTCGAATTCGAACAGCACGTCATGACGCCGGCGGGGCAAGAAGCTTGGACCGACCTGACCGTTTCGCTGGTAAACGACGACGCCGGCAACCCGTACTTTGCGATTTGCATGTTCCGCGATCTCACGGAACTCAAGCGCAGCGAACGGCGCATGCTGCACGACCTCACGCACGATGCGCTGACGAGCTTGCCCAACCGCGCGCTCTTCGAAGCTAAACTGCGCGAACAGTTTATCGAGGCCAAGGCTTCTCCGGAAGCTTCCTTCGCCGTACTGACGCTCGACCTGGACCGGTTCAAGGATATCAACGAGAGCCTGGGCCACGACGCGGGCGATTTCGTGCTCTCCCAGGTGGCGCACCGGCTGCGCGGCGCCATTGAATCCGCCGACGTCGTAGCGCGATTGGGTGCGGACGAATTTGCGGTGCTCGTGCGTTCCCTGACGGACGTGCTGCACGTGGAATTGATCGCGCGGCGCATCCTGGGCGTCCTGGCAAAACCGATAACGCTGGGGAACCGCTCGATCTTCGTCGCCGCGAGCATCGGCATCGCGATCGCATCGGCCGATTATCTACGCGGTGAAGACGTGCTGCGAGATGCCGACATCGCCGCCCGGTATGCCAAAGGCGGCGGCGGATCGCGCTTTGCCGTGTTCGATTCGAAGATGCATGCGCGCGCCGAAAAACGTTTGCAACTTACGACGGACCTTCGCCTGGCTCTGGAGCGCGCGGAATTCTCGCTGCGCTATCAGCCGATCGTCGAGGTCGGCACCGGCGAGCTTTCAGGCTGTGAGGCCCTGCTGCGCTGGAACCATCCGGTCGAAGGCGTAATCGCTCCCGGCGACTTCATGCCGCTCGCCGAACAAACGGGGTTTGCAGTTCCCATCGGCCGCTTCGTGCTGCGGACGGCCTGCCGCCAGCTCTCGCAATGGCGTTCCGGCAGCAACGCGCCGTTCCCGATGAACGTGAACGTCTCTGCCGCGGAACTTTTGGATGCTGACTTCGAAAGCGTGCTGCTCGGCGCCGTGGGCGAGTTCAAAGTCGACCCCGCGGATCTCACGCTCGAAATCACTGAAAGCGTGGTGCTCGACCCCGGTACGCGCCCCGATGCGCTGCTGGAACGCTTACGCGCTCACGGGTTCAAGATCTGCATCGACGATTTCGGTACCGGTTACTCTTCGCTGCGCTATCTGCAGCAATTCAAAGTCGACTCGATCAAAATCGATAGGTCGTTCGTTTCGGGCCAAGACGGTGAACTCGCCAGCGAACCGATCGTACGCACGTTGATGACGCTGGCCGAAGCATTCGACGTCCGCGTCGTTGCGGAAGGTATCGAAACCGCACGCCAGCGCGACCTCTTGCTCAATGCCGGCTGCCGGTATGGGCAAGGCTTCCTTTACGCCCGTCCGCTTGGAGCGGAAGAATTAGAGCTGGCTTACCGGCCGGCTTTCGCGGCGCAGCCGCGGCCTGCATCGGCGTGACGCTGCGCATCGCCCTTGCCGGGCCCGGCGCGACACGCGCGCAAGATCTGCTCGCCGCGCTCACGGGCGCGGGGTACTACGCGCGCGGCTTCGTGCGCATGCAGCGGCTGACCGAGACCACACGCGATTGGAGCGCGGTGGTGTTTCTCACCGACGGCGCAGGAGCGTACGATCCAGTCGATCTCGACGCGCTGCGCGAGCTGGCGCAGCGCAAGCCGATCGTTATCGCGACCCCGCGGATCGACATGGACCTCGTGCGCGAAGCCGCGACGATTGGTGCACACGACGTCGTGCTGCGGGGCGATACGGTGCGTTTGATCGACTCGCTCGCACGTGCTATCGGCGATCGCGGTGAAGACGATGAAGAGGCGATCTCGCGAGACACGAGCGACGAACTGATGCGGCGCGTCTTCGACCTGACGCCGAATTACGTCAGCATCCGCGACGCGCAGGGCCGGTACGTCGTCGTAAGCCAGGCGTATGCCGATCTGCTCGGCGCCACCGTCGACGAGATGCTGGGTAAGCCCCTCGCGGCCTTTGCCCAGAATCCCCGCGACGCCCAAGAAGATCTCGCCGAGGACGCGGAAGTGCTCGCGTCACGCCGCTCGCGAACTTCGACTTGCGAAGTGATCGACAGCTCCGGCACGCACCGTTTGCTGCAAATGGTGAAGCGTCCCGTGATTCTGGACGACGGCCGCAGTTTTGTAATGGTCGTTTCCGCCGACATCACCGGCCGTCACCGCGCCGAATCGACGCTTCAGAAGACCAACGAGTTTCTCAAAAATGTGCTCGAGAGTATCTCGGATGCGGTTTTTGCGCTCGATACTGCGGGCAAATTCACACTGGCGAACCGCCGCCTCGCCCAGATGACCGGGCACAAGCACCATGCGCTTATCGGTATGCCGTTCGCGCGCATCTTCGCGCCCGAATCGCTGTTGGACGTGCACCGGATGCTCGAGAACGCGCTCAGCGAAGGAAAAGACCGGCGTTTCGAAGCGCACGTTGCGCACACGGGCGGCCACCAACGCATCATCAGTTGCAGTTTACAGCCGCTGCTGCAGAGCGGGCGCGCCGTCGGCATCGTCGGAACCGCGGCCGACATCACCGATCGCAAAGCGGCCGAGCAGCGCATCGAGCATCTCGCGTATCACGATCCCCTCACCGGACTGCCGAACCGCCGTCTGCTCAATGACCGGCTCGCGATGGCGACGTCGCAAGCGGCGCGTGACGGCCGCAAAGTCGGCGTGCTCTTCATCGATCTCGATCGCTTCAAGAGCATCAACGATTCGCTCGGGCACCGCACCGGCGATCTGGTGCTGCAGGAGCTGGGCACGCGGCTGCGGGGCTGCGTGCGGTCGGCCGACACCGTCGCTCGCATGGGCGGCGATGAGTTCGTCTTCCTGCTTCCCGCAGTCGAACGCGAAGAAGAAGCGATTGCGGTTGCGCACAAAGTGCTGGATGAAGTGCGCCGGCCGTTCGCTATAGAGCACCGTGAATTCGTGCTCACGGCGTGCGTCGGCATCAGTTTCTATCCGCAGCACGGCGAAGATCCCGATACGCTCATCAAGCATGCCGATACAGCACTCTTCGAAGGCAAACGCCGCTCCGGCGATACGTACGAGGTGTTCGACGCCTCGATGAGCGCGCGCTCGATGCACTCGTTCACGCTTGAAAACGATCTGCGCCGCGCGCTCGCGCAGAGCGAACTGGTTCTGTATTACCAGCCGATCGTCGAGATGCGCACCGAACGTATCGTCGCGCTCGAAGCGCTGCTGCGCTGGCGGCATCCGGATCGCGGATTGCTGCTGCCCGACGAATTCGTGCCGCTGGCCGAACAGACCGGCCTCATCGTGCCCATAGGCGATTGGGTGCTGCGCGAAGCGTGCCGTCAAAACCGCGAATGGCAGCGCCGCGGATTGTTCGACGGCGCCGTGGCGGTCAATATTTCCGCGCTCCAGCTCGACGACGATCTGCCCGCCCGCGTTGCAGAAGCCCTCGACGCGAGCGACTTGTCCGCCGAATATCTGGACGTCGAATTGACCGAAAGCGTCCTGATGGAAAGCGCCGCGTCGTCGTCCCTTGCGATCGACGCGCTCAAAGGCCTTGGCGCGCGCATCTCCATCGACGATTTTGGAACCGGGTACTCTTCGCTGGGGTATCTGGAGCGCTATCCGATCGACGCGCTCAAAATCGACCGCTCGTTCATGCCGCACGATCCGCACGCGCCGGGCGCGGGAATCATCGCGGGCACGATCATCTCCATGGCGCAGAGTTTGGGCATCGACGTCATCGGCGAAGGCGTCGAAACGCGCGAACAGCGTGATTTCTTGCTTGCGCGCGGATGCAGCCGCGGCCAGGGGCACTATTATTGGCGCGCGATGGAGCCGGAAGCGCTCGAAGCGCTAATGCGCGGCGATGCGCGCGATGGCGTCTTGGCGTAACAACCCGCGCAGCACTTTACCGCTGGGATTGCGCGGCAGTTCGGCGACTCGCAGCACCGCGTCGGGAAGCTTGTAGTCCGCCAGGCGTCCCGAAATAGCCGAACGCACGGCAGAGAGTAAATCCGCCGGAGCCGCGGCCCGCTCGTTGACCACGATGCACGCGCACGTGCGCTCGCCGAGCACGGCATCAGGAATGCCGACGACGGCAACGCCATCGATCCACGGCAGCGTCGCCAGCAGCGCTTCGAGTTCGTCGGGATAGACGTGCAGGCCGCCGCGAATCACGATGTCTTTGCGCCGCCCCTTCAGGTGCAAAAAACCATTCTCGTCCAGCATGCCTAAATCGCCGGTACGCAGCCAACCGCCGGCGGTAAACGCGTCGCGCGTGAGTTCCTCGTCGTTGTAATAGCCGGCGAAGACGCCCGGGCTTTTTACGAGCACTTCGCCGTATTCGAAACCCTCGTCTTGTACATGCACCTGCGCGCCGGGGATCGGACGGCCGACCGTCGCGCGCCGCGCCTGCGCGTCGTCGTCGAAACGCGTCATCGTTACGGCCGGCGATGTTTCCGTGAGCCCCCATGCAATCTGCACGTCGCAGTGCAATTCAGATCGGATTGCGTCGGCCAGTTCGGGCGATACAGGTGCGGCGGCGACGATACCGGTACGCAGCGTGCTGAGATCGCGCGGCGCGCGCCGCTGCGCGGCGAGCTCCAGCACGAACATCGTCGGCGTGCCGTGCAGCACCGTTACGCCTTCCCATTCGCAAAGATCGAGCGCCGCGGCGGCGCCGAACGTCTTGAGCACTACTAAGCGCGCGCCGCTGACCGCTGCCGCCAGCACGCCCGAAGAGAGCCCGAAGATGTGCGTGATGCCTACCGTGAGTAGAAATGCGTCCCGTGAACTGCAGCGCAGCGTTTCACTGACTTCAACGGCGTTCCACAGCAGATTGGCATGCGTGAGCAGCACGCCTTTCGGCCGCCCCGTCGTTCCGGACGTGTAGCATATGGCGAAGACGTCGTCGCGCGATTGCGGCCGCGCAGTAGATGGCGCACGGATGCCCTCGTACAGCGACGTCAATGGATCCGCCGCTTCCAAAGTCACGGCTTCGCGAAGATCCGGCAGGCGCAATTCTCGTACGCGATCGGCCAATGGTTCGTCGGAGACGAACGCGACGCGCGCTCCACTATGTCTTAGAATATTTTCGAGATCGTCGTGCCCAAGTCGGGGATTCGCCCCGACGAAGATCGCGCCTGAGAGCGCGCATGCCCAGTACAGGATCACGGCTTCGATCTGATTCGGCAGGACGACCGCTACGCGATCGCCGGCGCGAACACCGAGCGCATTGAAGCGAGAACAGAAAGTAACCGCCGCCTCGTGCAGTTCTTTCCATGTGAGCCGCCGCGTGCCGTCCGTCACGGCTTCCGCGGCGGGCCGCGCGTATGCGTTCTCCCGCAGCACGTCGGCGATCGTCGCGCCTAAGCGCAGGTCGTCGAGCGTCATGTTCGCCGCCTAGTTAGTCGTGTGCTTGAATGCCACCTATGGAAGGACGTGCACTGGCGCTCGCAAATACTCCTTGCCGGAATCCGTCTTGCCAAAGCACGTGTTCCCGGCTAAACTGAGGCGGCGACGAGCGCCTCTCGTCGTATAAGCGCCTTTAGCTCAGTTGGTAGAGCAGTAGACTTTTAATCTATTGGTCCCGGGTTCGAGTCCCGGAGGGCGCAAGTGCGCACCGCTAGCTCAATGGTAGAGCAGTTGACTCTTAATCAATTGGTTCGGGGTTCGAGTCCCTGGCGGTGCACCAGATTCTACGAGCCCGGCGTTTTACGCCGGGCTCGTGTGTTTTCCGCGCGGGAGGGTTCAAGGTCCTCATTGAAAGGGCGTGCGACGCACGGGCTGCTTACAGCCCGGCGGTGTTTTTGCATTCCGCAAGGAGGCGACATGGAAGAACGCGAGTTTATTCTCAAAGCAGCCTCTCAGCACGTCTACACACATCCATCGGCGACTGAACACTGGCGTCACATCGTGGAGATAGTCGCGCTTACCGTTGCAGCACTTTGGGGGTTCTACGTTTTTGTTTACCAAGAACGCATCAAACCCGCTCATGAACCACCCTCGGTGGCCCTGACAGAAACTCTACAGCACCAGCCTATGCACGGCGGCAAGGAATTCGTGTGGATTCAGTTACCGTTTAAAAACATCGGAAGTGCCGACGTTAAGTTTTTGAGCATGATCGTCAATGCATACGGCTTGCGATTTTCGGACCAGGAACAAACCATGGAACAACGCTGGTCTTTTAGAACTGAGATAACACATACGCTGCAGGCCGGCAGACCAACGTTCCTCGCAACGCACCTGTATCGCTACGCCGAAGCCGGCGGACAAAGTCACTTCGTCGATGCTCCGGGCGTGGTCAGGACGCCGGCACTAGATTTTGCACTGGCTGCCGGTAAGTATGATGCAGTCCGAGTTGATGTCATCTATTGCTTTACACGTGCCGATAATGCGGCGACATATCCATACCAGCCTCGACAGGATCCCGACGGAGCCTTCGATATCCAGTCTCTTGCCGATGCTTTAAACAACTATTCCGGCGTTGTATGCAACCGGGAAATGTATCGAGTTTTTCCGCTGTAGCCGCTAGCCGCGCCTGCTTCAATATGGCCGACATACGGTTCAAAGATGCGCTATGCGCTGGACCGTGCGGGCCATGTATTTCTGCCGTCCTTGCTAAGCGTAGCACCTGTTTTGTGGGACCCGGCGCTTTTGCGTCAAGCGCTCATTATAGGATTTGCCTGGGACGCCGCGATGTTGGCCGGCATGGCGATCTGGGCTTATTACACCGTTGAACTTCCGCGCCGAGTCCGCATTTCGAAGCCAGGCGCCGATTCATCGTCGCCGGTATTGCGCTTTGGATACTGGGCGCAGCCGCGTTGCCATTCTTCCGCTACGATTACGTCTCATCGAAACAAAGCATCGTGCGGATCGACCGCATCACCGGTGAACGGTGTGCGATTCCGGATTGCAAAGTGCCGGGGTCACGCGATCCTCTCGCGCGAAGGACGTACAAAAAAGCCCGGCTGTAGAACCAGGCTTTTTGCATTTACACTCTCGCGGTTTGTTGCGCGCGATGTGATGGAATTTTTATGCGGTCCGCCAGTTTGAGCAGAGCGAGCAGTTTAACGCTCCACCACGTCGGATCGAACTCGAACCAGCGCAGTCCGTGCCGCGCCGAATACGGAAACGCGTGATGATTGTTGTGCCAGCCCTCGCCCCACGAGATGAGCGCAACCCACCAGCAGTTCGTCGAGAGATCGCCGGTGCGATAGGTGCGGTATCCGAGGGAATGGGCCGCGCTGTTCACCAGCCACGTTGCGTGATAGCTGACGACGAGCCGCACGAACACGCCCCAAATTACCCACGTCCAACCGCCGAGCGCGAAGAGCCCGGCCGCGAGCAGCAGCTGCAAAGGGCCATGCAGATATTGAAGCGCGCGGTAGAAGCGGCTCTTGTAGAGATCCGGAGCGAACCGGCGCAGTTCTTCGACGGTCGGCATCGCTTCGTTGGGCTGGTAAAGCCAGCGGATGTGCGCCCAGCGGAAACCGGTTTGCCGGCTATGCGGGTCGCCTTCGCTATCGGAATGGGCGTGGTGCTTGCGGTGCGTTCCGACCCAACGGATCGGATCGCCTTGCAGCGCCAGCGTTCCGAAAATTGCAAGCGCGTACTCGACGGGCTTGCGCAGACGCAGTCCCCGGTGGGTGAGCGTGCGGTGGTAACACAGCGTGATGCCCAGGCCGCCGGTGATCCACAGAACCACGAGGGCGACGACCGGCCCGCTCCAATGGAACAGGCCGGGCACGAACGCCGCGAGCGCACCGATGTGGATCGCGCTCAGGCCGAGGCGATTAATCCACTCGCGGGTGCGATCGGTCACCGCTTAGCGGTAGCTGGGACGCGAGGAGAAGCAGTCGCGGCAGTACACGGGCTTGTCGCCACGCGGCTGGAACGGAACTTCCGCTACGCCGCCGCACTGGCTGCAGGTCGCCTTGAACATTTCACGGCGCTGACCGCCGCCGCCGCCGCCACCGTAGCCGCCGCTGTTGCGGCCGCCGCCGGAGGCTTTGCGCGCTGCGCGGCAATCGCTGCAGCGGCTGGGCTTATTCGTGAAGCCTTTGCTCGCGTAGAACTCTTGCTCGCTGGCAGTGAACGGGAAGGTGCGTCCGCAATCGACGCAGTTGAGGTTTTCATCGGTATACATGAACGAGTCTCCTAAACTCTAGTATTGGGGATGTGCATTCGGGACTCGCCAGTATTTGGCACTAGTGAGGCCTCCGACGTCGCGTCGGTCGGCACGATACGAACCAACTTTCGGCGGCGCAAAATTTGTCGACCACTCGAAAGGATCGCGCTGGGTAGATGCGTGAGCAGTGTCTCATAGAAGCCCGCCTCACGCAAGACCTCAGAACCCGCTTTCTTCGAGGCCGGTTGCAGACCCCATGGACCAGCGGGCTCTGACCTCCAGCCCGCTACCCGGCGGCCGTCGGCTACGGGGCCCCCGCGACCGCGTACCGGGCACAGTCCAGACATTGTAAAGGCCGCATGGCGGCCAAGCGGCACAGCGAACGTACCGCCTTGTGAACGACGCGATCGCGCATGGGGGGCGCTCGCGGAGCGATCGTGACCGCGAGGTGGTCCAACGCACTGCCGAGCTCCTCACGAGCAGTTTGACGCTGGAAGATCTTTTCCACGCGCTCTGTTCCTTGCTGGCCCGGTTCGTCGACGCGTCGTCGGTGTTCATCGCGCTGAAAGATCAGCAAGGCGCCCGGATCGCGTATGTACTGCAGAACGGCGTTCACGGCGCGCTGGACAACAAACGCGTGCGAGCCGGGACCATCACGGATACGGTGCTGCACTCCGGAAAGGCGGTCCTCAAGCGCCGCTGGGAGGATTGGAGCGAGGGGCGGCACGCGCTGACTCTTCCGGGGCAGCCGGAACAAGACGATCGCGTATCTGCAGTCTTCGTCCCGCTCAAGTTCGGATCGCACACGATCGGCGTGCTCTCGGTGCAGTCCGCTCAAACGGATGCCTATGACGAAGCGGACGTCGATCTACTGCAGACGTGCGCGTTGTACCTGAGCGTGCGGATCCATCAGGCGCAGCTCGAGACGCAAAGCGCGCGCTTGGAAAATATCGCGTCGACCGACAGCCTTACCGGCGTCGCGAACCGCCGCTCGTTCAATGAACGCTTCGCCTCGGAGTGGCGGCGATCGATCCGCCGCGCGGGCAATCTTGCGCTGCTGCTCATCGATATCGATTTCTTCAAGGCATTCAATGACACGTACGGACACGTCGCGGGCGATGCCGCTCTGCAGCAAGTCGCCACGGCGCTGGCATCATGCCTCTCGCGCTCGGAAGATCTGTTCGCCCGGTACGGCGGCGAAGAATTCGTCGCTATCCTTCCGGAAACGAGTCTCAGCGGCGCCGTGTGCATCGCCGAGCGCATGCGTCAGACCGTCTTCGACTTGGGCATTGCGCACAGCGGATCGTTACTGCAGCGGCTTACTGTGAGCGCGGGCGTCGCATGGAAGATCCCGGTGCGCGGTAGCTCCTCCGAAGAGTTGCTGCGCGCGGCCGACACGGCGCTCTATCAGGCCAAACGCGGCGGACGCAACCGCGTGGCAGCCGAGAATTACCGCTCGGACGCGCCACCGGCTTATCCCAGTCAGGCGCACCAGCACAATCTGCCCGGGTTGCACGGCCACACGTTCGGCCGCTCGGAGCACGTGCAGCAAGTGCGCAAGTTGCTGCGCGTCTCGCGCCTCCTTACGCTTATCGGCCCCGCAGGCGTGGGTAAGTCGCGCGCGGCGATTGAAGCTGCAAAGCGCGAACTGGCGCGTTTTCCCGACGGCGTTTATTACGTCGATTGCTCGACCATCGGAGACGACCGGTATCTGGGAAATAAGATCGGCTCGGTGCTCGGTGTGAACGAGACTCCGCTCGTGACGCGCGGAGCTGCGGCCGCAGAAGCCCTTCGCTGCAGGCGCGCTTTGCTGATCCTCGATAATTGCGACGGTGTGCAGCGCGCGTGCGCGGAATACGTCCGGACACTCTCCGGTGACGCGCCGGACGTGCGAATCATTGTGACATCGCGCGAACCCACGTTTACGCCGGGCGAGGTCTCGTACGTCATGCCGCCGCTCGCGGCCGCCGACGCTGCGGCATTGTTTACGGACCGCGCGGAAGCGGTGGCGAACGTCAATGCACCCGATGCGGCTGCGGTTCAGCGGATTTGCGCGAAACTCGAGGGCCTGCCCCGCGCGCTGCAGCTTGCGGCCGCGCAGCTCGCGACGATGCCGCTGGATCAGTTGGAACGGCGCTTGAACGATAGCGCGCCCGTCAAAGCAGACGACTTCACGCGCTGGAGTTACGAGGTGCTGCGCGACGACGAACGGCGGCTGTTGCGCGGCATGTGCGTGTTCGCCGGCGGCGCGACCGGCGATGCGGTGGCGGAAATTTGCGGCGATCGCAGCGTGCTCGGTGATTTGATCGATAAGGGGCTCGTCGCCATCGAACCACAGCGCGGCGCGCACCGCTATGTGATCTCCGGTTCGATTCGACTGGCGGTAGCCCAGCGCGCCCGGGAGCTCGGCGAATTCGATCGCCGCGCCGCAGCGCACGCCGCCTACTACGCGAAGCGCGCCCGCGAATTGGAAGAGAGCTATCCCACCAAGCATTGGCAATCCGCGCTCGCGTCGATGACGGCGGAACTCGACAACCTGAGGGCGGCGCTTATATTTACCGTATCGCAGGGTCATGACGTGCAACTCGGCGCGGAGTTGTCGTGCGATTTGATCCACTACTGGCAGCAAACCGGTCTTGCCGCCGCCGGACGTGAATGGCTCGAAGAGCTCTCCGGCCGGACGGACATCGAATTCCCCGGGCCCGTGCGCGCGAAGATGCTTTACGGACTCGCGCGTCTGGACACCGCTCGATCCAAACGCGCGCTGGATGCCGCATTGGGCGCCGTTGATGCTTATCGCGAGCTGGGCGACGAGCGTGGTCTGGCGGCAGCGTTATTCGAGGTCGCGGCTGCACTCGCCGGCGTCGGTGACACGGATTCCGCCGATGCGTATTTGCGCGAAGGTCTCGAGATCGGTACGCGCATCAACGACAAACGCTTGACGGGCGACATGCTCAACGGCATGGCCGTTGCCGAACAATGGCGCGGACACGTGCAGCGGGCGCGCGAACTGCTCGAAGAGAGTTTGCGTTCATTCCGCGAATTGGAAGACGATCGCGGCGTTGCATCGCTGCTCGGAAATCTGGGCGATCTTGCCGCAATGATGGGCGACTACGATCGCGCGGTCGCGCTTACGCGCCAAAGCCTGGCGATTCTGGAACGCCTGCATGACCCGCAATCCACTGCGTGGCAGTTGCTCAATCTCGGCGCGTTTGAATTGAAGCGGCGCAATGCCGATGCGGCGCGTCCGGCGATCCGCAGATCGCTCGAACTGCTACGGGAATACCGCGACGACTGGCTGAGCGCGAATTGCGTCGACTGTCTTGCGCGCCTTGCATTTGCGGAGAGAGAATGGGCTCGCGCGCTGCAACTCGCTGCGTTTGCGGATTCGGTTTTTGCAGCGCTCGGCGTACCGCGTCAGCCGCCCGATCGGGTCGATTACGAATTCTTGATGCGCGAAGCGAAAGTCGCGATTGGTTTGGACGCGGCGCAAGCGGCGCAAGCGGAAGGCGCCGCGATGGAATGGGCGGACGTCATGCGCATCGCCGTGCAAGCGTAGCGACTAAACTCCAAGAGGAAAAACACCGGGGACGGTATATTTATCGGGGTCGCCATGGTTCGACCGGCTTAGCATTCCTGAAATGGGCAAGTGGCGGAACTGGCAGACGCGCTGGATTTAGGTTCCAGTGGGGCAACCCATCAGAGTTCGAGTCTCTGCTTGCCCATGCGGAAGTAGCTCAGTGGTAGAGCATCGCCTTGCCAAGGCGAGGGTCGCGAGTTCGAATCTCGTCTTCCGCTCCATGTTCGAGCCCCTGGCGCCGAGGGCGTTGGGGGTTTCGTTTTTCAAGCGCGAATAGAGCAGTCCC
>JAICWY010000022.1 GCA_025934645.1 Vulcanimicrobiia bacterium
AGAGCTTGCCGCCGAAGTGCCGCTGGGCTACGTCGGCAAGCCGGAAGAGGTCGCGGGCATCATCGCCTTCTTTGCGAGCGATGCGGCGAACTACGCGAACGGCGCCACGATCGACGTGAACGGCGGCAGTTACGTGCGCTAGATCCCTGCCGTGACACCCGTGTGGCATGCGTGGGCGGCATACTCATCCAATAAGGAGCGGGCATGCAGCGCATCGACGGCCGGCCGGTTTACGCGGCTTCGGATCTCAACGACTATCTCGAGTGCAAACGGCTGACGGAAAACGAGAGTCTGTCCGCGCTGGGCCGCATTGCGCGTCCCGCCGGAGGGACCGACGAGCAAGCCGAGTTGCTGCGCCGCAAAGGCGACGAGCACGAGCGCCGCTATCTCCAGCGTTTGCGCGGCGAGAGCGCGGCGATCGTGGAATTCGGGCGCGCCGAATCCGGTATTGAAGCGTACCGTGAGGCCGAGCAACGCACTCTAGAAGCAATGCGTTCCGGTGCGCACATCATCTATCAGGCAACGTTCTTCGATGGTGAATTCCTGGGTCACGCCGACTTTTTACGACGCGTAGAGGTTCCATCGGATTTGGGCCCGTGGAGTTACGAGGTCATCGATACGAAGCTCGCGCTGCACCCGAAGGCCTATTTCTTGGTGCAGATTTGCAACTACAGCGAGCACGTCGCGCGGCTGCAGGGCTGCATGCCGGAGCGCGGACACATCGTGCTCGGCAACGGCGAAGAGCGGTCGTTCCGGCTGTACGACTATATGGCGTATTACCGCCGGTTGAAGTCGCGCTTTCTTGCATTCGTTTCGGATCCGGCGCTTGCGGCGGAAAACGAAGCGCGAGAATATCCGCTCGAGTGCAAACACTGCGACCTCTGCGGGTGGAATACGGCGTGCGAACGCAAACGCATCGACGACGATCACTTGAGTTTGGTCGCATGGATGCGGCGCGATCAGATCCAAAAATTTGAAGCCGCCGGGATCCGCACCGTCGCGGGGCTCGCCGCCGCTGCCGATGAGGCGCGTCCGGAAGGCATGAGCCCGGAAACGTTCGTGAAGTTGCGCCGGCAGGCCGGCTTGCAAGTGCACGGACGCACGATTGGGCCCAAACACGTGCTCGTTGCGCACGACCCGCGAACAGGATTCGGTCTCATGCCGGCGCCCGCGCCGGGCGACGTGTACTTCGACATGGAGGGCGATCCCATGTTCGAGCCCGCGCGCGGACTCGAATATCTCTTCGGCTGCTGGATGCCCGACGAAGAGCCGCACTTCCGCGGCTTTTGGGGTCTCGATCGCGCGCAGGAAAAGCGCGCCTTTGAGGACTTCATCGACTTCATCGTCGAGCGGCGGCGCCACTTTCCCACAATGCACGTGTATCACTACGCGAACTACGAGAAGGCGGCGCTGCGGCGTCTCGCGCAAACGCACAGCACGCGCATCGATGAAGTCGACGAGCTGCTCCGCGGCGAGGTTCTCGTCGATCTGTTCGCGGTGGTGCGCCAAGCGATCGCGATCTCCGAGGACAGCTACAGCATCAAGCGCTTCGAGCGCTTCTACGGCTTCGAGCGCTCTACCGAAGTCAAGAAGGGTGACCAGTCCATCGTCATGTTCGAGCGCTGGTGCAGCGAGCGTGACGACGCAATCCTGCGCGATATCGAGAAGTATAACGAGGACGACTGCCGCTCGACATATCTGCTGCACAAATGGATCCTTGAATTGCGGCCGCACGAGCCGAGCTTCCGGCCGGTGAAGTCGCCGGCGGATCCCTGTCACGCCGAATTCTTCGAGCAATGCTCGAACTGCCAAAAGCGCCGCAAGGAAGAACGCGACGAGGCGCGCCGCAGCGGGCTGGAACGCGAGCTGCTGGCCCACGTCGCCGCGCCGGAAACCGAAGGCGAGTACCGCGCCATGGAGGAAGTGCAGCGCGCGCGCTACGTGCTTGGGAATCTGCTCTCGTACCACCGCCGCGAAGCCAAACCGGTGTGGTGGGCTTACTACGATCGCGCCGAAAATGTCGATCAGCTGCAAGAGTTCGATAAAGAGGCGTTGGGCGGATTGACGCTGCGCGCGGATATCGAACCGTTCAAAGCCGGGGCGCGCGACCGCAACTTCGTCTACACGTACGAGTTTCCGGATCAACGCCACAAGATGGAGGCCGGCGCCGATGCGCACGATCCGCTGACGCGCAAGACCGCCGGCGCCATCATCTCTTTGGACGAGGAGAACAATCTCGTCAAGATCAAGCGCGGCGGCACGCTCCAGGATGCCGCGGCATTACAAGCGTTGATCCCCGGCGGCGCGATCGGCACCGGCGAGCAGGAAGCCGCGCTGGCGCGCATCGGCGAGGCGTTCTTAAACCGCACGTTGCAGGAGCACTATCCGGCGTCCTACGATCTGCTGACCGCGCGCGACCCACGCGTCGCCGGCGCACCACGCGAATTGCAGCCGCAGGCCGTTGACGCCGAAAGCGTCTCCGCGATCGCGCAAGCGCTCGATGAAAGCTATCTGTTCGTTCAGGGACCGCCCGGCAGCGGAAAAAGCACGATCGGCTCGCAGGTGATTTGCGATTTGCTGCACGCCGGAAAACGCGTCGGCGTCCTGAGCACCGGCCATAAAGCGATTCATCATCTGCTGTACAAAGTTGAAAAGTGCATGGCGCAGCGCGGGGATTCGTTTCGCGGCCTATACAAGCACAGTGAATCGAGCGGATCCGAATACCGGTCGCTGCTCGCGACGCCGTTCATCGAGTCGACGAAGGAGTCGCAAGCCTTCGACGCGGGTGATTTCGATCTCGCCGGCGGCACGGCGTGGCTCTTCGCGCGTGAATCACTGACCGGCATGTTCGACTACCTCTTCATCGACGAGGCAGGCCAAGTCTCGCTCGCCGACGCGCTGGCCGTATCGGCTTGCGCGAAGAATGTCGTGCTGCTGGGCGATCCGTCCCAGCTTTCGCAAGTGAGTCTGGGCACGCATGCGATGCACGGAGACGATTCGGTGCTCGCGCATCTGCTGGGCGACGCGCAGACGGTGCCGCCGCACCGCGGGATATTTCTGGATCGCTCCTACCGCATGCACCCCGAGATTTGCGCATTCGTCTCGGATGCGATGTACGATGGCCGTTTGCTACCCGCGGATGAGACGGAGCGGCACGCGGTGCACAGCGGCGGGCTGGACGGCTCGGGTTTGCGGTATCTTCCCGTCGAACACAGCGGCAACAGTTCCAGCTCGCGTGAAGAGGCGCAGCGAATCGTCGCAGAGATCCGCGAACTGCTGCGCGGCACCGTAACCGACGACGACGGCATCCCCCAAGCACTCTGCGAACGCGACATCATCGTCGTCACGCCGTACAACGCGCAGCGCCGGCTGCTGACCACGGAACTTAAGGCCGCGGGCCTCGATATCCGCGTGGGAACCGTCGACAAATTTCAAGGACAGGAAGCCGCAGTCGTGTTTTATTCCATGGCAACGTCCAGCGGTGATGAGATCCCGCGCGATCCCGAGTTCCTGTTCGAAAAAAACCGCTTCAACGTCGCCGTCTCCCGCGCGCGCGCCATGAGCGTCCTGGTGTGCAGCCCGCGTTTGCTCGACATCGCGTGCCGCACGCCCGAGCAGATGGCGCTCGTGAATTTGCTTTGCGCGTTCAGCGAGGCGGCGAGTGCGCCGCCAAGGCCTGCGCTTCGATGAAGATCTCTTTCACCTCCGGATAGCGCTGCTGAATCGCGCGCTCCAGCCGGCTAATCGATGCGGGTAGGCCCCCCGCGCTGCCGGCGCCGTCGCGGAAACGCAAATCCAAATTAAGCAAAATGCTTTCCGGCGAAAGCTGCATTGTAAGAACACGCTTCACGGCCTCGACGTCGGCGTCTTTTTCGAGAATCGCGCGGATGCCGTCCACCGTCGCTTTATCGGCTGCTTCGCCCACCAGCAGACTTCGCGTTTTGATAACCAAAAATACTGCCGCGCAGATCAACACCAGGCCGATCAGAATCGATGCGATGCCGTCTAGCCGCGCGTGCGGAAAAAGCGATGCCAGCGACGTGCCGAGCACCAGTGCGATGATCAGTCCCGCAATAGCGGCCGAATCTTCCAGCAGCACGACAAAGCGGCTCGGATACCGGCTAGCGCGCACCGCTTCCAACAGCGACATTTCCGGCGCATCGCTTCGCAGGGCGCGATAGGAGACGGTCCATGAAACAGATTCAAAAGCGAGTGCGACGCCCAGCACGATGTAATTCCACAAAACATTCTCAAGACGGCTGCCTTGAACGATGTGCCGGAGGCCTTCCAAGATCGCCGCGCCGCCGCCGGCGCCGAAGATCACGACCGCCACGACGAGCGACCAAAAATACGCGTCTTGCCCGTGTCCGAAGGGATGCGTTTCGTCCGGCGGTTTGCGGGATTGCGTTACGCCGACGAGCAGCAGCGCTTCGTTGCCGGTGTCGACCGTGGAGTGAATAGCCTCCGCCATCATCGAGGCGCTGCCGGTCACGAATGCCGCGGCATACTTCGCGACCGCGATCGCCAGATTCACGGCGACCGCAACGACGACGGGAAACGGCACCTTGTTCACGAGAGCAGTTCCTCGACGTCTTCCGGCCGCAGCTCGATCGACGCGGCGTCACCGCTGTCGAGCAGCGCGCCGGCAAGGTCCGCCTTGCGGGCCTGCAACTGCAGAATCTTCTCCTCAACGGTGCCTGCCGCGATAAGCTTGTACACGAAGACCGGCTTGTCTTGACCGATGCGGTGCGCGCGATCGGTCGCCTGACGCTCGACCGCCGGATTCCACCACGGATCGTAGTGGATGACCGTGTCGGCGGCAGTAAGATTCAAGCCTGTTCCTCCGGCGCGCAGACTTATGAGAAATACCGGGACGTTCCCCGCTTGGAATTGCCGGACCGGTGTTGCGCGGTCGATTGTGGAGCCCACGAGCTCCACGTACGGAATGCCCGCGCGATCCAATTCCGGCTTGATCAGATCGATCATCGAGGTGAACTGCGAGAACACGAGCGTGCGGCGCCCTTCATCGACGAGTTGCGCGAGGTTCTCGACGAGCCACGTCAGCTTCGCGCTCGAATGCGCGCGAGCCGCGCTCTCCAGTTTCACGAGGCGCGGATCGCAGCAGACTTGCCGCAGTTTGAGCAATGCGTCGAGCACGGCGATGCGGCTACGCGCGATGCCCAGGCGCTCGATCTCGCGGCGCACTTCTTCGTTTACCGCCAAGCGCACCGACTCGTACAGATCGCGCTGATCCGACGGCAACTCGACGCGCTCGACGATCTCCGTCTTCTCCGGCAACTGCAATTGCACGTCGCCTTTCGTCCGGCGAAGCACGAACGGCCGGATGCGACGCGAGAGCGCTTCCCGGCGCTCTACGGAGCCTTCTTTTTCGATCGGCACTCGGAACACTCGCGTAAAATGCCGCTGATCGTAGAGCGCCTGCGGCATGACGAAGTCGAAGAGCGACCATAACTCGCCGAGGTGATTTTCCATCGGCGTGCCCGTAAGGCACATACGCTGCGATGCCCGAATCCCCGACGCGGCGCGCGCGACTTTGGATTGCGGGTTTTTGATGGCTTGCGCTTCGTCCAGAATCGCGGCGTGCCAATCGCGCTCGCCGAAGAACTCGTCGCGCGCCAAAAGCGCGTACGTCGTAATCGCGACATCGCATCCGCCTAGATCGGCGTAATAGCGCTTACGCTGCGGCCCGTGCAATGCGACCACTCGCAGCTCGGGCGCGAAGCGTTCGATCTCCGCGAGCCAATTCGGGACCAAGCTGGTGGGCACGACCAGAAGCGCCGGATGCTCCATGCGGTCCGCTTCTTTCTCGCGCAAGATGTGCGCGATCGCCTGAACGCTCTTGCCGAGGCCCATGTCGTCCGCCAGAATGCCGCCGCAATCGTATGCGCGCAGCACCTGAAGCCAGCGGTAACCTTCGAGCTGATACGGACGAAGCGTCGCGCGCAACCCGGCGGGAATGGGCGCGTCCGGCACGCCGTCGCCGCCGGCCAAATGCTGCGCCAGGCGGCGCAGGCTCTGGGCCGTCGCACCTCGCGCCTGCAAGTCGGGCAGCGACTGTGCGGCGCCGAGCGCGGCAAGCCGGTTCAATCGCGCGATGCCGCGCTCGCTCAGATTCGGATCGTCGTGCAACTCCACGAGCGTCTGAAGCACGCCGCGGATGCGATCCATCGGCAGTACGATCACACGATCCCCGTAGCGCGCGTACGTTACGTCGCCCTGCGGCAGAACTCCACGGTCCATGGCGCGCAAAACATCGACAACCAGCGGCAGCAGCGGCACGCGCTGACCGTCGATCTCAACCCCTAGATCCAAATCGAACCAATCGCCGCCGCGCTCTTCCAGCGATGCGTCCCATACCGCATGCGCCGTGCTGAGATCGAGGTACAGTTCGTCCAGGCTCGGGTCGATTTCGACTCGCCAGCCGCTCCGCGCCAATTTGGGAACGCCTTCATGGCGGAAACGCGCCCAGGTAATCGCCTGCGCGTCCGCACGCGGAAGCCCGGCTTGCGTAAGAGCCTCCCGCGCAAGCGCTTCCGCTTGCGGATCGGGCGCCTCACCGCCGTAATCGAAACTCAGTTCGGCAATGCCGACGCGCTTGGAGACGCGGACCGGCGGGCTTCCCTTGCGGTTGCCGTAATCGATGCGCTGCTCGATTCGCGTGCCGATCCGGAGAACCGGAATCATGCGTTATTCGTTCGCGCGAAGAGCCATCCAGAACGCGGGCGATTCCGCGATCCACCGGGGCACGTTGCCTTTGCGGATCGCCAGACGCTCCACGGCGTCGCGGCCCATCAAGCGCACTCCCACGCGCGCGACGACGCTCGAAGCCTTCGCGTCGTCGATGCCGCGCGCGACGCGGAACCCGGCGTACGCCGTAAGGCCTGCGTACGCCAGCACAGCGAGAAGCACGAGAATCAATAAGGGCCGCATAACCGGGGAACGGTTCGCCGTCAGAGGCCGTTACGCCCCTTCGACGTCCGGATGCGTTTGCAAATCGCGCAGATCCGAATAGACGTCGGCGCTGTTGCGGATGTCGCGGCGGATTTGACGATCGACTGCATCGGGCAGCCGGTGCTGCTTGAGATACTCGAAAATACGGTCGCGTTCGATCGTGTGCGCGCGCGGCGCGGAGCGCGCGAAGCGGAACACGAATTGGCGGCCGTCTTCATCGTACTCGGTTGCGGATGGCGCGGCCGCCGGCGGCGAGTCGTCCGGCAGAATGACGCGGATGCGAAACGGATTCGTCCAAGCGATGCTCCCGCGTACGGTTTTCACGCTTCCGAACAGTTTCATAAGTAGCGTCCCCCTTGATCGCTTTCTTATATACCCACTATCCGCCCGCACCCTCGAAGAGCCGCCGAACGGCACCGGCTATTCGTTGCAGTTTTAGTAAGTGAAAATGCAGATGCCATGGGCGGCGCCACGGCGGGCACCAGGGCTGCGCCGATTGCAAATCCGGCGGCAGCTGATCGGGCACGCCTGGCTCCGCGGTCCATTCCAATTCCTTGACGGCGCTCCGGCGGCCGTGCATAGCGTGAAACCAGCTTTTCGGAAACCAGTGCATCAGCGGCGCGGGGAGCTGCTTTGCGCCAAAAGCGCGCAGCACGTCATACACGTCGTCTTCGCAATTCCGGTGAATGACCCGGTAGGCTTCACGCTCGATCCAGAGCATGGTCCGGTAGGCCGCGAGCGCGTTCGCGCGCTCCACGTCGATGACTTTTACATCGTCGTACGCGCGCTTGCGCATCGGATCGCGCGGATTCTCGCACCGCGCCTGCCAGTACCCCATGTTTTTAGCGGGCGTGAAGATGTGGCCGCTGTGGTTCTCTACGGAACCGGCCATGCTGTAACCGCCGCCGGCCTCAAAGGCCCAGCCGACGTGGCCCGCGCCATCCCCGCTGTGGTAACGCACGAAGACCGCCGCTTTCATACCGCACTCTTTCCCGCCGCTTTAGACTTTCTTTATCTCCGCCCACTACGTTTGAACGAAAGGAGGCAGACGATGACCAAATTCGTGGTAGTCCTTTGCGCGCTCGGCGCATTTTTGCTCTTCGGCGAGCTGTCCTTCGGGCCGCTCGGCGCCGCGAACGGACCCGCCGCCACGGTGCACATGAAGGGCGCGACGTTCGATCCGGCCGACGTCTCCGTTGCCGAAGGGCAGACGGTCGAGTTCGTCAACGACGACGACGCGCCGCACACCGTGACGGCCGGTAACAACGCGTTCGACTCGGGCAATCTCGAGCCGGGCCACAGCTGGAGCCACACTTTCACGAAGGCCGGCACGTTCGCGTACGGGTGCACGTACCACTCTTGGATGCACGGGACCGTGAAGGTTCTACCTATGGCTCAAAATGTCCGATCTTCGGCGCGGCCGGCACTGTTTGGAGCCGTCGTCTTCCCGTAACCTAGCTGCAGGAGGACAACGCATTGCTTCATTCATCACAAGTGCCGGCCGCGGAGTCGGCGTTGCTCGTTATCGACGTGCAAGATTCGTTCAAGGCCGGCGCGCGCTGGCTGCAGCGCAGTAATCCGGATTTCGAACGCAACACCGCGGAATTAATCCGTATATACCGCGCCGCAGGATTGCCGGTCATCTTCTTCTTGCACGCAGACGAGGACGAGCACTTCTCGATCGGAAGTCCGTATTTTAAACTCATGGATTTCATCGACCGCCGCCAAGATGAGCCGCTGATCGTCAAAACCACGCGAAACTGCTTCACCAGCACCGACCTCGCGCCACTTCTGATGGCACGCGGCGTGCGCCGTCTTACGATTACCGGCATTCAGACCGAGCAGTGCTGCGAAACCACGACGCGGGTCGCCGTGGATCTCGGATACGCGGTCGATTTCGTTACGGAAGCGACGCTGACGTTTCCCATCCCGAACTGGGACAAACCCGGGGAAACGCTGGGCGTTGATGCAATTGTCGAACGCACCGAATACGCGCTCCGCCGCCGCTTTGCCCGCATCGTCACAGTAGCGGAGCTCGCCCGCGAATTGGCCAACAAGGCCGCATGAAACGCGCGCTATTCGTGTACTTTCCCGGTTGCGAGGTTCTGGATTTCGCCGGGCCGCTGCAAGCGGTGCACGAACTGAACGCGCTCGCCGGCGAACCGTACCGCGTGCTGCACTGCAGCACGCGGGAAACGGCGAAAGCCGCGCAGGGCCTGATGCTCGCGCAGTTGGAGCCGCTGCCCGAGCCCAGCGCCGATGACTGTATTTTCATTCCGGGCTTTCCCGTAAACCGAGCCGGAAGCGCACCGCGCGGCTTGAACCGCTGGCTGCGGCATGCCCATGCGGAGGGCGCGCGCATCTTCGCGGTCTGCACCGGCTCGTTCGTCTTGGCCCAGGCCGGATTGTTGGAAGGGCGCCGCTGCACTACGCACTGGAAGCGCACCGCCGAACTACAACGGCGCTTTCCCGGCGTGACGGTGCTCACCGGACGGCTGTTCGTAGCCGATGGCCGGATTACGACGAGCGCGGGCATTAGCTCGGGCATCGACATGGCGCTCGATTTTATCGAGCGCGAGCACGGCCCGCTTGCGGCGGCTGCCGTGGCACGCGAGATGGTGGTGTACATCCGCCGCGACGGATCCCAGCGCCAGGAAAGCATCTATGTCGATTACCGCACACACATCGATCCGTCGGTACACGCGGTGCAGGATTGGCTCATCGCCAACCCGGAACGCCACGCCACCCTGCAAGATCTCGCCTCTATCGCCAAGACCAGCACGCGATCGCTCACGCGTACATTTTTGAAAGCGACGGGCATCTCTATCGGCGCCTACCGCCGCCGCCTGCGTCTGGAACACGCGAAGCGGCTGATGCACAATCCGGAATTATCGATAGAATGCATCGCGGAACGAACGGGATTTTCGGATGCGCGGCAACTTCGTCGCCTGTGGCACGCCGAATACGGCAAATCGCCGCGCGCAGAGCGCAAAAGCGCCGCGAGTTGGGCATAATATCTGTTCACCCCGCAAGAAAATTATGGCGCTGCAGGAACGACGAAGTCATCCACGACCGGCCGCGGCACCCGCGTTCATAGCGGCTATTGACTCCGACGCCTCCGCGCTGGATCGCGCAGTCGCCGCCGATGTTCTACTCCGCCATATTTTCGTTCCGCCGGCGCAAACCGTTCCGGGCCTTCAGTACGCCGCGATCTACCGGTTTGCGGAAAAACATAGCGGCGGAGACATCATCGACGTGTACCGCTGTACGAACAGCGACGTGTGCTTTTCGCTTACCGACATCTCCGGCAAGGGAGTCACTGCCGCGCTGCACGCCGGGTTAGTGAAATACGGCATCCGGGCGTACGCGACCGAAGATCACGAGCCGCGGGACGTACTGCGCAATTTGAACCGTTTTTACTGCGGCAACGACGCGTTCGAAGGAAAAGATTCGTTTGCGAGCGTGTTTTTCGCACGGTATTGCCCGGCCGAACGCGAGTTGCATTACGGGTCCGCCGGGCATGAGGGTCTGGTGTTCTTCTCTCCTCACGGCGATGCGCGCGCACTCGCGCCGACCGGCCCGGTCGTCGGCGTCATCGAAGACGAACCGCAGATGTACGCAGACGGCCTGCTCCGCGTCGAACCCGGTTCCGTGCTCGTTGCCGTTTCCGACGGCATCACCGAGGCGCATAGCGACGGCGGCTTCTTCGAGATGGAAGGATTGGTCGGCGCCGCGCGCGAGCATTTGGAGCGCTCCGTCGAAGATTTGGCCTGCTCGATCGCGCGCGCCGCATCGGCGTTCGCCGGTAACCGCGTCATCGACGATATGGCGGTGCTCGCCGTGCGTTTCGAATAAATTCGAATAAAAAAAGAGGCCGGCGTTTCCGCCGGCCTCTTTTTCTTTTACAGGTCCTCGGGGTTGATGCCCTTGAAGCCCGTCTTATCGTACTGCGTCTTCTTCGGAGCCGCGTGCACGTTAAGGTGGTCTTCGTATTCACCTTCGTACTGCACGGTTGCAGGCTCGCGCGTGCGATCGTACGCGCTCACGAGTTTCTGCATGCCGTCTCCGCCGCCGCCCATGACCTCGGCAAGCGCGGCTTCATCGGCCGACATGCCTTCGTAAAGGGAAGCTTCGAACGCGTTGCGCGGACGCCCGTCATCGTCCAGATCCTGGCCTTCCGGCTCGATCCGGAGATTGCGGTACCGCGACATGCCGGTGCCGGCCGGAATGAGTTTGCCGATGATGACATTCTCTTTGAGGCCGAGCAGCGGATCGTGTTTGCCTTTGATCGCCGCGTCGGTGAGCACGCGCGTCGTTTCCTGGAACGACGCCGCCGAGAGGAACGACTCGGTCGCCAGCGAGGCTTTGGTCACGCCCAGCAGCACCGGTTCGGCTTCCGCCTTCTGCTGATCGCCCGAGAGCTTCTCGTTGTTCTCGTTGAAATACGCGTTTTCGACGAGTTGTCCGGGCAGCATAAGCGTGTCGCCGCCGTCGCGGATCTTCACCTTGCGGAGCATCGAACGCACGATCACTTCGATGTGCTTGTCGTTGATGTCCACGCCTTGCGAACGGTAGACCTTCTGCACTTCTTGAACCAGATAGTTCTGCAAAGCAGTCTCGCCCTTGATGCGCAGGATGTCGTGCGGGTTGAGCGATCCTTCGTTGAGCTGATCGCCCGGCCGCACTTTGTCGCCCTCGTGCACCGCGAGATGCGTTCCATGCGGAATGTCATACTCGTGGTGCTCGCCGACTTCGTCGACGATGATGACGATGCGCTTGTTCTTCTCTTCACCGAAATGCACTTCGCCGGCGTGTTCGGTGATCGTCGCTTGGCCTTTCGGTTTGCGCGCTTCGAAGATTTCCTCGACGCGCGGCAGACCGGTGATGATGTCTTCCGTCGCAACGCCGCCGGTGTGGAACGTACGCAGCGTGAGCTGCGTGCCCGGTTCACCGATGGACTGCGCCGCGATGATGCCGACCGCCTCGCCGATGTCCACTTTGTTTCCGGTCGCAAGATTGCGGCCGTAGCACATGGAGCAGACGCCGTAGCGCGCCTGGCACGTGAGCACCGAACGGATTTTAACCGTCTTGATGCCCGCGTCGACGATCGCCTTGACCTTCTCTTCATCGATCTCGTCGTCGCGTTTGACGATGAGCGAATCGCCGGCTTTAATATCCTCGGCCGCGCGGCGCCCGATCATGCGGTCGCTGAGCGGTTCGATGATTTCCTTGCCGACGGCGATGTCGGAAACGGTGATGCCGTTTGCCGTGCCGCAATCTTCTTCGCGGATAATGACGTCTTGCGCCACGTCCACGAGACGGCGGGTCAGGTAACCGGAGTCGGCCGTACGAAGCGCGGTATCGGCAAGACCCTTACGCGCGCCGTGCGTCGAGATGAAGTACTCGAGAACGGTGAGGCCTTCTTTGAGCGAGGCCTTGACCGGAATCTCGAGGATTCGTCCTGACGGATCGGACATGAGGCCGCGCATACCGCCGAGCTGCTTGACCTGCGCGATCGAGCCGCGCGCGCCCGAGGTCGCCATCATGAACACCGGGTTGAGCGGGTTCTGCGCCTCTTGCATCGCGGTGGTCACGTCGTCGCCGGCCTTCTGCCAGATCTCGATCGTCTTGTTGTACTGCTCGTCTTGCGAGATGAAGCCTTGCTCGTACAGACGATGGAGATTGTCGACTTCGTCTTGCGCCTTCGCCAGAATGTCGTGCTTGGCTTGCGGAACGACGATGTCGCTGATCGACACAGTCGTGCCCGACTGTGTGGCGTAGTGGAAGCCCAGATCTTTGATCGCGTCCAGGAACTTCGCCGTTTCGGCGTTGCCGTACGTGCGGTAGCACGACGTGATGAGCTTTTTGAGCGCACCCTTGTCCAGCGTGTAGTTCACGAACACGTGATTCCAATTCTTCGGAATCGCGGTGTTGAAGATGATGCGCCCGATCGTGGAGCGGACGATCTCGCCCTTCCAACGCACGTTCACCCACTCGTGGAGCGACGCATTATCGGTGTCGAACGCCATGACAGCCTCATCGGCGTTCATGAACGTGCGGAGACGCTCGGCTCCAGCCTCGCCGTTCTTGGAGACCTTGCCGTTGCCGTGCGCGCGGAACACACGGTCGTCGTAGTCTTCCGTGATCGCAGCCTTCGCAGGGCCTTTGTATTCGTCGCGCTGGAACGTAAGGTAATAGAGGCCGAGCACCATGTCTTGCGTCGGGATCGACACCGGGTTGCCGTAGGCCGGCAACAGGATGTTGTTCGAGCTGAGCATGAGGATGCGCGCTTCCGCTTGCGCGCCGGCGCTGAGCGGAAGATGGACGGCCATCTGATCGCCGTCGAAGTCGGCGTTGTACGGCGTGCAGACGAGCGGGTGAAGGTGAATCGCTTTACCTTCGACCAGCACGGGTTCGAACGCCTGAATGCCCAGACGGTGCAGCGTAGGCGCGCGGTTCAGCAGAACCGGATGCTCGCGAATGACTTCATCGAGCACGTCCCACACTTCCGGACGCACGCGCTCCACCATGCGCTTCGCGCTCTTGATGTTGTGTGCTTGTCCGCGGTCGACGAGCTTCTTCATCACAAACGGCTTGAAGAGCTCGAGCGCCATCTCTTTCGGCAGGCCGCACTGATGCAGTTTCAGCGACGGACCGACGACGATGACGGAACGGCCGGAGTAGTCGACGCGCTTGCCGAGCAGGTTCTGACGGAAACGGCCCTGTTTGCCTTTGAGAATATCGGAAAGCGACTTGAGCGGACGGTTGTTGGGACCCGTCACCGGACGGCCGCGGCGGCCGTTGTCGACGAGCGCGTCAACCGCTTCCTGCAGCATGCGCTTTTCGTTTTTGATGATGATCTCGGGCGCGCTCAGCTCGAGCAACCGTTTTAGACGGTTGTTGCGGTTGATGACGCGGCGGTAGAGATCGTTGAGGTCGGACGTTGCGAAGCGGCCGCCGTCGAGCTGCACCATCGGACGCAGTTCGGGCGCGATGACCGGCACCGCGGAGAGGATCATCCACTCCGGCTTGTTGCCGCTGGCGAGAAACGCTTCGACGACCTCGAGACGCTTGATGGCCTTGAGGCGCTTTTGTCCGGTGGTTTCTTTGAATTCCTTACGCAAGTCTTCTTGCAGCTTGCGAAGGTTCAGATCGCGCAGCAGCTCGCGGATCGCTTCCGCGCCCATGCCGGCTTTAAAGGCATTGCCGAACTTGTCGCGGTGCTCGCGATACTTTTGTTCGGTGAGGACTTCACGTTTCTGCAACGGCGTGTTGCCCGGATCGATGACGACGTACGCCGCGAAGTAGATGACCTTCTCCAGCTGGCGCGGCGACATGTCGAGCAGAATGCCGATGCGGCTGGGCACGCCTTTGAAATACCAAATATGGCTGACGGGCGTAGCGAGCTCGATGTGGCCCATCCGCTCGCGGCGCACTTTCGCGCGCGTGATTTCGACGCCGCAGCGATCGCAGATCATGCCTTTGAAGCGGATCCGCTTGTACTTGCCGCAGTGGCATTCCCAGTCTTTGGTGGGCCCGAAGATCTTCTCGCAGAAAAGACCGTCGCGTTCGGGTTTCAAGGTGCGATAGTTGATCGTTTCGGGTTTTTTAACTTCGCCGAACGACCACGCGCGGATCTGCTCGGGCGAAGCCAAACCGATTCGCATCGCATCGAAATTATTGACGTCTATGAGATTCACGTGTCTCCGTTGAGTCACGGATGTGCGCTGGCGGCTGCAGCTGACGCAGGGCACCTCATCTCACGTGGTCACGTAAGGGGGCCCACCGTTGCGGCTCACCGCCCCGCCCAAGTGCGGGGCACAGACGGTTATTATACCCCTGCCCGCCCGTTGCGGCAAGGCCGGGGCGGGTGTACGCTGGGATTCCCCCGGCCGAGCAGGCTCCTTCTGCCCATACCTCGCGGCCGCCCGGGTAACTACCGAGGGAGTTTCCCAACGTCACTTCCCGAGGAGCGAAAGCGCATGAGTATTTCAATGAAGGTCCTCAGCGTCGCGTCGGTTGCCGGGCTCATGCTTGGTTTCGCCACGCCCACGCTGGCCCAGAACACCGGGACGCCTCCCACGAAGATGGCCGTCCCCAACAGCTCGACTCAGGTCCATTGCAACCCGAACGGCACCGGTACGGTGACGAACGGCGCAAATTCCGAGACCGGCACCGAGAACACGGTTCCCGGAACCCCCGTGACCTCCAACAACCCCACGGGCCAAGGCACCACCACCTCGCAGACGCCCACGGTCGCCAAGCCCACAACGGCGACGACGGTGCAGTGCCCCAAGACCGTGCCGTCCACGAACTGCAGCAGCATGATGCCGCCTTCGGGCAATAGCAGCATGCCGGGCGCAACGACGAGCACGAACGGCACCACCACGACCACGACCGAAACGACTGCGTCGGGTACGACGAATTGCGCCAACGGCACGATGAACAACGGCAGCAGCGCCCCGATGAACGGCAGCAGCGGCTCCATGATGAACAACGGAACGCAGATGAACGCGCTCAGCAACAATCCGAACGGTTCGGATTGGCTTGCGAAGTTCAACCGTCCGATGGTCGCGGCGACCCACAAGACGAAACGTATGCACCACAAACGCGCGACCGGCGGCGGCGGGCACTACTAGAAACTTCCGGCTCCGATCGGTCGAGGGCCCGCGATTGCGGGCCCTCTTCTTTTTATCTACGGCTGCGTGCGCTCCAAGAACGTGTCCAATTCTTGCGTGAAGCGCTCGAAGGCGGTGCGGTGCAAGTTGTGGCCTTGATTTTCGAAGACGCGAATGCTCACGTTTGATCCGCCGCGCTCGCGCACGTAGCGCAAATCATCCAGGACGACGATGCTCTCGGGTGCATCGGCCATTGCGAGCAGCAGCGGTTTGGGATACTCTTCCAAGTCGCGGCGCAAGTCCCACGCTCCGGGCGGGTTCTCGTCGCGCAGGCGCTCGATCGGCTCGGCGGTCATGTTGCGCACGGCATGTTTCTTGCGTTCGATGTCGATGTCGCCCCATCCGAGATCGTGGTACTCTTCCGCGACCTTTGCATCGCGCGCTTCGCCTTTGTGCGCGAAAAGCGATTTTAATTCCCCGAGAAATTCGTCGTACCAAGATGAGTCGGCTTGCCGGATCATTGGGTCTACGGCCACGACTCGCTGCACGTCGAAGCGCCGGCCCCCGAGAATCGCGACCGCGCCGCCCCATGAGTGCCCGATGAGGATGTCAACCGGATCGGGCAACGCTTCCATGGCATTGTACAGATCCAACAACGCGCGATGCAGCGTCATTGGGCCGGTGGTTTCCGCCGAATCGCCGTGCCCGCGCTGATCGTAGGCGTAGATGCGATAGCGGTCTTGATAGTGCATCGCGAAGCGTTCCCACGATTTACGCGAGCTGGTCATGCCGTGCACGGCCAGAATGACCGGTCCGCGCTCGCCCCAGCGTTCGAGCGTCGTCTTCGCGCCGTCGTCCAGCGCGACGCGTTCTTCAATAGTCATCGTGCTGCCGCCGCGCCGTTACGCCCCTTGAACGTGAGTTCCGAGACGCCCGATTTATCGATCTCGCCAAGTCCAACCGTTTTCATGCGCTCGTATTGCTCGTATGCCGCCTGCGCGAGCGGAAGCCGCAAGCCTTCGTCTTGTGCGAGCGAAAGCGCGATGCCGGAATCTTTAGCGGCATGCGCGGCGGAGAAATACACCTCGTGGTCGCGGTTCTGCATGTCGGCACCGTCCGTCTCCAACACGCGCGAATTAGCGCCGGTTTGCGAGAAGACTTCGCGCACAACGTTCAAGTCCAAACCTAGCGCGTCCGCAAGTCCCAAGCCTTCGGCCAGCCCCGCCGTATTGATGTTCATGACCATGTTCACGAGCGCTTTGAGCTGTGCGGCGCGCCCCGCTTCGCCGATGTATTTCAGCGACGCGCTCATGGCTTCGAGCATCGGACGCGCGCTCTCGAACACTTCGCGCTTCCCGCCAATCATCAGATAAAGCTCACCGCTGCGGGCTTGAGGAATGGAACTGGCCATGCATGCCTCGAGTGAATGCGCGCCGCGCTCTTCGCACAGGCGCTCGACGTCCACGTGCACGCGCGGCGTTACTGTTGCCGCGTTCACGAACAGCTTGCCGGGCGCGAGCAATGTGTCGCCCTCCGTCGCGAAAATCGTATACATCGCGGTATCGTCCGGCACGACGGTAATCACGACGTCCGAGAGGGCGCTTACCCGGCTAAGGGTGGTGCACACCTCACCCCCGGTTTCCACCGCGGTTTCCCGCGCGGCCTCTTCACGCGTGTCAAAAAGCGCCGCGATCGTGTAGCCCCGATCGTGCAAGCGCTTGGCCATATTCGCCCCCATGCGTCCTGTGCCGGCGAATCCGATGCGTTTCCCAATTGCCATGCGGCCCCATTCGCGAGCGGGCCCACCGCGCCTACGGCCAAAACGTATGGGCGCTCGCTTGTCGTGCTGCTTTAGTGCCGCCGGGAGAGGGAACAATCGCCTGCGCCGGAGCGTTCACGGCAGTAGGAGGACGAATCACCCGTATGTTTCTGAAACGCGCAATCGCAGGAACCGCTCTCGCCGGCACGCTGGCGCTGCTGGTTCCCGCAGCACCCGCGCTCGCCAATGGAGCGGCCAGCACACGCAACATTCTGCTGGGCGTAGGCGCTGCGACGTATCTGATCATTCAGCACAACCGCAAAGTGCACGAACGTTACGCGGAAGACGATCGCCGTCAAGCCGAACTGCAGTCGGAGAACAGCGACGCGTGGGCCGCGTATCGTAGCGAGAAGAACGCGTACAGCAACTCGCTTGCGGAGATCGCCGACCTCAAGCGTGAAGTCTCTTTTCAGCACAACGTGATTCTGCAGCAGCGCCATCAACTCTCGATGGTGCAGCGCAGCGGGTACCCGGTGCAAACCGCGTACGCGCCGGCTCAGCGCCGAAACTCGAATACCGGCAACCGCCGCGTGGCCGCGCGTCCGAACAGCGCGCAGAGCCAAGTAGCGATGGTTTCGTACGGATGGGGACAGCTGTAGCACGTTTCGCACTCGCCGCGGCGGCAGCGTTCGCGCTTGCCGCGTGCGGCGGGGGCGGTTCAGGTGGGCAGGCGCAGAGTCTGGCGGATTCTGCGACCAAGGCTGCCTATAACGACGACATCAGTGCGCTCACGCAGAACTTCGACGATCAGCTAAAGACGCAGGTCAACCGCGCCCAAGTCGGCACGCTCTCCGATCAGATGCACGAACTGGGCGACTACAAAGGGCTTACGTTCGTCAGCAGCGATCCGGCGAAGAACGAGTTCACGTACCGTGCCGATTTCACAAAAGGCAACGCGAACGTCGTCGTTCGGCTCGACTCCGACGGCAAAGCCTCCGCCTACCACGTCTTCGTACCGGTCGCTTCCACGCAGTAAACGCGCAGCAGTGTTCCCGTCACGAGCGGGAACACTGCTTTCATGGAGTATGTGCCGGCCGCCGGTACGGTGATCTGGCGGTACATGAAGCTCAACTCGTTTCTGGAACTGCTCAGCGGGCATTTGGTGCAGACGCGCATCGACGTGTTGCACGATGCCGCTGAGGGCGCGTTCGGGCACAAACACATCACATTCGCCCCGCAGATGCTCGAGCGCCTAGGCTTTAACGGGAAGCAGACCGATGCCGCCGAGGTGATCCGGCGCGCGCGCACGTATGCCGCCGCGACGTACTGGTTCGAGTTCGAAGAACGCGAATCGTACGGCATGTGGAACGTTTACGGCCGCAGCGGCGAATCCGTCGCGATCGAGACCACGGTCGGCGCGCTGCGAGAGGTGCTCAGCCGTGACGGGGAGGCACGCATCGAACGCATGCGATACGAGCCGATGCGCGGCGAAATCGACAACGTTCACGCACTCTTCTTCCACAAGCGCCGCGAGTACAAGGAAGAGCGGGAAATCCGCAGCGTGCAAGTCTACGATAGCCCCATTGCCGGAACGATCGTGGATCAGCGGCTTTCGCTCGACGATTTGAACAGCCTGATGAAGCGCATCATCCTGGCGCCGGACAGCCGGCAAACGTTCATCGAAGCCGTCAAGCGGATCGTGGAGAGCGTCTTCGCCTATGAAAAGCGCCGCTTCGCAGGTGAAATCTGCGCCTCGGCGCTTGACCAGGACCTCATTCCCCAGCGAACCTGGGTATCAGAAGGACATGAATGAAGGTCTCTTATTTTTCATGGCGGCGGCTGGGGTCGTCATCACGGCGATTTTTTACTTCGGCGGCGCATACGAGTCGAACCGCAACTCGTAACTAGCCCTTCGAGATCGACGTAAGCATCCGGCCCGCATCCTCCGGGCGGACCGCTTTGGCGACGTCGGCTTGGCTTACCATGCCGACGATACGCCCATTGTCGACGACCGGCAAACGGCGCACCTGATGCTGCGCCATTAGATCCAGTGCGTGCTCGACGGAGTCGTCGGGACGCAGCGTGACGATCTCGCCCTGCTCTAATTCACGCGCGGTCGTGCTCGCCGGATCTTTCCCGCGTGCGATGACGTGCACGACGATGTCGCGATCGGTCAGCATGCCTTTGAGTTGCTTGTTGGAATCGCAGATCGGCAGTACGCCGATGTCGTCGCTCGCAAGGCGCTGAGCGGCATCGCGCACCGTCTCCTCCTCACGAATCACCGTGATGTCTTTACTCATGATTTCGGACGCTCGTGTTGCCATAGGGTCTCCTTTTGCTAGCGCTCAGGAGACGTTTTCCCGGTCCGGTCAACGTGCTACGCCGGACGCCCGGTCGGCTATTTTACGACGACGCGAAACCACAGCGTCCCCGACGCACCGGACGCCAACTGAAACGAGGCGCCGCCGACGGTACAGGTAAAGGCCGTCGACGCTATCGCGTTGCCCGTGAACGTGGAACCGCTCGTCGAGTCGCCGAAGGACGTCGACCCGTCAGCACCGGCTACAAGCGCTTCCTTCAATCCATTCGTGTAGGTTGCCCAGTTGTTCGAGCCGGTGCCTCCGTTTTCGGCAATCACGAACGATCCGGCCTGCATTGAAGGCATCGCCGCACCGGACGCGGAGTTGCTGCCGACGACAATGTTTTTGTAATTGATCGCGTACAACAACACGCCGCCCGGGCACACGCCGCCGGCGTACGCCGGCGTCATTCCGGAAGGACAGCCCGTCGTCTGAACGGTGACGGTTTTCGACACAGCAATATAACCGCTATAGAGCTCGTTGTGGGTGGTATTCGAGTTCGTTCCGTCGCTTGCCGTGATAACACTGTCATAGCGCGTAAGCGATTTCAAGCCGCTGGCCGGTGTAGTATACACGACCCAAAACGGAACACTGTACGCCGCCTTATTTTGCTTCTGCGTGCATGTTGCAGTGGCTGTTTGCGTCGCCGCGCTGGTGTTCCAGGTGGTGGTGCTGCAGGCGCCCGTCGTCGTGCCGCCGCATAGAGGCGCGCCGGCCGAGTCCGGACATATCTGAGCAGTCCATCCGCTTGGCGCATTCACAGTTATGGTTAGGGTCCGCGCACTTCCCTGCGTGTTGTAGTAAAGAGCATTTTCCACGTTGAAGGTGACCGGCGCCGCCGAAACGGGCTGAGGGTCCGGGGTCGTGGCTGTCGCATTCGGCCCATTGTTGAGCGCGGTATTTGCTGCGAATGGGATGTTCGTCGCGTTGAAATCAGATTCGTTTGTAGAAGCAACTATACCGTCATAACTTCCGGAGTACTGCGCTCCTTTATCGGCATCCGCGGCAACATATGGTCCGATGAGCATGCCGGTTCCCGACGATTGCGTAATTGCCGTCGTGTCCGACGCCTGGCCATCGGGCGCCAGATTCGACGGCACGCCGCCGCCGGTGACCGAGGCCGAGTTCGTTACGCTCGTTTCCGTGCCGCTGACGGTAATATTGATCGTAAACGTCGCCGAAGCGTTCGGCGCGAGCGTCGTACCGGCGTTGCTCGTGCACGTTACGGTTTGCGACGTCGTGCACGTCCAGCCGCTCGCAGCCGTCACGGAATTTACCGTCAGACCGGTGGATCCGGACGGCACAGCATCGGTGAGCGTCATCGTTCCGCTCGTCGTCTTGTTGCCGATGTTCGTGACCGTGAGGGTGTAGTTACCGGTAAGTCCCGCCGTCCACGAACCGCCGCTGTCATCGGTCTTCATCAGCTGCAGGTCGGACTGGAAAATACCCGCGAGATCGCCGACGCTCGCCGTGTCGTTA
Source organism: Vulcanimicrobiia bacterium (assembly GCA_025934645.1). GTDB lineage: Bacteria > Vulcanimicrobiota > Vulcanimicrobiia > Vulcanimicrobiales > Vulcanimicrobiaceae > JAICWY01. Next base: position 21,189 of record JAICWY010000022.1, read on the forward strand.
ATGGTGTTGTTCGTGTTCGTGGCAGCCGCGGTCGTTTTGTCGATCAGATAGACTTTGGACGGGGTTGAGGAATCGGACCCGACGAGCGTATTGCCGGCGCCCAGTGCCAGCCCGGTGATGGTTCCCGTGCTGCTCACGGTGCCAATCGTCGTCAGCGCTCCGCCCATGCCCGCCGTTTTGTACAACGTGTTGCCGACGGCGATGTACCACGTGCCGTCCGTGTCGATGACGAAGTCACCGCCGCCGCTCGGCAGGCTCAACGTCGTGCCCGTGCTCGTCGCGGCGCCGGTCGTCAGATTGATCGTCCAGATCGTCGGATTGGCGTTCGTGTCCATCGCGTACAGCACGCCGCTCGTCTTGTCGAACGCAAGGCGCGGTAAATACGGAACGCCGGTTCCGGTCGTGCCCAAAAGTACGGGCGCGGCCGCAGGCGTCGACGGATCCCAGCGGTACACGTTGTTATTGCCGGTATTGCCGTCGATGAAAAAGATCATGCCGTCGCTCTGCCGCTGTGCGATGGCCGCGATCGACGTCATCGCCGTGCCGAAGGTGTACACCTTGCCCGCCGAGCCGCTGACGGGATTGATGCCCCAGATAGCGTTGATGGTCGGGCCATAAACAACGTATGCGAGCGCTCCGGAGCTTGCGGCGAAAAACATCGCGGCAAAAAGCGTCAAGGCGCGCAGCGCACGCATCACGGCTGCTTACCCCATCCGAAGAAACGGTCGATCAGCGATGTGACGGTGAGATAAACGCCTCTGCGTTGCGGCCGCCCCGTCAGCGTCGGATCGTCGCTTCCGGAAAAGCTGTATCCCACCGCAATGCGCGCAGTCGTTCCGGCGGCATACCCCGATTCGACCGCGAAGTCAACGGATCGCGCGCCGTTCACCGGCACCGAGATCATACGCGCTTCCGTGCCGATATCGAATCGCGGTCCTAAGCCTTGCCGCGCGCGCAGCGACCACAGCGACGTATGCGCTTCATAGTAACCGTCACCGTCCAGTTTAAACGCAAACCGTCCCGCAACTTCGAGCGACTCCGTCGGCCGGAAAAGTTGCTCGAGGGAGACTACGTTCGAAACCTCCGCCGTGTTGAACCCGCCGTTGGATCGCTCGTAGGTGAAGAGCGAGACCAGACGGTCGTTCTGCGAGGGACGCAGCGCCAGCGTCGCTTTGTCATCGATCGAGAGCGCCGCCGGACTGTACGCGCGTTGCGCGAAGGCTACAATCGAGATGTCCGGCGAGATGCGGCCCGCAATGCCGGATGACAGTGTCGAACCGCCCGCAAAGCCGCTGCGCCCTTGATAGGCGAGCGACGCGCGTAGAGTTTGCGGATTCGCGTATGCCAGTGCGCCGCCCCAAGTCGTGAAGCCTTGGGCGCCTTGGCCGATGGCGTTGGCTGACTGCGCTATCAGGTTGCCGGCCAGATTTTTGAAAAATTTGAAACGCTCTTGCACGCCTAGCGCGCTGTAGATGTTGCGCGCATCGCCCGTACCACTGACGACGTAGTCGCTGCTAATCGTCGTCGCCGGCGAAAGCTCGCGCTCCATTCCGAGCTGCAGCGAATGCGTCGCGCCGGATCCGAGCGTAATTCCGCTCGCCGCGTTCGCGAACGTCATCGCAGGCGCGGCGCTCCACAGCTCGCGCAGATAGACGCGGCCATGCCCCGGCATATCGTAGCCGAACTGCGCGAGCGTTTGCGATGGCTGCGTCGATCCCGCATCGCTTCCCGCAATGGTCTGATACTGTTCCAACGTCACGGATACGCGTTTGCTCGCCTTATATTCCATGCCCAAACGCGCTTGCGTTTGCGATTGCGTTCCGACGAACGGTCCGGCCGATGGCGCCGGCGAGGGAAGCGCACCGCCGCTGCGCTGATCGTGACGTACGAGCCCCGCCAAGAACGAGAGTTGCTTGGAAGCGAACCAATGCACGAGGACGTTTTGGTTGCTCTGCGAGTCGTTCTGCCCAATGCCGTGATTGCGTTGCCCATCGGCGCTCAGCGTAACGGCGAAGCGCTGCGGCAGCGAACGCGTATACCCGACGTGGTACGCGAGTAAGCCCGGCGTCGACAACCCGCCGAACGGGTTCGAGAATCCGCCGCCGGTATCTTGAAAGCTCAGATCGACCTGGTTGCCGAGCGCGTGGGAACTCAGCAGGAACGAGATCGCATCGCCGCCGGCAGCGGTCGGGTACGGGTTGTTCGGATCCGGCATCGCACCATGCGCGCTCGCGTGAGAGAACGACCACGATCCGCCTTCCCATTGCCGCGTCAGCGCTTCCGACGAGAGCGCGAAGTTCCGCGTGCCCGTCGTATCGTTCACGTATCCGAGCTGCAGCGCAGTCTTTTTATCCGCAGTAAGCGCAATGCCCAGTCCGGCGCCCGTCGTCTGCGAGAGCACGCCGGGGCCTTGATACTGGTATTGCAGCAGGATCGTCTGCGGATTGAAGTTCTGATCGTATGGCAGCGGCACGTTGATGAACCGGAGCGTTCCGGTCGCGTAATCTATCGTATAGTCGAGGTTTCGAGTCAGCGGCGTCTGCGAGATGATGGCGCCGGTCCGCCGGTCGAGCGCGACGAGCTGCACGTAATCGGACCCCACGACGATATTCGGGTGCAACGGCTGCATGAGAGCGCCCAGCCCTAGTACGGGCAGCGCTTGCGAGATGAACGCCGTGTCGTTGCGTGCGGTGAACCCGGTGAAACTTACGCGCTCGTTGCGATCGCCGAGCGTCACTTGCGCGCCGCTGAGCAGCTGATGGAACGAGCCCAGATCCGTGGAGCCGATAGCCGCATCGAACTGGCCCCACATCAAACTATTTCGGCCGTTCTCGATGCGCGCGTAAAGCCGGTCGCGCGAGTGGAGCGGACTCGCGACGGAAGACGCGTCGCCGTACGTCAAATATGGACGTTCGTTCGGATCTTGCACGAACGCGCCGTACGAAGAAACGGGCGAGAGGCGGTTTTGCGATTCGTAGGCGAGCGTGAGCAGCGAATGTTTTCCCACTTGACCGCTGGCGTACAGCGCGACGCGTTCGCGCCGGGACGCGCCCTCGTCGTAGCGCGCGTCGCCGTCGACGCCGCCCGGTACGGCGCCGGCGCCCGCGGAAATCAATCCGGTAACGAACGGCTTGCGCACGTACGGTTCCAAGTAAAACGTTTTCCGGAGCCGGGCATCGCCCGCATCGATCTCTATCTCCAGCGGTCCGGCTAGCGTGCCGGGAATAATGCGGATCTCGGAATAGCCACCGGGCGCCAGCGTTTGTTCCACGTTTTGCGTTCCGCTAGCCGGACGCGGCGAAGGGAGGGGCGATGCAGGCATGGGTTCATCAGTGGGCATCGCGCTGGGTGCATCCGGATTCGCGAAGGCGGCGTTTCCGCGTAAGATCGTTGCGGTAAGCCGAGCGCCCGCGATCGCGGGATGCGAGTATTGATCGCGAACCCACACGCGCATGATCGCCGGCGTCTTTCCGTCGGCGAGCAAAGGTGCGGCGAAATCCGCGTAGAGCGATGCCGGCGCTCCCGGGCCAAACACCGTTTCCGTTACCGCCGCACCGCGCGCGTTGTCCGCGCCGAGCGGCACGATCGCCAGCGTATTGGGTCCCGGTTTCAGCGGAACCCCGTAGAAAAAATACTGCGTCTCTCCGGTCTTCACGTTGACCGTGCGCTTTCCGAGCTGTTTGTACGGAACGGTTTCCCCGTTGACCGAGAGTTCGATGCCCGCGCCTTTTATGGTGGACGCCGTAACGGTCGCCGCGCCGATAGCCGAAGCTTCGCCAGGCGCGGGAGAGACGAACGACGCGGATAGCGGGCCCGTGGCTGTGTACACGAGATGCGTCAGATCGGCGTACACGGGCGCGTTTGACTCCGCGCGCGTCGGAACGATCACGTTGGCGAAGAACGTCGCGGCGATCAGCAGCAAACCGGTCGCGCGCATAATGTGCGCGGCGATAAAGCGGGTCATTTGCTTCCGCCTTGCAGCGCGAACTCGACGTCTTCCATCGTGCCGCCGTCGAGAATGCCGTGCAGCAGCCGCTGCGTCGCGCGCGTTGAGTTCATACGCGCACCGGCGAAAGCGTGCACGGTTGCCGGCAACGTGGCAGCATCCAAGCGAAGCACGTGCATGCCGGGACGCACGCTGGGAAACGAGAAGCGCCCGTCCGCGTCGGTGACGACGTAGCTGCCGTCTTCAAGATAGATGCGCACGCCGCCGACGCCGGAATCGCCGCGCGCAAAATGTCCGCTGCCCGCAGAGTCCACGAACACGCGTCCGGTGACGATCCGCCGATCGGTCAGCGCGCCGGCGATCACGGCAATCGAAGCGGATGCACTGCCGCTCAGCTTGGCGGTCGTTGACGGCAACTCGCCCGTTACCGTTGCGGTATTCGTCAGCGTCGTGCCCTCGGTGACCGACGGGAATACAACTGTCGCATACGTCAGGGTGTGCGCGACGCCGGCAGCGAGTTGCGGCAACGTCCAGGTCAGCATCCGGCCTTCGACAAGCGGTTCCGACGCTGCGCCGTCCATGCGTCCGGTCCCAGCGGCGTACACCATTCCCGGCGGTAGCGTGTCCACGACACTCGCCGCTGCCAGCTGTGAAGACGACGTATTGGTAAAACCGACGGTGTACACGACGCGATCGCCACCGGCCGCGGCTTGCCGGTCGGAGGTTTTCGTGACATCGATCGCCTTCGACGAGAACAGCGGCAGATTTCCGAAAAGACCGAAAACATTCTGCAACTGCACGGCGCTGCCGGTGAGCGTGAATCCGCCCGCAGCCGCAAGCGGCTGGCCGTCCAACGAGCTCGCCTTGACGTCGTATAATTCGTTCTCCGCGCCGGGCGTGATGTCGAGCTGCACTTGCCGGTTGAGATATCCGGGCGCCGCGATCGTCAGGAAGAAGCGCGACCCGCCCGTTGCAATTTGATCGGGCTGCAGCGCGAAACCGTAAGCGCCGTCCGCCCCGGTGACAAACGGATTTTGCGTGGCCAATCCCTGTGCAGCCGCGGCAACGCGGCGCGCCGAATTGGCCGACGCGCTTTCCAATTGCACGGGATTGTGCTGTGAATCGAGCAGCGCAATGACTGCGCCGCCGACCGGATGATGTTGGCCGCCGAAACCGTCAAAAACAATATTGGCTGTGCCCGCGAGCACGCTCGCCGGCGTCGTCTGCTGCGCCGGAATTCCGTCGGCCGCGATGCTCGCGATATTCACGAACGACTCGCCGAGCACTTGTCCGGGCGGCACTGTAGCTTGAAAAGACACATCGAGCGATGCGCCCGCCGCAAGCGTACCGGCGTTCACGGTAATAGTTTGGCCCTGCACCGACGCGGCGGAGCCTGCCGCTTGACCGTCAACCTTCGCGCTGGAAGCGACGATCGCCATGCCGCTCGGAACGTTGTCGGTCACGATAACGTTCTGCGCCGCCGATCCGCCGCTGTTCGAGGCTGAAATATCGAACGTAATCGTCGAGCCCGGCTCGCTTTGTACGACGGTGACTTTATTCGCGGTCTTTGTCACCTGCGTATTGGCGCCGCTCGGGCCGGTAAGCACGGGCGCCGCTCCGCCGACGATCCATTCGCGACCCGTATCGCTCTGCAGTCCGTTGACTGTTCCGCCGGCGGTAGTCTGCACCGTGACGTCGACCGGGACTTGCGCGCCGACGGTGAGTCCCGACGTAGAAACGGTGACGAGCAGTTTGGTGAAGCCGCCGGCGCCGACGGCCGGCGAGACCGCGCCGTTCATCGCGTCTTGCTTCGATCCGTCCGCGAGCATCCAGGACGCGGCGGTAATCTTCAACGCGCCCGCTGTGAGCGCAGTGACGCGATACGCATCCGAAATGTTGCTGCCGTTCGCGACGACGAAGATTCGCGCAGCCGACTGATTTACGGCGGCGGTATCGTTTTGCGCGTTCGCCTGCGCTTGTTTGGGTGAAACGCTAATCGCGCCGATCTCCGCGACCGTCGCGACCAGTACATTCGAAAGCGTGGAATAGCTCCGCCCGCGCGCATCCGAATAGGTTGCGGTGACGGAGTTGACGATGGTGGTCCCGCCCGATGAAGCTGCCTCGCCGCGCGGCCCTGCCAACAGGCAGAGCAGCACGGCGATGACTACGGCGATTACTTCACGACGAGCGAGAACGTAATCGTACCTTTCCAATCTTGCGTGCCCGAGGGCGAATTGTAGTTGCGTGGTACGAGTTGGAAACCGGTCCCACCCGGTGTCGCCGTAAAGGCGGTGGCGCCGGCACTAAACGTGCCTGAGTATGCCCCTGCAGGCGTGCCGGTAGCGTACTGGAACGCGGAACCGGCGCGCGTCGCCCCAGTGCTGTCGCTGTCCACCGGCTGGGACTGCAGACCGGTTGTGAAATAGCCCCAGTTGTTCTGCGTCGTCGTCGAGGACGAGCTGCTCACCGTGCCGTTATTCGTGATGACCAGCACGTTGCCCGCGCCGGTATTGTTGACGCATTGGCTGAATGAAACGTTCGTGTCGCTCGTGCCCATCACCAAGTTGCGGTAGTCGATCGTGTAGGCGATCGAATCGCCCGTGCAGACCGTTCCGGCCACGTACGAAGGCGAGGTACCCGACGGGCAGTTGGTGGAAGTTATCGACTGCGATTTGGTGAGTGCGATGTAGCTGGAGTACAGTTCGTTGTGCGTGTCGTTCATCTGCGTGGAATCTCCCACGCTCACCGCATGTACCAGCGAGTCGAAACGCGTGAAGTATTTCGTCGCCGCCGGCACAGTGTATCCGACGTAATACGTCAGCGTCGAGCCGGAGGTCACCGAAACGTTCGACGCGGTCGAACTTGCAGCGCCCGCGCTCGCTCCACCCAGCAGCGAACTGCACACGCTGTTCGAATACACGCCGACGCTCCACCCCGTCACTTGCGTGCCGCCCGCGCTGAAGCTCGCCGTATAGCTCTGCCCGCCGGTCGCCGGAATGGCGAACGCGGTCGGCGCGTACGCCGTGATGTTGTAGTTGTCGTCTTTGTTTCCGCTGTTTTTGACGGTGCCGGCGACGCAAACCGTCGCGCTGCCGGAGAGCGTTGCCGTCGTCGCCGGCGTGCCGGCGGTCGTACTCGTATTGGTAATCGAGTCAGCCGTGATGCCGAACGATGCAGCGGTAAAGTCCGCCGACGTGCTCGCGGCCACGTTGCCGTCGAACGAACCGCTCGATGCCGGTTGGCCCGACGGGCCGTTCAGCGCGCCGTATGCCGCGAGGGCCTGATCGCTGGTCTTGTCCGACGCACCGCTCGTGGACGTGAGCGTCGTGTTGTTGATGCCTTGACCGGCGGTCGTGAGCGGCGTGCTTGACGTAGAGTCCGCAGTACCGCCGGGAACGCCCGGAGAGAGAATGTGTTCGGTCGGCTGGTTGTCGCCGATCGCGCCATTCGCGATATTGGTCACTGAACCGGCATTAGCGGCTCCGGAACCCGTGGGCTGGGCGACGACGAACGAGAACTGCACCGCAGCCGCGCTGGCGACGTTGCTGTTGCCCGGATTCGTCGCATGGGCGGTGTCGGCGCACAGATCGTAACCGGTGGTGCCGCACGTTCCGCCGTGAATGAAGACGGCGATGTACGTTACCGTGCCGTCGGTCGGGAGATTGCCTGTGGCTTTGGTCCAGCCCGTCGTGCCGTTCGCGGACGTCGTGTAATACACGTCCAGGGTCGGCGAGCCGGTGGGATATCCGTACGTCGTGCTTGTCGACGTGGTTACTGCGCCGCTGCTGCTCAAGTGCAACGGGCTGCCGCTAAAGACGGGAACTTTATCGGCGATCACAATGCCGGCCGCGCCTGCGCCCAGCAGCGTCTTCACCGATTGCAGATCTTTCGCCGCGAATGCGCCGCCGTTATGAGCGGAGATCGTGTACGTGATGTCGCCGCTGGTGCCGTTTTGGCTAGATGACTTGTACAGATCCAAACGCGCATCGGCTTGCACGGTATTGCTTACCGAAGCGCTCTGCGATGCGGAGGTTTCGGCCGGTGCCGAGCCCGTCGCGGCGTACACGACCGTCGCACCAATCGACGATGTGACCGTATTGGACGAACCGGTGGCCGCGCCGCTGGAGAGCGTGTAGTAAACGTAGATCGTTACGCTCGAGCCGGACGTGGTCAGCGGATTGGTATTCTGCAGCCAGTAGTTGAGCGAATTATTGTCGGACGTCGAACTGAGCGAGGTAAAGGAGTAGGTCGTCGAACCGACTTTCGCCGCATATTCGCACGGCGCCGATTGGGAGCCGACCGGCGTCGTACACGTCGTCGCGCCGTTGCCGAGCGTCGCAGAGGCGGCGTCCGTGCCGCCGATGGTCGCATCGCCGCCGAGTTGGAAGTAGCCGCTCGCGTTACCGGTATTTGCCAGCACGAACGAGTCGGTCACGGTTTGAGCCGGTGCATAATTCGTGCCGCTTCCGCCGGTGTTCGTGAGCGTAGGCGCGTTCTGTACCGTCGCGGTCACCGTGTTCGAAACGGTGCTGTATTGCGTCCCCGAGGCGTCTTTATACGTCGCCGAGGCACTGTTGGTGATCTGCGTGCCGGGTGCGTCGGCCGCCGAAACGAGGACCGCCGGCTGAAGCGCTACTTGGTTCGCCGCAAAAGCAAGCGCGAGAACCCAAGCCGCGGCGCGCGCCGCGCGTTGCGTCGTGAAGTGCTTCATTTGACGAGCACCTCGTAGCTATAACGAAAGGATGCTTTCGGGGCAAGCGGGCGCTTTGCCGTAAACCGGACGCGTGTATATTGCGAAGCGCTCGCCGGTTTCCGCACGACGCCGTGCGCGGTTCTTACCGCGGCCGTCGGATGCGCCGACCATGTTTTTCCGTCGAGCGAATATTCGACCACGGTAGCCGGTGGCGTCGAGACACTGCCGCCTACGAACTGGGTCCGCGCCGGCACGGCGCCGTCGGTGCTAAAGTCGAATGCCGCATCGCTGCCGGCGTTCGTCGCGTCGATCGTGTAAAGAATGATTTGCCCGGCGTGCAGCGTCAGACCCGCGACGGGAGCCGTCGAAATCTGGCCCTTTGCGTTCTTCTGCACCAGCGCACCGGTCAGATGCACTTTTACATCGGGTCGCGCGAGCGCCAAAGCCGGCGCCACGCACGTGAAAATCAAGACGGCTAAAACTGCGCGTCCGCGAAACATACTTTCCCCCTCAACAAGCGACGGAGCCCCTCTCTCCTACGCGTTACCTTCTTGTTACCAATTATCGGCTCGCCCGTCTACTTATCTGTAAGGGTAGTTACTGAGACTTTACGCTTGCATGGTTGCCAATAGGAGTTAATACCTACTCACTGTTTTACAAATGAAAAGAGCCGGCGTTTTTGCCGGCTCTTTTTGCACTTGCGATGCGCCCGCTAATCGGTGATTGCCGCGCTCGCCGTTTGTCCCGCAGTCACCGTAACGGGAGAGGGATCCGTCACGGCTGCGGTTCCATCCGCGCCGGTCGCCGTCTGCGCCGCACCGGCTTGCGACGTCCACGAGTTCTCCACGACGAGCGTATACGAACCCGCAGGCAACGCGTTTATTTGAAACGCGCCCGTCGAGTCCGTAACCGCGGAGTTCACCGTCACGCCGTTTTGCTGCGCGAGGACCTCGGCATTGCTCACGGGCTGGCCCGCGTTGTTCTTCACGGTGCCGGCGATCGAGCCCGAAACGGATTGCGCCGTCGCAACCAAGACGGGTTTCATCAGCCATTGTCCGCTTCCGCCGGCTTGCACGATCGATTCGGCTGCGTTGAAATCGATGAGGAAACCGTACGTTTGTCCGGCTTGCGCGTTCAGTGAAACGTTTACTTTGATGCCGGCGGTGCCGGGGCCGTCGCCGCTATCCGTGCTCGTGTTGCCATTGAATCCGGATGGCCCGCCGGCGCTGGGAATCGTGAGCGCATACGAAGTGCCGTTGACGACTACCGAATTGGTTGCCGTCGTGTCGAGCACGAAGCGCAGCTGTTGATATTGGCCCGAGGGAATTTGCGCGCTTCCCAGCTGCAGCGGAGCGCTCTGATAATCGAGCAGATTTATTTGCTTTGCCGGAGAGAACGTCGCGATCGTTTGCACGCCGCCCGCGCCCACAGCCTCGACTTTTGAAATGGAGAGATTCACGGCGGTTACCGTACCGCCGGATGTGCGAAACGGCGAATCCATCAGCGCTGCACCAAGCGTAGCTGTTCCCGCTCCGCCCGGCGTACCGGCGCCGCCCGATCCGCCGCCGCAAGCGGCCAGCAAGACGGCCAGGCACGTGCCGGCTGCGGCTAATTTGATTTGCATAAAGACATCCTCTTTTTAGGTTAACGAAGGCTCGACGTAGTCTTAACGTCCTACGCTGCTACGGAAGTTCCGCTTGGGTTGCCGCCCAAAGAAAAAAGCCGGCGCTCGTGCGTCGGCTTTTTCGATTACCCCGATGAGAAGGCTAGAACTCTTCTTCGTTCTCGCGGAAAGGCGTTTCCGTCTCTTCCTCTTCCTCGTAGGATTCGGCTTCCTCGGTCACATCGTCGTCCTCTTCCTCGAGCACGTAGCCTTGGTCTTCCTCTTCCTCTTCCTCGGGCGCTTCCTCTTCCACCTCGAGCTCGTCGAGCTCGTCTACCGCCGCGCCGCGGATGCCGGCGCCGGGAACTTGCATGTCGGCTTCGGCCGATCCCATGCTCCCGCCGACCGGTCCGGTGACGATGGGTTTGGAGTCGTCGATCTCTTCCTCTTCCTCTTCTTCATCGGAAGCCTCGATCTCGCCGGTTTCGCCCGTCACCACGGTTGCGCGCTCGGCTTCGGCTTCGCGCTGCGCTGCCGCGGTTTGCGTCATGCGCGGATCTTCATCGCCCATGAGCAGGCCGATTTCTTGCGCGCGCTCGCCCATGTCGTCGTCTTGGATCTTGATCTCGATCTCTTCGCGGTTCTCGGTCAGCACTTTGACGTCGAGCGCCAGCGATTGGAGTTCTTTGATCAGCACCTTGAACGACTCGGGCACGCCCGGTTCCATGACGTTCTCGCCCTTGACGATGGCCTCGTAGGTTTTTACGCGGCCGACAACGTCGTCGGACTTGACCGTGAGCAGCTCTTGAAGCGTGTAGGCAGCGCCGTACGCTTCGAGCGCCCAGACTTCCATTTCACCGAAGCGCTGACCGCCGAACTGCGCCTTACCACCCAGCGGCTGCTGCGTGATCATCGAGTACGGGCCGGTCGAACGCGCGTGGATCTTGTCGTCGACCAAGTGCGCGAGTTTGAGCATGTAGATCATGCCGACGGTGATCGGACGCGAGAAGCGATCGCCGCTACGGCCGTCGCGAAGCCACGTCTTGCCGTCTGCCGGAAGAAGACATGCCGTACATGGAAGACGGCTCGCCGGTCGACATCGTGCTGAATCCGCTGGGCGTGCCCTCGCGCATGAACCTCGGCCAGAT
>JAICWY010000020.1 GCA_025934645.1 Vulcanimicrobiia bacterium
AGGTATGGAACGTATCAAACGTTTGGTCATCGTTGACCAAAAGCCCATCGGACGCACACCGCGTTCAAATCTTGCGACGTACACCGGTCTTTTCGATGCCGTGCGAAAGCTCTTCGCGGAAACGAAGAGCGCTCGGGCGCGCCGCTTCGATGCGGGGCGTTTTTCATTCAACGTCGCGAAGGGCCGCTGCGCCGTCTGCAAAGGCGAAGGCTTCGTGATGGTGGAGCTGCTGTTTCTCCCGAGCGTTTACGCGCCATGTTCCGGCTGCCACGGTTCGCGTTATAATCCCGAGACGCTGAAGATCCGGTATCGCGGTAAGAGTATCGCCGAGGTGCTCGATCTCACCGTCGATGCCGCGCGTGAGTTTTTTTTCGAGGACGTACACGTACTGCGCGCATTGGACGTGCTCGCGCAAGTGGGGCTAGGCTATCTTCGCCTGGGGCAGCCCGCGACCGAACTTTCCGGAGGCGAAGCGCAGCGTATCAAACTCGCCACCGAGCTTCAACGAACGCAGCGTGGCGATACGCTCTACGTTCTGGACGAGCCTACAACCGGTTTGCATCCGTTCGACGTTGAGAAGCTCATCCTGCAATTGAACGGCCTGGTGGATGCGGGAAATACGGTGGTCGTCGTGGAGCACGATATGCGCGTGGTCGCGGGAAGCGACTGGATTATCGACATCGGTCCGGGCGCCGGTGAAAAAGGCGGAAAGGTCGTTGTCGCGGGACCGCCGCAAGAGGTCGCGCAGTCACCGGCGAGCCGCACCGCGCCATATCTCGCTGCGTACGTGCGGTAAAAGGGGCTTCGCGCGACTACTGCAGCCGTTTGCCGGCGGCGAGCATCGCTTCAAAAGCGTCCGCGGGCACGGGACGGCTGAAATAATAGCCTTGTACGAAGTCGCACCCGAAGTCACGCAGCATCTTGAGTTGGCATGCGGTTTCGGCGCCTTCCGCCACGACGTGCAGACCCAAACTGTGGGCAAGCGTTACAATAGACTGCGCGATTGCGGCGTCATTCTCGTCCGTCTCCAAGTCACCGACGAACGTACGGTCGATCTTGACCGTATTGAGCGGAAAGCGTTTGAGATACGCGAGCGAGCTGTACCCGATTCCGAAGTCGTCGACCGCAATTTTGACGCCCATAGCGCGAATCTCTCGGAGTAAGCGAAGTGCGAGATCCGGGTCGTCCATGACGGTGCTTTCAACCAGTTCGACGACGAGCTTTCCGGCGCCGGGCGTAGGTTTTCCAAAGCAAGTGGCAATCTTTTCGGTCAAACCACCGTGTTTCAATTGTCTGGGCGAGATGTTCACCGCGATAAAAAGGTCATCGCCGAAACGCTCCGCCCACTGCGCGATAGAGGCGCACGCAGATTCCAGTACCCACTCGCCTATGGGCACGATAAGGCCGGTTTCTTCCGCCTCGTTGATAAATGCCGCGGGTGCGAGTAAACCGTTTGCCGGGTGCTCCCATCGCAGCAAAGACTCACATCCCGCAATACGTCCGCTTGCAAGATCGACGATCGGCTGATAGTGCAAGGTGAATTGCCGATCGCGAATTGCGGTTCGCAGATCCTGTTCCAGCCCCAATCGCCGGCGCGCTGCATGCTGCAGTTCCTGTGTCGCAAGCTCGATGGTGTTGCCGCCCGAAGCTTTTCCGCGATACATCGCGCCTTCTGCGCCGGCGATGAGGTCGTCCGCCGCAGTGCCGTCGCTTGGATACATGCTGATGCCGATCGTCGTCGTCATTTCGAGGTCCCGGCCGTCGATAGTATATGACGGGGCAAGCGCGCTATGCATGCGCGCCGCGAGTGTGACGACCTCTTCGACGTTTGCGCATTCGGCGGAAACGAGGAACGCCGCGCCGCTCAGGCGGCACGCGAACTCGCCGGAGCCGATCGAGCCGGTAATCCGCTCGGACATGCTTTTGAGCAATGAATCGCCGGTGGAATGCCCCAACGAGTCGTTGACGGCCTTGAAGCGATCCGGGTCGATGCAGAAAACGGCGAGCCGGCCGCCGCTCTTTTTTGCGATCTTGATCGCTTGCGAAACGTATTCGGCGAAAACCTGACGGTTGGGGAGGCCGGTGAGTGAGTCGTGTGCGGCTAGAAATGCTGCGCGCTCTTGCGCAACCTTACGTTCGGTGATATCGAGAACCACGCCGTTTAAGCGTACGGCATTCCGGGACTCGTCGAACGTATACCGCCCACGCTCGAGAACCCATCGTTCGGCGCGGTCGGCGCAAACGATGCGGTGTTCCAATTCGTAGGATTCGTGCGTCGCGCGCGCCGATTCAATCTCGCAACGAACGCGCGCACGATCGTCGGGATGGATGAACTCCCAGAACGCCCCGCTTTCAGGCCGGTAGCTCGCCGGATCCGTCCCGCAAATCCGGTGAAGCTCGCGGGACCAATAGGTGACCTCGCCCGGATAGTCGATTTCAAAGCTGCCCAGATGCGCGATTTCCTGCGCAAGCGCCAGCTCTGCTTCACTTCTGCGAATGGATTCCGCTGCCGCCCGCCGCTCGGTGATGTCGCGGCAGATTACGAGAAACGTTTGCGGCTGGCGCTCGGAATCGCGTACGATCGCGCAATTCGTGTCGAGCCAGCGATACGAACCGTCTTTATGCCTTGCCCGGAAGATGGTGTGAAAGAACTCTTGATTCAGATCGGCGTGACGTCTGCGAAGATCTTCGACCTCGTCTTTGTGCACGAACTCTTCGCTGCGATGGCCGATCATCTCGGTGGGCTCGTAACCGAGAATCAATTTAGAGGCGGGTGACACGTATTGGAAGATGCCGTCGAGATCTTCGTACGCGATAAAATCACGCGAGTGTTCCGCGATCTCGCGGAAGCGCTTCTCGGTGACCTCGAGCGCAATCATCGTTCGTTTGAACGCGGTAGCGTCGTTCATGGTCAGGATTACCGCTTCCAGACGTCCCGCTTTTCCGAGCAACGGCGTTGCCGAGGCAATCCAGGTCAACCATCCGCGCGTGGGGCTCTCGAAATGATACTCACGGGCCCGCAAGGGCACGCCGGTCTTGAGCGTGCGCATGACCGGGAGCGAGAGCGGCGTGAGATGCCGGCGTTCCTGGTCCACCATCCGCATCGTCGCCTTTGTCACGGGCGCCCCGAGAATCTCGCTGCTTTCGATCTCGAACGATTCCAAAAAAGCATGGTTCACGAACATCACGCGGCCTTGCGAGTCGGTGACGGCAACGCCGGTGTCGAGCTTGTCTAAGAGCAGCGGCCACAGGGCCGATATTGTCTCTCCCCGCATCTGCTCGGACAGCACGGGAAGGTGGTACCCGTTTTTTTACTCGTGGGTGGGTGGCCCACGCTTGCTATGAGGGCTAGGAATCTCAGCGGGCGCTCAGGATTAATGGACGGCCTTGCACGTTAAGCGTGTGAGGTACTTGCGACATGTCTACAACTCGATATGCAGCAGCGGCTGCGCTTGTTTTGGCCTTGACCGGGTGCGGCGGCGGCGCGGGCGGCTTGCTGGGCGGCATCGGCGGCATCGGCGGCTCCGTGCAATCGTGCTATACCGGTACAAACGTGCAACTTGCTAGTCCGACGGCATTTCAAACCGGCGTGCCGGCGAACATCGGGCAAATCACGCTCGTAGCGGACGGCAATTCTAATGCGTTGTACTCGTCGTACAATCAGTGGAACGTGGTGCTGCAGACGAACTTCGGTCAGCAGATTACCGGCGGTCCGCTCAACTTGGTTCCGTTTTCAAGCGGCCCGCATCCGTTTCCGTCGGACTATTACTATGCGTCTTCCGTTCCGGCGCTGAATCCGGGCACGACGTACAACGTGCTGCTCGAGCAGAATAACGGCTCGAACTGCACGGCCGTACCGATCAACTCATTCTCGACCTAAGCAATGCGGCGCATCGATGATGTGCATTAGATCGGTGCTTCGGATACATGCTCACCATACGAGCGTGGCTGGAAGTACCAGTCCGGAAGCGTTTTTGGGAAGGTCACATCCGAAAAGGCGTAATCGACGCTCAAGCCGTCGCCGCCGGGTTGGTCGTCGAACGATGCGCGCGTTGAAATGTGTGTGATGGCCTCGCAGCCATTCACCAACGCGAATGATAAGGTATCGAGCTGATCGTAGACGGGGCCCGCGAGGACAAAGAGCTTATCGGCAACGACCGCTTTCTTTAGTTCAAACGTAGCAGTATCGGCCCATAGTTCGCGCAAGATGTACGTCCCGGGAACATGAAGCGGCCGAACGCGCAGGTGCCACTGCCCGCTCTCGATCTGGGCGGAAGTCACCTCGTACGCCGGGCCACCGGATGCCACGACCGACGCGATGGTTCGATAGGATGAATCCGGTTGCGGTGCCGTTGCGTTGGCGCCTGCCAGGCCGAAAATATCGGCGGTCGGAGGCCCCGGATCCCATGGGCCGTTGAATGACACGCGCGTGTAGCTCAGCGCTCCGGGCCGGCCGCGGAAAACGCGGCGCTCGAGTGCGGAAGAATCCGAAGCGCGATACCACACGCGATACGTGTACGACCACTCCAGATCCGTCAGGCCATCCGGCGTGAGCTGGTCGCGCCGAAGCGTGTAACTTACGAATGGCGCGCGTGGCCGCGCAGTATATGTGCGGACGATCTGCGAGAACAGCGTTCCACCGGTCAACGCGGCTGCCAGAAGCAGACTCATGATCTAGATAATACAGCATGCGCGTGCGCTGTGACCGGCATAAGCAAAGGAGCGCCGAAGCGTCCATCAAAACGAGCCCGCGTGAAAGAACGGGTCATTTTTTGTTGGAGCGGCGGCAAAGACTCTGCTTTGGCGCTCCACCGGATGCTGCAAGACGAGCGCTACCAAGTTGCGTCGCTCCTGGTCACGTGCAACGAAGAATTTCGGCGCGTTTCGATGCACGGCGTGCGAATCGAACTCGCTCAGATGCAGGCCGACGCCATCGGACTGCCGCTAGAGATCGTATTCGTACCGGCGGGCGGTTCCAACGACACGTATCAGCGCAAAATGGCGGAAGTGCTGCTGGCGCACAAAGCGCGCGGCGTTACGGGCGTCGGATTCGGGGACATCTTTCTCGAAGATCTCAAGCAATGGCGCGAAGCAAACCTTGCGGAAATCGGTATGCGCGGAGTTTTTCCGTTGTGGAAAAACGAGCCGCGCGCGCTTATGACCGAGTTTATCGACCTCGGCTTTAAATCCGTCGTGTGCTGCGTAAGCGACGCGTATCTCGACGAACGCGCACTCGGCCGCACAATCAACTGGGAATTTTTGAACGCGCTTCCGGACGAAGTGGATCTGTGCGGCGAGAACGGCGAGTTCCATTCCTTCGCGTACGAGGGCCCCATCTTCAAGCAGCCCTTGAATCTCATCATCGGAGAAAGCGTCTATCGCCCCGTCGAGCAAATGCATCCGGGTGCTGCCGCAGCAACGGCCTGCCCGCTTACGGGCACGCGGGTCCCACGCGGATTCTGGTTTTGCGATCTGCTGCCGTCATGAGCCCGTAACGACTGACTTGCGTACAAAACCGTACGCAAGCGTTCACCCGGCTAAGGAGATCTGACAAACATGTGTTCGTAGGCTGCGTTCGATTGAGCGTGCCGGTAGAGGGTCGTATTCGCAAAACCGGAATCAAACACTAATGAAAACGCTGGCTGATGGCGGATATGACATATCCGCGTTTTTTTTAGATCATCGTGACGTCATCGCGCGCGACTGGACGCAGCGTGTTGCAAAGAATTCGACCGGGCGGATCAGCGCCGCCGAAACCCAGAGCGAACTTCTGCCGATTTTAGATGCGCTGTTGAAGATCGTTGGCGAGTGGCCGAACGTGTCCGGTGCGCCGTTCGAAGAAGTGCGCGCACTGCTATCGGAATATTCGCGCAGCCGCGCACGCAACGGCTTCAGCCCTGCGGAAACGGCGACGGCGGTATTCGCGCTACGCGACGCCGTGCTGTCCGAAGCGAATAAGAACCCGCAGGGACCGGGCTATACCGGCATCGAGCGTTTTTCGCAAATGATCGACAGCTTAGGATTGATAACGTTCGATGCCTACGTGCGCACGCGCGAGACGATCATTACGAGCCAAACGGAACAACTGCTCGAACTATCGACGCCCGTCGTAAAACTCTGGAACGGCATCCTCGCGGTGCCGCTCGTCGGCACGCTCGATTCCGCGCGCACGCAAGTCGTGATGGAAGCGTTGCTCCAGATGTTGGTATCGACCGAAAGCCAGCACGCGATCATCGACATCACCGGCGTCCCTGCGGTGGACACGCAAGTCGCGCAGCACCTGCTCAAAACCGTGATGGCCGCGCGGCTGATGGGCGCCGAATGCGTTATCTCGGGCATTCGCCCGCAGATCGCGCAGACGATCGTCGCGCTCGGCGTCGAATTCGGAGACATCGTCACGAAAGCTTCGCTGGCCGACGCTTTACAATTGACGCTGCAGCGCTCCGGTTTTGAAGTCCGAAAGAGCGAACGAAAAGCGTGACCGACGTTATTCCGATCCAGAAAATCGGACAGACGCTCATCGTCTCGATCCAATCGGATCTCAGCGACGACAGTACGCTAGCGTTGCACAGCTCGCTTACGAGCAAGATCGTCGAAACCGGGGCCCGCGCCGTCATTATCGACATCTCTGCGCTGGAAATCGTGGATAGCTTCATCGGACGCATGCTCTCGACGATTGCGGCGACGTCGCGTTTGCTCGACGCCGACACTGTCGTCGTCGGTATGCGTCCCGCAGTCGCAATAACGCTCACGGAGCTTGGCTTGTCGCTAGGCGGCGTCCGGACAGCCTTGAACGCGGAAAAAGCCTTCGCACTTCTCGCCCAAAGCGGCATCTCGGGTACCACGGACGCCGGCGAAACTCCAAGCGAACTGAGCCATGACGATAGTACAACACTGGTCGATTGACGGTGTGCCGGCCGACGCGCAAGCAGCAGAGTTTGAGATACAAAGCGACGCCGATGTCGTAAAAGTGCGGCAAGCCGCGCGGCAGCTCGCGCAAAAGGCCGCGCTTTCCATCGTAGACCAAACGAAGATCGTCACCGCCGTTAGCGAGTTGGCGCGCAACACGCTGATCCATGGCGGCGGGGGCACCGCGCAAGTAGAGATCGTCAAGAACGAGAAGCGCGTCGGCGTTCGCGCAGTCTTTATGGACGAAGGCCCCGGAATTGCAGACACAACGCGTGCGTTGTCCGGCGGCTTTAGCACCGGCGGCGGCTTGGGCTTGGGTCTCTCCGGCAGCCGCCGTTTGGTGGACGCATTCGATCTCGACACCGCACCGGGCCGCGGGACGCGCGTTACGGTGACGAAGTGGGCGCGTTAACCGCGTATTCCTTCGATGACGAATGGCTCCCCGTCGAAGATTCCAGCGCTCCGGGCCGCGTGCGGCGCTGCGCCGTACAATATGCGCAACGCATCGGATTCAGCGATCACCGTGCGGGTGAAGTGGCAATAGCGGCGACGGAACTTGCCACGAACTTGCAGCACCATGCCGTCCACGGCGTCATGCTGGTGCGCGTGCGTCGCGACTTTGAAGAGCCCGGCCTACAGCTGCTCGCGATTGACAGCGGGCCCGGAATATCGGACTTTACGCGGATCGCTGCCGACGGTGAATCCACGCGTGGAACGTTGGGCATTGGTCTCGGCGCGGTAATGCGTATGGCCAGCAGCTTTGCCGTGCATTCGGTGCCCGGACGCGGCACGGTGATGGACGCGATGTTTTACGCGGCCGCCGCGCCGTCCCCGCGCGCGCCTGTTGCCGGTTTTACACGGCCGATTTCAGGTGAAACGACCTGCGGCGACGCGTGGGGTTACTACGCAGTCGAGGATCGGCTGTATGTTGTGCTTGCCGATGGACTAGGCCATGGGGAGTTGGCGGCGACCGCGTCACGCGAGGCCGTAAAAACGTTTTTGTCCGACAAAACAGAGGGCGATTTATCGCAATCACTTCAGCGCATGGACGCTGCGCTGCAGCCGACGCGCGGAGCCGCTGTGGGGACGATGTGCATCGACCGCGGCGCAAATAGCGTCACGTTCGCGGGCGTCGGAAACATTGCTGCGTGGGTCGATGATGGAGACCGGCGGCGCGCACTCGCATCGATTCCCGGCATCGTCGGTACAAAAATAAAAAAAATTCAAGCCGTGCAGATGCCGTTGAACCGGAATTGCAGGATCGTCATGCATTCCGATGGGCTCTCTTCGAAATGGGACCTGCGCGAATATCCGGGGCTGCGCGCAAAAGAGCTGCCGCTCATCGCTGCTACGCTGCTGCGCGACGCGGGGATTCGTCACGATGACGCATCGGTAGTCGTGGCATGAGCCAACGCGTCGCGATACTTCCCGTGGATCGCACGGAAGACGTGTTCGCGTTGCGTCAGAGTGGCCGCGCTGCAGCCGCTGCAATCGGCTGCGAGGAGTCGGAGCAAGTCCGTGTGGCGACGGCGCTAAGCGAACTAGGCCGCGAAGCGCTGCTGCATAAAGCCGGCGCATCGGTAAACGTTTTCGCTGAAAAAGACGGCGCGCTGTTCGTGGAGATCGAGCGGTTTCCGGCGATATGCGTCCAGACCGATTCGACCGTCAGCGGTTTTTCCGCCGCGCAGAAACTGATCGGTCCTATACAGGTCGCGACTTCGGGCAATCTGGCGACGTTGACGTTTCGCATTCGCCGGGGCCCGCTTCGCGCGCCGGTGCACGTCACGCCTGGCGAGCTGCGCGAGGTAATTCGCCACACCGCGGCGCCGCATCCGCTCGAAGAACTGCGGCTGGAGAATCGCGATTTAATCGTCACACTTGGCGAGCTTAAAGCGCAGCAGCAGCAGCTGGTGGATCTCAACGAAGAGCTCCAGGAAACCAACCGCGGTGTCATGGCGATGTATACGCAATTGGCCGGGGAACTGGAAGAAACCAATCGCGGCGTCGTCGCTTTGTACGCCGAGTTGGATGACAAGAGCGCGCGCCTGCACGAAGCGAGCCAGGCGAAGAGCCGGTTTTTGGCGAGCGTCAGTCATGAATTACGCAGCCCGGTCAACTCCATTCTGGGGTTAGCGCGGCTGCTGCTCGAGCGCACGGGCGGCGAGATCAGTGTGGAGCAGGAAAAGCAGCTGAATCTGATTAGTGCATCCAGTTCCGAACTGCTGCGTTTAGTAAACGATCTGCTCGATCTGGCGAAGGCCGAATCTGGGCGACTGCAGCCGGAGATGGTTGATCTCGATCTTGCTGCGGTTTTGACCGAGTTGCGCGCGTCCCTTCGGCCCTTCGTCCGGCCGGAAGTGAAACTGATTTTTGAGATCGATAATGCGCCCCGAATCGAAACAGATCGCCTTCTGATCACGCAAGTGGTTCGTAATCTCGTGGTCAATGCGCTCAAGTTTACGACCGAGGGCACCGTGCGCGTGAGCGCCGAGCCCGTGGCGAACGATCTCGTCGAAATTACCGTCGCCGATACGGGCATCGGGATCGCGCCCGAAAACCAATCAAAAATTTTCGAAGAATTTTTCCAGGTGCGCGGCCCGCTGCAAAGCCATTACAAAGGCAGCGGTTTGGGCCTGCCGTATGCGCGTCGCGTCGCGCAAACACTCGGCGGGAACATCCGGTTGGAAAGTGCGCCGGGTCAAGGAAGCACGTTCACCGTACAGATTCCTATGCGTCGCGAACAGGTCGCCGGCGGACCGGGCCCGTCGCCGCGGCCTCTCGCGCCGGCGCTCCTCGAACGGATTCTGGTCATTGACGACGACCAGGCGTTCCGGGCCAGAATGCGTGGCCTGCTGCAGGGTATGGCCAAGGAAATCCGTGAAGCATCCTGCGGAGTCGAGGGGCTCGGTGAGATGCGGCGCGCTAGGCCCGACGTGGCTTTTTTGGACCTGCGCATGCCGGACTTGAGCGGCGTGGAAGTATTGGGGGAAATGAACGCTGATACAATGTTGCGCGACATTCCGGTGGTCATCGTTACGGCTTCGGAGTTGCATGCCGATTTGCGGCTAGAGGGCACGTCCGCAGCAATGCTCTCGAAACTTCAGGTGGATCGCGATGCGGTAGAACGCGCTATTGCGCAGGTGATCGGCGCATGATTTCGACCGAATCGCCCAACGGTTCGCAGACCGAGTCCGCGCGCATCCTGCTGATCGAAGATTCCGACAGCAACCGGTACGTGCTCAGGACGTGGCTGCACAGAGCGGGTCACGACGTCCTCGAAGCGGCTACCGGAGAAGATGGCCTGAAGCTTATTGCGTCAAATCCCGTCGATCTGGCGATTTGCGATATCAATTTGCCCGACATGACGGGCTATATGGTTTGCGAACAGATCAAGAGCGATCCGCGCACGCGCGACGTTCCGGTGCTTCACGTGTCGTCAACTGCGACTCAACCCTCGGATCGGTCCGAAGGTCTGCGCCGCGGCGCCGAAGGCTATTTGGTAGAGCCGGTCGAGGCGGAAGAATTACTCGCGACGGTCGAGGCGTTGCTGCGCGGCGCAAGCGCCCAGCGCAGAGCGGCCGGGCTCGCGCAACGTCTGCGCCAACTCAATGACTCTACATTCGCGCTGAATCAAGCGGCGAATTTCGACGAACTTTTTCGCGCCATCTGCGTTCATGGAGCCATTCTTTTTGACTCCACCGCTTTCGCGATTGTCGCATCGGAAAGCGGCGTTCGTCTAGCGGTTGCCCAACCGGATCAATCGGTTCAAGTGCGCGATTGCGCCCCCGAAGTGCTCGACGAAGTTCTCGAGATGGCGGAATTGCGCCCCGC
Source organism: Vulcanimicrobiia bacterium (assembly GCA_025934645.1). Classification (GTDB taxonomy): domain Bacteria; phylum Vulcanimicrobiota; class Vulcanimicrobiia; order Vulcanimicrobiales; family Vulcanimicrobiaceae; genus JAICWY01. The sequence continues at coordinate 10,741 of JAICWY010000020.1, forward strand.
CGTATCGGCGGTGCAGCTTACTGAAATGCTTGGAACGCGGCCCGCGGCGGAGCAGTATCTCGCGATTGAGCTGGGCGACGGCGAGGCGCATCGCGGCGCACTTTTGGTAGGACTTCGCCGCGAAAGCGATCTGCTGCTGGACGAAGCATTCGCCGTGCTCGGTCAATATGCCCGAGCGGCGAGCACCACGATGCGGAATCTGTACTCGTACAATATCGAACGCCGGATTGCGCTTACGCTGCAAAAGAATCTTCTGCCCGACGCCGCTCCGAAGCTTCCGGGCCTGGAGATATCGGCGTGCTACACGGCAAGCGAAGCGCACGCAGAGGTAGGCGGAGACTTCTACGAGATATTCGCGCTCTCGGAAGATAAAGTCATCGTTGCTATCGGCGATGTCGTCGGTCATTCGTTGGAAGCGGCTGCCGTTATGGCGCAGTTGCGCACGGGCATCCGCTGTTACGCGCTCGAAGGCCGTTCTCCGACGCAGATTCTCGTGCGGTTGAACAGAGTGCTCGCGAAATTTCATTCCGAGGTCACCGCAACGGCCATTTGTATGCTCTACGATACGAAGACGGGGGAATGCCAGCTAGCGAATGCGGGGCATCTGCCGCCGCTCCATGTGAGCGACGGCGACCATTCGTTCTTGCCGCTGGGCGGAACGCTTCTCGGCGTCGAGCGCATAACCGTACCGCTGCACAAGTTCACTCTAAAACGGGGCGATGTTCTCGTGTTCTACACGGATGGACTGGTCGAACGCCATGGGGAGCATATCGATACCGGCCTCAAACGCCTGAGCCGGGCGGTGAAGAAAGAGGCGCCGCTCGATCTTCTCTGCAGCACCCTCATTACGGAGGTCGGTCCCGCCAAAGCTTTGGACGACATCGCGATTATCGCGCTGCGCCGGCTTCCACTCGAGCAGACGCTGTAGCCTCTTGCTGCTTTAGCGACGCCATGTCGATGGAGAAGCGGTACTTCACATCGGACTTGAGCAGCCGTTCGTACGCGCGATTGACGTCTTGAACCGGAATGACTTCGACGTCGGACGTAATGTTGTGCTTGCCGCAAAAATCCAGCATCTCCTGAGTCTCGGGGATGCCGCCGATGTTCGAGCCTGCGAGACTACGGCGCCCCGGGATCAGGCTGAAGGCCGAAACGCTTAGCGGCTCGGGCGGAGCGCCCACCAAGACCATCGTACCGTTAGGGCCGAGCAGCTCGAGATATGCGTCGACATTATGCGGCGCCGAAACGGTGTCGAGGATGAAGTCGAAGCTGTTGGCGTGTTTCTGCATCTCATCCGCACTGCTCGAGACGACCACTTCGTGCGATCCGAGTTTAAGTGCGTGATCTTTCTTGTGCGGCGAGGTCGTAAAAACGACGACGTGCGCGCCGAATGCGCGTGCAAATTTTACGCCCATGTGACCCAGCCCGCCCAAACCAACTACGCCCACTTTCTTGCCTTCAGACACGCCCCAATGGCGCATGGGTGAATACGTTGTGATTCCCGCGCAAAGCAGCGGCGCGGTGCCGGCGAGATCGAGATTCGGCGGAATTCGCAGCACGAAACGCTCGTCGACGACCACGCTATCGGAGTAGCCGCCGTAGGTGACGCCTCCGGAGTGCCGGTCCGGAGAATTATACGTGAGGACGCGATTATCGCAATTGTTCTCGTAGCCCGCGTTGCACTGCGCGCACGTACCATCCGAGTCGACCATACAGCCGACGCCTACGATATCGCCGGTCCGGAATTTCGTTACGGCCGGGCCGGTCTTACTGACGCGGCCGACAATCTCGTGTCCCGGAACGATCGGATACACGGTGCCGCCCCATTCATCGCGCACCATGTGCAGATCGGAATGACAGATGCCGCAAAACAAAACCTCGATCTGCACGTCGGTTTCCGTTAGATCGCGACGCGGTATGGTCGTCAGTTCGAGCGGCGAGGACGCGCTTTCGGCAGCGTATGCTTTGGCTTTATACACTTGAATAACTTATCTCCGTTATGGCACCTTGCTTTTGCCCGCAGCCCCTCAAGGCAACACCCAGGAAGATCCGTGAGCGGCATACTACGCCAAGACGACGACCGCAGGCCGTCTCCTTAGAGTTCGGTTGCCTTAGCTAGCCGGGCAACCGGTAAACCAGGATTGCTGATTCAACGTTCGCAAGCATACCGACTGCCCGCCATGAGAAACCCAATGCAGCTCGATCCGGCGATCGTCAAGCAGTTCCTGTACGCCGTGATCGTCGTCGATTCCGAAACGCAAGTCATACTCGATGCCAACGAGGCCGCCGTCCAACGGTACGGCTACTCGCGCGAACAGCTGCTTACCATGCGGATTACGGAATTGCGAGTGCCCGAGGAAAGCCATCTCGTCTCGCAGATCACCGAAGAGATGGCCGCCGCACCGGCGATTTTTGGTCCGTTCCGTCACCGGACCGCGACCGGCGAAGTCATCCGCACGGAAGTCGTTTCAATCCCCGGCGAAGTCGACGGCCGGCCGGCCATTGTCGCAATCCTGGCCGACGCGACGGAGCGCATCACCGCGCAGACCCGCGCGAATATCCTATTCGATCGCATGCCCCTGGGCGCGTGGATTCACGATTGCGATACCTTCGAGATCTTGGCCGTGAACGATGCGGCGCTGGAGATCTACGGGTACTCGCGTGAAGAGATGCTCTCGATGACGCTGGATCAGTTCCGGCCGGACAAAGATCGCAGCGCGGTCGTGCGGCTGTTCCGCGATCATCCAACCGGCGATCTCAAAGGCCGCTACCGTCACGTCAAAAAGGACGGAACGATTATCGACGTTGAGGCGATCTCGACGCCCATTCCGTTCGGCCGAAGAAACGCACGGCTCGGTGCGGGACGGGACATCACGCAAGAATTGGCCGCGGAGCGCGCGCTCCAGCGAGCAAAATCAACGCTTGAAGAAGCGCAGGAAATCACCCACTTAGGCAACTGGCAGCACGATTTCCGAACTTGCGAGACGCGCCGTTCGCGCGAGCTGTGCCGCATTCTGGGCGTTCCCGAAGGTGAAGAAGCCATCACCATCGGCAGTTTGTACGAATACGTGTATCCGGCCGACATCGATGCCGCGCGGGAGACCATCGAGTCAGCAAAGGCCGGCGAACTCGTGACGCTGGAGCATCGCATCGTTCGCGCCGACGGCGAAGTGCGCTGGGTCAGTTCACGCGCGCGAGTGCAACGCGATGCCATGGGGAATCTCATCAGCGCAACCGGCACCGTGCTCGATATCAACGAGCAAATGGCGCGAAACGACGAACTGCGCTTTCTCGCCTATCACGATCCGTTGACCGGCTTGCCGAACCGCCAGTCGATGAAAAGCATCTTGGATGCGGCCATCGCGACAGGCTCAGCCGCCCTGTTTTTTATCGATTTTGACTCTTTCAAAGAAATCAACGACACGTTCGGTCATGCCGTGGGCGATGCGTTGCTGCAGCAGATCGCCTCGCGGCTCGAGGGAATGCAGGACGTCAAGACGTGCAGATGGGGCGGCGATGAATTCGTAGTCGTTGCGCCGTTGCGTGCAACGCAGTCGCATGAAGACGCGCTCTTTCAAATCCGCACCGTACTCTCGGCATCGTACGATCACGGCGATCAGACGTTCTTTATCACGCCGAGCATCGGCATTGCGCTCTACCCGGAGCACGGCGATACCGCTGGCGAGCTCATACGCAACGCCGACACGGCCATGTACGAAGCGAAGCACATCAAAAATACCAGCGCGCTTTTCCGCTCTTCCATGGCGGACGCGGCCCGGCAGCGCCTGTACGTGCAGAACGGACTGCACGAAGCGTTGCGTTCGGACCATTTGAGGCTTTCGTTCCAGCCGGTCATTACCGCTTCAACCGGAAAAATCGCCGGCGCCGAAGCGCTGATCCGTTGGCACGATCCCGAGCGTGGCGTGCAGATGCCCGAAAGCTTCATCGGCATTGCCGAGAAGACAGGGCTGATCGGCTCGATTGGCGATTGGGTGGTGAGCGAGGCATGCCGCACGCTGCACTTGCTGCGCGAACAGAATATGCTGCTGCCGATCGCCGTGAACGTCGCCGCGCAGCAAATCGAGACGGGGCAGATCGTCGAATCGATCCGCAAATGGACCGCATTTTATGCCATCGACCCGGAGTCGCTGCACATTGAGGTTACGGAAAGCGGCATCATGGATGACGTTCCGCATGCCGTGGAGATTATGACGCATTTGCGCAAAACGGGCGTCCGTATCGCACTGGATGACTTCGGCGCGGGCTACAGCTCGCTCGCGCATCTCAAGAGTCTGCCGCTGGACGTCATGAAGATCGATAAGTCGCTCATCGCGGGGGTCGACTCCAATCCGCGCGATCGCCAGATAGTGCAGTCCGTGCTGCAGCTTGCAAAAGCGACCGATCTCTTCGTTATTGCCGAAGGCGTCGAGACGGCCGGGCAAGCGCGCGCGTTGCAATCACTCGGCTGCGACACGCATCAGGGCTTTTATTTTAGCCCGCCGCTCTATCCGGACGATTTCTTCGAGTTCGTGCGCGCCGGCACACGTTTCGTATTCTATGAACGGCGCAGCTGACGCGCGCAATTGCATTGAGAACGCGCAAAGAACGCGCCGTTAAAAGAAAATTGACCTAGGTAAAGTTGGTAATTCCGGCTCACCCTGCGTTTGCCGGGCGCGCCGTAGAATTGCACTACCAACTATTGAACGCCAGCGCGCTCTTCACGCGTCTGCGGCGTCGCCCCCGAAAATCACCACCACGGGGCGCGGTTTTTCGTGAAAAATCATCAATAATTTGTGAAAGGCGTTCATGATGAAACATGTACGGCTCTTTTCCGCCGCGGTTTTCGCTATGCTGTTCCTCGCCGCGCCCGCATTTGCCGACAGCCCCCATTGGGTGAACACGTCGGCCTCCATCAGCCAAACAACCGGTGCGCTGGATGTGGCCTTCAAAGTCGCGGGGCTCGGAAGTAATGTTTTGGATACAATCACGCTAAACGCGACTGCGTCGGCAGTGTATCAGTGCTTCAATAACGGCGGAAAAAATCCGAAAGCGGGAAACAAAACGACGGTTACGGCGCCGGTAAGCAATTCAGGATCGTTCCCGTCCGGTAAGAACGGCGCAATAAGCAGTACGATCTCCGTGGATCCGCCCGCGCAGGGAAGCTTTAGCTGCCCGTCCGGACAAACGCTTTACTTGCAAAGCGTGAGTTACACCGGCGTATCGCTGTCCGACACCTCCGGCGCAGGCAACGCGTCAATCTCGGGAACGTTCAGCGCTCTCAGCATTCACATTCAAATCTAAAAAAGATCGCACGCCTGTAACGCGCAGCAGAATGATGCGATCCTTATTGGTCTGCGGGCTGGCGTTGATGTTGACGGCGGCGGCGGCATCGCCGCCGCCGGCCCATCGTGCGCAGGCTCACCGGCACAAGGCGATCTACTTCAATTACGACGTGCTCGCCGCGCCGCACGACGTGCACGCGCTTCTCGGCTGGGGCGTACGCGTTGGAAACGGCGTCGCGGAGATCGATACCGCCGCGCGGCTTCAAGGCGAAACGCGCGGCTTCACCCTTGCCGGCTTTGCGTGGCGCGCGCAATCGCCGTCCGGCGTCCTGGTCATCGGTGATGCTCAAACGCTCCGCGGCAAATACGAAGATCCCGTGCGCTTCGACGGCATCCAATTCGCGGGCCGTAACCTCACGTATGAGGCGGGGTGGGAACGCACGGACTTCGGCGATGGCGCCATGCAACTCGGCCGGTTCGTTACTGAGGCGACGGCACAGAAAACAATCAACAGCCGCTTTACGGCGCAAGCGCATCTTTTCGCCGGCAGCGAAACCGCGCTCATTGCATTGGGTGGGACGTATAGTACGCCCTACGCCGGCCGGCTTGCATTCGGAGTTGCGCCGGAGCAAAGCGGTGCTCTCACCGGCTTTTGGAGTTACGCACTGACCGCGCCCAAGTGGAGCGCGTCCCTGGAGGATCGCATCACGCCGAATGTACGGCGGCTCTCCGCGGACGTGCATTACCGGATCGCACCAGGCTCCGAGTTGCATCTGCGTGAGGCATTCCAACGGCAGGGTGCAGTGGAACTGCGCGCGCTTACATTGGGATACGCGCAGACAATCGACGATGCGGAACTTCATGTAGATGTCGTGCGTAATGCCGGAAGTTTTTCGCATAGCAGCGGACTAACGACATATCTTTCGCTCCCGATGGGCGGCGGGCGCAGCATCACGGCGCAGAACGATCTCAGCGGCGGCGCGGCATCGCGAACGGTTGCCTATAAACAAGAAGCGCCGGATAACGCGCGCGGAACCGGATACGATATCGAACTGGGCGAGAGCGGTGGAACGCGTTTCGAAAACGCCGCTATCGTTTCGCAAACGGGTGCCTCGACAACGCAGCTCGCAATATCCCGCACCGGTGGGCCGCTTTCCTGGAACGCGGAGTTCTCAGGCTCGCTGCTGCTTCTCGATGGAAAACATCTGGCTGCGCAACAGCAGATCGGTGCAGAGGGCGCATTAGAAACCTTGAGCGGGCGCGGTGCTGCTGCGGTAATGCTGGTCATGCGAGACGGGACGGCAGTTCCGGAAGGCAGCCTCGTGCGCGCGTTCGGCAGCGATGCGGTGTGGCGGACGGCTAGCGACGGGCGCCTGACAATCGATAATTTGCAAGCCGGCCCGCAAACTCTGATTGTCAGCCTCCCGAAGGGTGCGTGCGTCGCGGCGATCGTCATGCCGGCATTAATCTCAGGTCCCACAGATTTGGGCAAACAACTCTGTCTGGCCGCATCCGGGCCTTTCCGCCCCTAGCGCGCGAGCGTAAGCTAGGCTACTATAGGGCTCAGGAGGGCACGCTATGAAACTCCTCAGCTTTGCCGTTCCTTTTGCGCTTTTCGCAGTGCTATTCTTTAGTCCGGCGCCCGCAGATGCGGGCCTTCACGTTTGCAATAAGACCGAGAACAAGCTCTTCGTTTCTGTTGCAACGCTCTGGGGCGACTGCGACCTGACTTGGTGTCACGAGCACGTTCAAGGCTGGTGGAACATCGAGCCCGGCGATTGCAAGACGCCGATAGGCGCATCGCTCGATACGTCCGGGGACACGGATTATTACTATTACGCCGAGGATGCGCAAGGTGGAACGTGGAGCGGCGACTTGACGCTATGCGTCGATGGCCAGAGCGCGTTCGACTACGGAGATAGTGACGTCGATTCGTGCGAAAGCAACACGCATCGGCGATTTAAGCCCATACGAACCGAAAACTACTCCGATTATACGCTCAGTTTGACGCCTTGACGATCCTGTCCGCGTTGAGGTGAATTCGCGAAAGTTGAGCCAGTAGCGCCGCATATGCGCAAAGCGCAACGATTGCCGGGCCGCGTGTAAACGGCGCGAAGAACCACCAGAGCCCCGCGGCGGACCACAGCAGTACGATCGACACGCCAAGACGCGGTGAGGTGAGCTGCTCGAGTAGCGGAACGTTCTTCGGGCTTTCCGCGTGCGAGCGGCGGATCCACCAAATGAATGGGACGATCCGTTGAATGTATCCGGCCACGGCGCAACCCGTGAAGAACCAGACCGCAAGTACGATCGCTTCGTACCAGTATCCGAACGCGGCGCCGGCGGCGGCGAACAATCCGCCGAAGCCGGATATCAATGAATAGAACAGCGTTTCGCGCTGATACGCCGGGTTGCGTTTCGCCGCGATTACAAAAAGATCCGCAACGAAGATCGCCGCCGCAATCGCCAGTAAAATTGCGCCTACATGCGGCCAAAATACCGTCACGAGCGCCGATACCGTTACAAAGATCGCGCGTAGCGGTGCGCGCGTCTCGACGTTCACGCGCTCGAACATCTTCAACAAACGGAACGTCACGGCGGTTATCAACGTCCCGAAGAACCCGGCGAGGCCGATGATGCCGTGTACGCCGGGCGCGAGCGTGCCGTGTGCGACGACCATTCCCGCCGCAAACGTTGCAAGCAGCCACGCAAATGCAGCGGTCGCAAGCCGAGACGGCATACCGGCGTTTTTGCTGCCGCGCAACGTGGCGAGCAGGACCGTTAGTTCGAGGATCGCGCCCGCGGTGTGCAGCGCGCCCCCTAACAAGACGATCTGCAGATTCGTGACATCGAACCCGTAGGCGACGAGAGCCGTCCCCGCGATCGCCAGCGCTAGATGCGCGTACGGCAGGCGCGAGAAGCGCAGCGGCGCCATGCCGACGACCGGAACGAACTGATAGAGCGCGCCCATCGCCGTGGTGGCGAACACGCCGAGCACCAGCAAGTGTAGCAGCACGAACGCCGGCGGCGGCGCGATCGCGGCCCAGAGCAGCGCGGCGCCGAGCGTTGCGATGCTTGTCGCAAAGAACGCGAACGGAATCTGCCAGGGCGGTACGCGCTGCATGCCGGACGGGATTCGACGCGCGGTGCGCCGCATTCTGCGCGGATGCGCCGCTACGCCTTTCTCGCGCTTGTGGTCCTCACGTTCGTGTGGGGCTACAACTGGGTTGTCATGAAGATCGCCGTGCAATACGCGCCGCCGATCGAGTTCGCGGCGTACCGGCTGTTGGGCGGCGGCATCTTGCTTTTCATCATCATGATGGCGATGCGCCGGCCGCTGCGGCCGCGGTATTTGCGGCGCTTCATTCTCATCGGCGTTTTTCAGTCGGGCGGCTTCGTGGCGCTCGCGATGTGGGCCGTGCTTGCCGCGGGCGCCGGCAAAGTGGCCGTGCTTTCCTATACCATGCCGTTTTGGGTGGCGATTCTCGCATGGCCGATCTTCGGCGAGAAATTGCAGAAGCGGCAGATCGCGTCGATCGCGGTAGCCATGTGCGGCATTTTGCTGATTATGGATTTCCGGCACGCGAAAGGCTCGCTGGGTGCCGACGCTATTGCCGTCGCCGCAGGCGTCTCTTGGGCGATCGGCGTCATTCTGGCAAAGCGTTTGCAGATGCGTTACGAAGTCGACGTGCTCGAGCTCACGACGTGGCAACTCATCTTCGGCGGCATCGCCGTGGGCATCGTGGCGCTCTTTGTGCCGGAGCACGCGACGCATTGGACGCCGACGTATATCGGAGCGCTGCTCTACAACATCATCGCCGCGACCGCGCTCGGGTACTTGCTGTTCATCTTCGTGCTGCGCCAACTAACGGCGCGCGAAGCGAGCATGGGAACGTTGCTCAATCCAATCCTCGGCATCATCGCTGCATGGCTGCAGCTCGGCGAGGCGCCGTCGGCGATCGAAGCGATCGGAATGGGGCTGATCGTGCTCTCGTTAGCCGCGCTTACGCTGGAGCAACAGCGAGTTTCCGACAACGAATAGGCTCGATGCGCCCATCGCCGCGGCCGCAAGCATGGGATGCACGATGCCGGCGGCCGCGAGCGGAACCAGCACGACGTTGTAGGCGAAGGCCCAAAACAGATTCTGACGGATCGTGCGCACCGTCGCACGCGAGAGCTCGATTCCCGACGCAACTGCGCGCGGATCGTTCGAAAGAATCGCGACGTGCGCGCTCTCCAGCGCGATCTCCGTTCCGCCGCCCATCGCAAGACCCACGTCCGCCGATGCGAGTGCCGGTGCGTCGTTGATACCGTCGCCGACAAATGCGACGCGCTCACCGCGCTTTTGCAATGACGTTACGACGGCCGCTTTTGCCTCCGGCGTAACGCGTGCGTGAAAGGTGCGCGCGTGCAATTCTTGCGCGAGCGCGCTCGTAGGCGCATCGGCATCGCCGCTGACGATTTCGACGCCGATGCCGTCGCGCTGCAAGCGCGAAACTGCCGCGGCAGCTTCCGGACGGGCAGTGTCGCCGAGATCGATCGCGCCCAGCAAAGCTGTACCGTCGCCGACGTATACGCGCGTGTGCGCGGACGCGGCGAGTCCATCGAGATGCATGCCGTGCGCGTTCATGAAAGCTTCGTTACCGGCATACAGCGTGCGATCGCCGACGCGGCCCTGCAAGCCCCGGCCGCGTTGCGCGAGCACCCCGCTCGCGCCGGTGACCGGCAATGCGCGATCGCGCGCGGCCGCGACGATCGCCGCCGCGAGCGGATGCGTTGAAGCCAGTTCCAAATTTGCGGCCGCGAGCAGGACATCGGCTTCGGTGCCGCTTGCCGCTGCGTGCACGGCGGTGACGCGCGGCTTGCCGGCCGTCAGCGTTCCGGTTTTATCGAAGAGCACGGTCGTGATTGCGCCGAGCCGTTCGATTGCATCCGCATCGCGGAACAGCAGCCCGCGCTTCGCGGCGGCGCCGACCGCAACCATAATCGCCGTCGGCGTCGCAAGCCCGAGCGCGCAGGGACATGCCACGACAAGCACCGCTACCGCGGCGGTTAGCGCGACGGGCCACGCGTGATGTGTGATGAACCAACCTGCGAACGTGAGCAGCGCGACGATCAAAATCGTTGGAACGAAAACCCCGGCAACTTTATCGGCAAGGCGCTGAACCGGCGGCGTGGTTCCTTGTGCGCGGCGCACGAGTTCGACGATCTTTGCAAGCGTCGTTCCCGCACCGATCGTTTCCGCGCGCACCGCCAGAGCGCCGTCACCGTTAAGCGTGCCTTGCTTTACGGGATCGCCGGCCTGCACGTTGACGGGAATGGGCTCGCCGGTAAGCATCGACGCATCGATGGCGCTCTCGCCTTCCAAGACGACGCCGTCGATCGGAATGCGCTCGCCCGCCGCGACCAGGAGCACGTCACCCACTCGCACGTCGTCAACGGAAATCTCTCGCACGCTGCCGTCGCTGCTGCGCAAGCGCGCCATGGGCGGACGCAAATCCAGCAGCGCTCGCACGGCGCGGTTGCTCTTGCCGCGCGCGGCCGCTTCCAGATATTTGCCGACGAACACAAGCGTCACGATTGCGGACGCTGTTTCGTAATACGACGGCTGCATCGCGGCCGTCGCATAGATCGAATACCCGAATGCGGCGCTGGAGCCGAGCGAGACGAGCGTGTCCATATTGCTCGTGCCGTGGCGCGCCGCTGCAATCGCCCCGCGATGGAACTCGCCGCCCACAATCAGCCACACCGGCAGCGTCAGCGCGAACATGACCCAATCTTTGCCGGCGAACATGACCAGCGTCATACCGAGTACCACCGTCGGCACGAAGAGCGCGATTGCGAAGATCAGCAGCGCGCGCTTGCGCTGTATCTGTGCATCGCGGCGCCGCGCATCCTCATCGCCGGTGGTATCGCGTACGGGTTCGGCGCCGTACCCGGCCCGCTCGACCGCGGCGATCAGCGCCGCCGTGTCGACTCCCGCCGCATGCTCGATGCTCGCACGCTCGGTGGCCAGGTTGACGGCAGCTTCGCTGACGCCGGGGACCTTTTTCAAGGCGCGCCCCACGTGGGCCACGCACGAGGCGCAGGTCATGCCGGTGATGGCCAGTTCCGTCCGCGTTCCGGACGGCCGGGATGCGGCGATCATGCCAGTTCGTAACCTGCTTCGTCGAGCGCCGCGCTTAGTTCGCCTCGCGGCACCTCGCGCTCGGTTTCCAGCGTCGCCGAGTTGGACTCCAGGTCCACTTGGGCCGATTGCACTCCGGGCAAGGCGGCGAGCGCCTCGCGCACGTGGCGCACGCAATTTTGACACGTCATGCCGGTCACGCTTATGGTCTGTCTCATGTTTCTCGATTACGATAACCGCATGGGGCGGTCCCGGAGATTCGCCCCCCGAAGACGAATACGCCGTTAGCCCCTCAGGTTGAAAGCGAGGTTTTTTCCGCCGATGTCATTGCGTGTCCGCCGCCTGGTATGTGCACTCGCCGCTGTCTTTTTGCTCCCGGGCGTGGTCGGCGCTGCTCCGGCAGTCCTTCCCTCCGACGATTTGAGCGAGAGCTACGAGCTGCTGGCGACGACGTATTATTCGAAGGTCGATTCGCAAAAGTTGCTCGATGGGGCGCGCGCCGCGCTGGCCGAGCACTTGCGCAAGAAGGGCGTGCACGCGAGTGTGCCGGCTCTGCACGATGCCGGCACCATGCAGAGTAACGTCGATCAGATTGCGGGCGCGATCGCGCAGATCGGCAACGCGACGCACGACTCGTCGACGCTGCTTACATACGAGGCGATCGACGGCATGGCCAAGTCGCTCGGCGACAAGTACACGACGTTCTTTACGCCCGATGAATTTCGCGAGTTCAACCAAGCACTGGATCCGGAGAAGATCTCCGGCATCGGCGTGCTCATCTCGCCGGACGCGGCGACGAAGTATATTCGCGCGTACTATGTGGTTCCGGGAACGCCTGCAGAGAAGGCCGGTCTGCAGTCGGGCGATCTCTTCAAATCGATTGACGGCGTCTCCGTGAAGGGCATGCAGCCGGATCAGGTCACTAAACTCTTGCGCGGCATGGCCGGCAGCACGGTCAAAGTCGTAGCGCAGCGCGGCAACAAAGAACTTGGCCCGCTCGCGATCACGCGCTCGCAAGTGCAGCCCCCGACGGTTATCTATAAAATGCTGCCGCAAGGCATCGGGTACATTTGGGTGCTCGCGTTCGGCCGTGAAACGCCCGACGAGTTTGCCACTGCGCTCGACCGCTTGCAGAAAGCGAACGTGCGCGGTTACGTGCTGGATCTTCGCAACGACGGCGGCGGCTACGTGAAATCGGCCGTCGATATAAGCTCGCGTTTCGTCGACGGCGATCCGCTGCTGACAATCGAGGAGCGCGGACCGCACAACACCACGATCCCGGCCGAGGGTGACGCACTGCCGCGCAAGCCGATGGCGATTTTGGTGAACGGCGGCACCGCATCGGCCTCGGAGATCACGGCCGGCGCGCTGCAAGACGACGGCATCGCGGTGCTCGTGGGCGAACGCACCTACGGCAAAGGCGTGATGCAGTCGCTCACGGCGCTGCCCGACGGCGCGGCCATCAAAATTACGACGGCGCACTATCTGACGCCGAAGAACCGCGACATCAACCTCAAAGGCATCCAACCGGACTACAACGTCCCGGAAAACAAGGACGCCATCATCGGCGATATCGACCGCGACGCGCAATTGCAAGCGGCGATGTCGATCCTAACGAAAAAGATCGCCGACGCCAAACCGTAGCAAGCGCTAAGGTAGGCGTCGCGGATAGGAGGCTACCGTGACACTTCGCCTTGTCTCACTCGCGCTGGCAGTCGCCCTTTTACCCGCGCCCGGTTTCGCTCAGAAGCCGGGCGCGGTTTCATCTCCGGCCGGGCTTCGAACAGCGCTGCAGCGCGATCTCGACGCGTATCTGAAAGAGCGCGGCGCAAAGGAACATCTTTCGGCACTCTCGCTCTCGCTGAGTTTGAGCCCCTCGCAGCCCCTTGTGAACGCCACTGCAGGCACGACCACGTACCACGGCCGCGTTGCGGTTACGCCGGAAAATCTGTATCAGATCGGCAGCAACACAAAAGCGTTCACCGCAGTCGCGGTGTTGACATTGGAAGCGCAGGGACGGCTTTCGATCGATGCGCCGATCGGAACGTATCTGCCGCAGTATCCCGCGTACGCAAAATTGACGCTGCGCCGGTTACTGAACATGACGAGCGGTCTGGAGTCGTACGACAACACGCCCGCATGGGAGAAGCTTATCGCGCAACATCCCCAGGCGCAGTTCTCCGCCGACAAGATGATCCGGTTGGTGTATCCGTCCATCAAGTATGCGCCGGGAACGAAATACCATTATTCCAATACGGGATATCTGCTGGCTCAAGAAGTCGTCGCGGCGCGCAGCGCGAGCAAAAGCTTCGATGCCGAAATGGCGCACGTCATCGCCGCCGCTGGGCTGCAGGACACGTATTACACGTCTTATCTCTATGCGGGTCCTATTGCCCGCCGCGTCGTTGCGGGATATTACGAAAACGACGAGCGCGGACTGCAGAAATACCGCGGCGACGACGTGAGCGGATTTAGCCTGTCATGGGCGCAAGGCGCCGGTTCGATGGTTTCGACGGCCGCCGACCTGACGAAGTGGTCGCGGGTGCTCTATCAAAACGGCGCACTGCTGCCGCCGAAACAGCAGCGCGAGCTCTTTAGCATGATTTCGATCAAGACGGCAAAGCCGCTGGCGAAAGCGACGGCGCAAGACCCTGCCGGTTTCGCGCTCGGTGTCGCGCAGCGGTACGATCCCAAGTTCGGCGCGTTCTGGTTCTATCAGGGTGAAACGCTGGGTTTTCGCGCGGCGCATCTGTACTTCCCGAAATCGAACATCGTCGTATCGATCTTTGCCAACAGCCGCCCCGTAGAATCGCAGAGCGATCTTCAGCGTCTCTTCAAGACGATCTACGCCGACATCGCTGCGTACAAAAAAGCGCTGAGCCGCTAGACGTGGTCGATTCTGCCGGCGGGCGAGCGGTATTCGCGCGCGCCCGTCTTGGAATCGTAGTAGACTTCTACGAGTTGTCCGGTGCCGGGGTCGATGAATTTCTCGCCGGTCGGTTCAAAACGCGATCCTGCGGAAGCCGCAGCACCGCTGCGATAGCGGCCCTCGAACAACAAACTTAGCAGCACCAGCGCGCCGAAGATCAGCAGTCCCCATCCCGTGTGCGGCGGCACGGCGGCCAGAACGATGCCCGCGCAGAGCGCCAACGCGCCGATCGCGGCAATCACGGTGCGCAGCATGCTTATGCACTCTCCACGATAACCGCCGTGCCGTAGGCGACGATCTCGCTCATCGTTTGGCCCATCTCCGAAGAATCGAAGCGCATCATGATCACCGCGTTCGCGCCCATTGCCTGCGCGTTCTGCACCATGCGATCGACGGCGTGCCGCCGCGCTTCCTCGAGCAGTTGGGTGTATTCCGTAATCTCACCGCCGACCAGCGAGCGTAGTCCGGCGGCGATATTGCCGGCCAGCCCGCGGCTGCGCACGACGACGCCGAAGGTCTGCCCCAGCGTCTGCGTCACCCGATGTCCCGCGATTGTTTCCGTGGTCGCTACGATCATCACGCCTCCTTATGGAAGTGAGTACTCGGAAAAAATGGCAGTGTTCCGCACCGCCTATGCGAAAAAGCGCGGGGGTGAACCGGATCGCCGTCTTCCTTGGCCCCTCGCTCCCAGCGGCGGAACGGATCGTACACCCGGCACTCACCTACGTAAACCCGGCGGCGCGCGGCGACGTGGAGCGCGCCTCTCGCGAATTCGACGCGGTTTTGTTGATCGACGGCGTGTTCCATCAGGATCTCGCGCCGTCGCCGAAAGAAGTGTTCGCGGCGACGCAGCGATGCATCGTATTCGGCGCAGCCAGCATGGGCGCGCTGCGCGCGGCGGAGTGCTTTCCGTACGGTATGGTGCCGCTCGGCATCATCGCTCGCTGGTACATGCGCGGCGTCGTCGACGGCGACGACGAAGTCGCCGTGCTCGTCGATCCGCACACGCAAACCGCGCTTACGGTACCGATGGTGAACGTGCGATATGCGCTGCGCATCGCGCGGCGCCGTCGACTCCTGAACCAAGCCCAATGCGAAGCGGTGTACGCAGGCGCGCGCGGCGTCTACTACATGGATCGCGGCTGGGACGATATCTTCGCGCTCGTGCCGCAGCGCGCGCAAAACGATTTTCGCGCGCTGGCGCACGAGAACGCGGATCTTAAACGGCACGATGCGCTGTTTGCGCTTCGGAGCGTGTTGCGCCGAACGCAATGGCGTAGTGAAAGTCGCCGCGGTCGATCGACCGAAGCACCGCGCCGGCCTGCTCGGCAAATCGCGAACGAATCTCCGGACGCCAAGCAGTAATGCGCAGATACGACGCGTACAGCCGTTTTGCAAAGGAGGCCGCCTCGGCGGTCGCATCGAGCATTTCGACATCCGAAAAGTGCTCGAGCATCGCCGTGCGCGCCTGGTGCAAGCGGCCCTCGTGCCGGCCGTCGAGTGAAGGGGCGGTTATCACAAAGCGGCCGCCTTCGCGAAGTGCGCTGCGGATAACCGCGAGCAGCGAGGCCGCGAACTTTCCCGAAACCGCTACGTCGAGCGCGAACGCCGCCTCGAACTCCGGCTGAAAGGGATGCGTGCGGTAGTCCCCCTGCACGAACTGTGCCCCGGGACACTGCCGGCGTGCGGCGTCGATCGCTTCAGCAGCGCGATCTAGGCCGAACGCTCTAGGTCCGTAGCCTCTGTGCTGCAGCCAGCGTTCCAAAAAACCGCGGCCGCAGCCGATGTCCACCACGCGCGGCCCGTGGCGTAAGTCCAGCCGGGCGCATATCCCGGCGAGCATTTCGTCGCTAACCAAACACAGGCGCCCGATACCGCTGCCGCAGCCCGCGGCCCGGGCGGCCTCGTCCAGCAACGCATCGCTGACGCCGCCGTGAAAGGCGCGGAATTGAGCTGCCACGACGACGTCTTCGAACATGCTGCCGATAAGGTTTCGCAAGAGGGCTTGCTGCGCCCCACAACGCAACAGACCGTGAGCCGAACTTAGCCGGAGGAGAACAACCATGGCCCTCGAGCCGCATGAGGAACCCGAAGTCGGCGAACAATTCCTGGACATGCTTGCGCGGGATGCGGAGGTCCGCCGGCGTTACCTCGACGCGGGCGACGATGAGGAAGCAGTCGCGAAAGTGATTGCCGAGCATACCGGCCGCGACGTGGAGGCGAAGAACCTCGCCGGTATGGCAAAGCATCTTTCGGAGAACAGAGCGGATCAGTGCAACGAACTGGCCGCCATGTATCCGGAGATGAATTTGGTCGTCGTTAGTACGACGTAGTCTGCTCCGAATCGTTTTCGAACAACCAGCGCATCAGTTTGACGCGCGATTCGAGGTGCAGCTTGTCGAACACGTTTCCAAGGTGCCGCTCGACCGTGCGTTCGCTGAGCACCAAACTCTCCGCGATCTCGCGGTTCGACTTTCCGTCGCCTACGAGCCGGGCCACCTGGAGCTCGCGCGCGGTTAATCCGTGCGCGTGACGAGGTGCGCGCGCCCCCGTCAAGTCGGCTAATCTAATCCGTTTCAACAGCGCCAAATCCTCAGGGCGCGGCGCGCCGGCCTTATAAGCGGCATACGCGGCGAAGAAGTCCGCCGAAAGCGTGCGCGCCTGTGCGGCGGCTTGCGCTAACACGGAGGAAGCTCGGGTATTCTTAAGTGCGAGAAGCGCGATCCCGCGGGCCAACGTCCATTGCATCGTGGTCCAGGGCGAGCGGTCTTTGAATGTTTCGGTGACCGCAAACATCTCGAGCCAAGACGTTTTTCCGGCGCGCTGCGCGTACAGTGCAACACCGAACGGCACGAAACCAATTGAAAATGGCGCAGGCGGATGCTCCGGCAGATCGAACACGACGCGCTCCAGTCGCCGCTCCATGTCGCGGTCGCGCTTGCGCAACAGCATCCACGGCACGAGTTGCAGCACAGCCTCGGGTGTGTCCAAAATATCACTGCCTCCGTCCCGTTCGGCTTCCGTCTGCGCGGCGGCGGAGAGACTGTCCAGCATGGCAGTTATCGCGCGCTGATGAACCTGCACGTGCGACGTATCGTCGGCGAAAAACGATTCCGACACGAGCTGCCGGCTCAGCTCCCAGTCACCTTTCGCGATCGCCACCCAAGCGCGGAAGATGCTGCCGAAATCGTGCTCTTTTCCCTCGACGCGGTTATTCGCAAGCCATCCGGGAAGGCGATTCTCGGCGATCGTGCAGCCCTCGTGCCGGAAGTGTAAAAGCAGCTTCGTAAAGCCCAGCGTGTCGCCTTGGCGCCGCGTGTGGTCCGCGAAAGAAATCGCTTTTTCGATTTCGGCGATTGCCTGATCGAACTCGCCGTGCGCGGAATGATAGAACGCCATCGCGCCGTGCAATCCCGCGCGTCCGTAGTTCGATAGGCCGGAATCAACGGACGGCAATTTTTTCCGTTCCGCCTCAAACGCCGCATCGTCGAACGCCATGGCGGTCGTGTTCATGGCCAATACGATTGCGTCCGCGCGATCCGCGTCGCTTTGCAGCGTCGGGTAAAACGTCTCGTACGCGTCGATCGCCTCACGGTATTGCGCGCGCGCCAGAAACGACGCCATGAGCATTGACAATAAAGCGCCAACGCCTTGCGTGATGCCGGAAGTCCGCGCTTTGGTAAGCGCTGAAGCCAGAACGTTGGACGCTAATTCATCCCGGCTATCCGATCGCAGCGCCATTGTGTATTGCGTATAGAATTGCACGAAATGGCGGCTGTCGATCTCCGAAATTGCTAGGGCGCGTTCGCACGCGTTAATCGCTGCGGTCCAAGACCGCGCTGTAAAGGCGCGGCTGCTCAAATCGTACAGCGTGTCCAGGGCCAATTGCTTGTCGCCGGCCGCCAATGCATGCGCCGCGAGACGATCCAGGTCGGCAAGGGTTGGTTCCGTGAGGCTTTGCAAGGCCGCTATAATGCGTCGGCGCAGCGGTACGTCGAACGTAACGGTGGTCAAGATGGCTTCGGCTACCAAAGAATGCCGGAAGCGCAGTGCCGGCCCTTCCGGCATGAGATATGGCCGGGCGCTTCCGCTCACCAGCATTGCCACTTCGCTCGGCGTGTAGAGCGCGAAGAGCATGCGATATTCGATCGGATCGCCGAGAAGCGAACACAATTGCAAGAACTCGCGTTCGTCGGACTGCAGTGAAAGGACGCGATTGGCGATCACGTTGCGAACGCGGTTGTCACCCGCCGTCTCGGATACTCCGGCGGAGCCGGCGGCAAGTTCTTCACACAGCGTTAGAATATCGAACGCATTCCCGTTTCCATGGTGGACGAGCGTTTCCAGCGATATTGCATCGAGCTGCGGGTAACGCGATAGCGCGAACGCCTCGGATTGCTCGGGATCGAACCGTTCCAGAACGATCGTCCCCGAATGCGCGGGGGACTGCGCGCCTGCATCGAGCCGCTCGGCAAAGATCAGCGCCACGGAACTCGTCGCGGCATTCGCAGCGAATGCGTTTAACACGTCCAGGGATTCCGCATCGATCCATTGCGCGTCGTCACACGCAATCAGAATCTTGTGATCCGTTCCTATTCCATCGAAGAAACGAAGAAAAATCTCTTGATAGCGATTCTTGTCGATGGCCGCGGGCGCCGGCTTATCGAAAAGCAGCGCAATTTTGGAATCGAGCATGGCGAGGCCGCTCTCGAGTCCGCTGGTGTACCGCGCGCCGTCGTTGCCGAGCGATCGAAGCGCGGCTAAGACGAGGCGGTTCGCCGTGACAAACGGCGTATGGCGCTGGATCTCATGGCACCCGGTGGCGATCGTCAACCACCCGCGGCGCGCCATCTCCTCAACGAGATGCTCTAAAAAAGCCGTCTTCCCGATACCGGGTTCGCCGGCGATGCGCAAAACCGCCGGCACCGACGTGCCTTCGGATCTCTCGAGCGCTTTATAGGCCAGCGCCAACTCTCGATCCCGGCCAAAGAGCCCGGAGCCGTCGGCTGCCCAAAGGTTTCTCAGGAAGCGGTCCTCATAGAAACGAACGAAGAAGATGAGTGGACGAATTACCCGCGTTATCCCGAGCCGACCTGCTTCGCCGGGCCGTTCCGCTTGAAGTGACTCTGGCGCATGCCGGTGCGGTACAGGCGCGGTACGGCATCACGCGAGTCGCCGAAACAACGCATTTGGACCGCGTCGGCATCCCGGTCATCAACGTGATCGTTCCGAGCTCGCCGGATGCGATCGGCGTGTATAACGGTAAAGGACTAACCAAAGCACATGCGGTCGTCAGCGGGTTGATGGAGGCGCTGGAGCGCCAGATCTGCGCGCGTTGCGAACTCGAGCGCTTTTCCGCATCCGTCGATGAAATACGCGCATACCTCGATCTCCCGGCGCTTGGGTGGATCGGCCCGAACGAAGCGGAGATCGAATGCGTAACGGGCGTCGATCTGCTGAGCGGCGAGCAGATCGCGGTACCGCTCGGAGTGGTGCAGTGCCCGCGAACCGGTCCGCTGCATTTCGCGCGCGTCTCAACCAATGGTCTTGCCTCGGGCAACAATGCGACCGAAGCGGTTTTGCACGCGCTGCTCGAACTGTGCGAGCGGCATCTGTGGTCGCGCGTGCACGTCCTTGCGCACATGTGGCCACGCTCATTGCGCGCGCGCACCGGCGACCTTTCGGATCGGCCGGATGATGCAATCGCAAATGAAATCATCATGACGCAGCAGACTCCGGTTATCGGCGAACTGGCCGAACAGATCCGGCGTGCCGGCTTGGGGCTGCGCTTACTGTGTTATGCGCACGGTAAATGGCCCGTTGCGATGCTCGCATGCATCGTGGATTCGGGCGGCGGCGGAATGTTCTATCACCTTGGCATGGGCTGTTCGTGGTCGCCGCTTCATGCGGCGGCGCGCGCGATTACCGAGGCTGCGCAGGTGCGGCTCGGCGATATTTCGGGCGCGCGGGAAGATCTGCGCCATGCGAGTGCGGCCGTTACCGGTTTCGAACATGGCAGCCGGCCTGCGGCATTTCCCACGGGACGCTGGTATTTCGATGGGCCTGCGCAGCCTATCGCTTTCGATGACTTGCCGGATCGCTCGGGTGCCGGTCTCGAACAGGAAGTTGCGATGATTCTCGACGTGCTGCGAGGTTTTGGCGAGCGGTGCGTGCCCTATGTGGACTTAAGTCCGGCGAACGCGCCGGGAATAAGCGTCGCGCGCGTCATCGCGCCGTCACTGGAACGCACGCTCGTAGACGGCTCGCTTTCACGCCGGTCATCGGCGTTGTTATCGGCGCCGCTTACACCGTTCCGGTGAGCAGCGTGTAATTGAAGGCGCCGGCCTCGACGGCATGCAGCATTCGCGCGGCCTCGTTTAGGACGTGGGCTTTTACCGGCGCGTCCCACCGGCCCATCAACATCGCCGAATACAGCGTTGCTGCAAATTCGCGCACCTGCTGCGTGAGATCGGCGACGCTAACGCTCGCGCCCTGCCGTTGCAGGCGCGCGCAAGAGCGCGACACTTTTTCCGGGTGCGTGTCGTCGAACGATGCGAGCGTAACGACGTACTGCCCGCCGGGCGCCAGGTTCTGCGCGATGCATTTGGCAAGCGCGACCGGGATGATGGGCGCTTCAAGGGCGAAAACGCGTTCGAATTTCGGCCCTTCGGCCGGAACGGCGGCGGCAGCGGAGTCCACGCCGACGTACCTGCAGCTCAACGAATTCCAAAGAAGCCAGCGTCCCAAAAATCCTCGCCCACACCCGATATCCAGGACAGCCGACTTCGCCGGAATCCCGACCGTTTCGACCACCTTCGCCAGCATTTGGTCGTCCAGCAGGCAGAGACGCCCGATCCCCGAGGGCAGCCCGCAACGCCGGGCATAGCAGTCTAGCACGCGGTCTCCCGCGTACCGGTAAAGTCCCCGGCGTCCGGCTGCAAGCATAGCCATGCCACTATCCTATCCGGGAGCCGGCCCCCGGACATTAGGGATTTTCCGTATTTCTACGACGCGACGTGTTCGAAAAAGCGAAGCTGCGTGGAGGACGCAAGCAACTTCAGCCCGGATGGAATGCCGGCGTGAGAGTCATGGTATTGGTGGCTCTTATGCCAGGCACAATACGCCTCGCGATCGCGCCAGTAGGTCAGCAGCCACATTTCGCGCAGATTTTCTTCCGGCCGGATGACGTCCAGCCGAACGAATCCGTCGGCCTGCTCTACCAAATGCGGCCGCTCAACGAATGCTTGCCGAACGGCTTCAGCCATTTCCTCGGTTCGAACCTCGAACTTGCTGAGCGCAACAAAAAGCGGCGAACTATTCACTGCACATGCACCTGAAGGACGGCAATATCGTCGAGCGGATCGGAGCCTTCCAGCACGAGCTCTACCAATCTGCTCACGCTCATTTGCGCGCTTTGGCCGGCCACGCCGCATTTCGCCGCTGCAGTAATCAACCGCGTCAAGCCGTCGTCGAAATTGCGGGTCGCTTCTACCAGGCCGTCGGTGTAAAAGATGACGCGGTCGCCATGCTGTAATGCGGCACTGCGCAACTGAGGTCCGCTCGCTCCGGCGATGTCGAGGCCGAGCGGCGTTCCGCCCCAATCCAATAGTGTGGCCGTGCCGTTGCGTACGAGTACGGGCGGCGGATGTCCCGCGATGGCGTATAAGAGCTCGAGTTTCGTCGCATTAAAGCGAGCGTATATTGCCGTAGCTAGGTCGTTCTCATATGCCAAGAAATGGTGGAGGCGGGATAGCACTTCAACGGGGTCCGGACTATTGAGCCCTGCGACGCGGACGGCAGCGCGAATTTTCGCCATCGTCGTTGCAGCCTGTAGTCCGTGACCTGTGACGTCGCCGATTGATACTTCGACTTCATCGTCGCGCAACACAAAGGCATCGTACCAATCGCCGCCGATGAAACGCGGCCCTTCAGAGCTGACAATGTACGTTGCCCCGAGCTCGAACAACGCCGATGAGGGCAAGGTTTCGGGAAGCGCAGCGCGCTGCAATTGCTCAGATACCGACCGCTCTGCCTGGTACCGTATCGCGTTATCGAGTGCGACCGAAACAATATTCGAAAATTGCTCCGCTAGGGCACGCTCATCGTCACCGTACGGTATTTCATCGCGGCCGAAACAAATCTCGCCCAAGCGATCGTTTCGCAGATGCAGCGGTACGGAAATCGTGCGGTTCGTGCGTTCGGCGATGTCCGCACTCACCGTTTCGGTTTTGCGCCGCAACGATACCACGCCGCCGTCTCCGGCGAGATGGAATACCCTCGCGATCGGCGCGCTCAACGCACCGCGGAACTCGATGCCGGCATAGTTTCCAAGGACCGGAATAGCCTCTGTTAACGCCTCACGTATTAATGCTTCAACGTCCCCGATATTTTGCGCACACGCAGTGGCCGAACGCGCCAAAAACCGCAAGCGCGACTGACTGACGTGCGCTTCATCTAAACTGCGGCGTTCGGCCTCTACGGCGGTGCGCAGCATCTTCGCGTTTTGCGCCGCCTGACGGTGGGCGACGCTGAGCTCGTTGATGATGCCGCTGAGGCTGTCGTAACTTTCCTCGCGCGGCGACGCCACGGAGCCCGGCACCGCCACGATAAGAACATCGTCTCCAGCGATTACGCCGCACAAGCGAACCGGCTTGGGTTCTTCGCCATCAGACTGAAGATGCAGGCTCCAGTCGAATGCCGCCGCTCGTATAAGAATGTTTTCCCAGAAGGCGGCTGCCTTTGCGCGCGAGAGACCGTCAAACAATTCGAAAAAGGTTGTTGTGCGCGCGTCCTTTCGCGCGTGGCCCAACGACAGTAATCGTACCGGACGGCCGGCACGGTCGTAAAAGCAAACGAAGTTCTCGCGGCACGCCAGGGCTTGCATATCAGGCTCCAAGCCGCGACATCAAGTCGGGCAATTCGGCCGCGTTCCGTGCAAAACCGTCGGCGCCGATGTTCTTCCAGAGATCGGGACTCATGCGAAACGGGAGCCCGCCAACGATAATTTTTACCGGCAGCATCGATTTGCGAACCGCATCGATGATTTCACGCACGCGTTGCACGTGAAACGTCATCGTCGCGGAGATTGCGAGTACGTCGGCTTTTTCACGAACTATTAAGCGAATGATATCGGCAGCCGGGGTATTCGCGCCGACGTAAATAGAGCTCCAGCCTTCCATTTCCAGGAAGTCGCAGACGATTCGAAGCCCGATCTCGTGCAGCTCGCCCGAAACGCATATTGCTACTACGCATTTATTGCATGGCGCAGCAACCGTGAGATAGTCATATAGCCGCGCGATAATGCTTTGCGTGGCTGCGGTACAGTAATGTTCCTGGCCGACGCTAATGGCATTCGTTTGCCACAATCTGCCGATTTCGTATTGAACGCGTTCAAAGACGCCGAGGTACAGATCGCGGATGCTTACGCCTTCGTCAAGTGCGCGGATGACGAGTGAATACGCCGAGGAGCGATCCATGCGCAGAAGCGCCGCAAGATAGGTTCGAGCGAGCTCGTCGATTGGCGCATCGCCATCCAGGTGCGACGGCTGCGCGGAGATTTCTCCCTGCGTAAGCGCGTCAATGCCGGCCTGCAAAAAATCTGCTGCTTTCGTGGCTTCCCCGTCCGAGAGGCGGCGTGCAACCAGCGGCGCGGCTAAGCGCAGATTCGTAAGGAGATGCTCGCGGCCGATATTGCGCGACTCAAGCAAAACCGCGGCCCAGCGCAGGTATGCGACAAAGAGGCCCGCGTCCGACGCGCGCAGCGCCTCCGATAAAAAGGAGAGAAGATATGACGCGTCTTCCTTACACCGCTGTACGCCGGCCTCGCCGTAACGTTTCCAGAGTTCCGGC
>JAICWY010000052.1 GCA_025934645.1 Vulcanimicrobiia bacterium
GCGCCCTGGTGACGCGTCGCACGCGTTTGAAAGAATGCGATCCCGGCGTATTCGCCGCTCAGATTCGAGCTGTTCGGTAACGCTAACGAAAGCCGGACCTGCTGCGCGGTACCGCCGGGGAGATCGAATTCTCGAGGATTGATCGATGCAAACTTCATCAAGGAATTCGGTTTGCTGCCGACCCGTTCGATTTGGTAATCGCCGTTTTGAGCGACGCCGAAGTCAACCAGCGTTACCTGAATATGCGTCGCCTCGACACCGCCGTTGTGCACGGTGATCGGAACGTTGTACGTGCCGCCCGGTTTCATCGAAAGTTCGAATTTCGCGGGCGAGACGTCGAGGCCGAGATCGGCCGGCGCCGGCGTCGTGAGTCCGAGGACCATAACGCCAAGTGCCGCGGCGATTGTAAGAGCGCGCATCTTCTTCATACTGCTGGCGTCCTGTTCGCTGCGGAGCGCATTCGAGCCCCGCAGCGGACGGGCATTTTCCGGTTAAGAAGTGGCCGTTAGTTCGCGACGAGCGAGTACGTCACGGTGACGGTCTGCGCGCCGGTAGAGGCGGCAGGCGTCAACAGGAGCGCCATGTCTTCGCCGATGTGCGCGGGCGAAACGGTGAACGACTGAGCCGACGCGCTCACGAGATTCACGCTCGAGGCGGTCGTTCCGAGCGTCGCGGCAGACGCGGCGCACGACGTGTTATCCGTATACGTCGCACGCGCGCTTTGCGTGGCCGGAGCCGTACCGGCAGCGGCGATCGACACCGGGAACGAGGCGAAGTTGTTCGGATACGCGCACAGTGTCGCGCCGGTGGGGAGCGCAGCCGCCTCGTACTCACCCAGCGACCAGCTGGAAGAGTTCGTGGTCACTTGCGCGTCGACAGCGTTTTTATACAAACAGTTGGTATTTTTGGCGAGGCCGCTATCCGGCGTGATCGTGCCGAAGTCGACAACCGGCGGAGGACCCGCCGACGGGGCCGCAGCCGGACCCGTGCACGCTTCGCCGGTGCCGCCGGGCCCCGTGCTAAGCAGAATGGCTGGAACACCGTTGCCGCCTTGCGCGCCCGTCGCACCGTAGTCGGTGGCGAGTGCGAGGGAAGCCGAAACCGAGACATTCCATTTCACGGTGACGCTGCCCGTTTGCGTAACGGCGCCTGCAGGTAATGCCGTCGCACAGGCCATAGCGGCGAGAGCCGCGAGGGATATGAGCTTTTTCACGTTCGATCCTTTCACAATGCGCAATCTCTACTGCCATCCATGGCATGAATGCGAAAAGCGTTACCTGAGGATTATCGGCAGCTGCCCTTGCCTGGTTAGTAATAGACCGCGCATAGGCTGTACAGATATCTTTACAGTGAACTCGTACACGCGGCCCGTGAGCGGCTCTGCGAGTTTGGTGACCTGACCGTCGTACCAGCGAATGCGATCTCCGGGATGCACGTCTGCGAGAAAGCGCGCTTTCACCGTGACGTATTGACCGCGCGCGGGACGCCGCGGCGTAAGTGTAAACGACGCGACAGGCACGGACGGATCGACTTTGAGATCTGCGGAAGCGGCAGCCTTTTGCGGACCGTTTACGTCTGCGAGAATCGAGGTGCTGCCCGGCGGCGTTCCTATCGGAACTACCAGAATGCCGACCCACTTATTGCGACGCTTGTCGTAGGCCAAATGTAACGTCTGGTTAAAGGCCGTGACGTTCACCGACTTCGCATGCGCGCCGGCATCGACCGCAACTTCCGTCGCGCCGCCCGGCGGCAACACGCTCTCTTGAAGGTCCATGTTGGCCGCTTGCGCGCTGTCCATCGACTTGAGCGAGAAGACAACGCTCTTCTGTTTGCGTCCCACGACGAATTGAATGCCGTCGACGTGTCCCTCACCGCCGAGCGTTACCGTCTGCGCGCCGCTGCTGCCCGTATCCGCAGGCACCGTCTCCGGATCGATATCTAAACTGTACGTGCCCGACGGAAGATTATCGAGCAGAAACGAGCCGTCGTCGTTGGTGATCGCGGCATAGTCGCCGGGTTCGGCGACGACGTACGCGTTCATCACCGGACCGGCGTGATCGGGTGCGAGCGCCGAATCGAACACCACGGTTCCGGCAATCGATCCCAACGGGCTTGCGAGAAAATCGAGTGTCTCGATTTCACCGTCGCGCACGACGACTTTTTGATTGAGCGATGCAGCGGGAATCGACGCGGCCGCAGGCAGCGATTCTGTTTGGACGCTCACGATGTGCGTGCCGGCGGCAAGACGGCCGAAACCGTACACGCCTTGCGCGTCCGTAGTCGCAATGAGCGCACTCTTGTCGATGCTCAGGACGACGCCACCGATCGGGATAGGCGCGCCGGTAGAGTCGCGTCCCATCACGTGACCTTGCACGCCGCCGTAGCTGCCGATGCGGAAAAAGATCTGCCCTTGCTGGCCGCCTTGCACGTCGATGCTCGCAATCGGCTGATCCGGCGTGACGCCGCGCGGCAGCGATGAGAGTTGGATCTGCACGGTGTGATGGCCCGGTTGCACGAAATTGAATTGGAACCGGCCGGAGAGATCGGTGCGCTGCACTTGCGAGTTGTCCAGCACGACCATGACGTTGCCGACGCCGTTGCTCACGGTCGAGGCGAACGGGCCCTGATCGCCGACGTCGTTAATCACGCTGCCCGCGATCGTCGCCGGCAGATTGGGATTAGCGCGCCCTTGCACGAGCCCGCTGCCGATCGCGAACGGCGCCGTCATTTGAATGTTGAAGATGCGCGAGCGCCCGTTGGATCCCGGATTGAGCGCATCGCGCGTCGTTTGCAATCCGTATGTGAGCGCCAGCGTGAGCGCGGGCGAGAGCCGCCGCGCCAGCGTGACGAGCGGCGCAGTTTGCATGCTGTCCGCCGTCGTCGATTTCGTGCGCGTTATGCTATCAGAGAGCGTGACGGCCGTCAGCCCGAACTCGCGCGTCACCGAGAAATTCGTCTGTCCCATCGCGGTGAACGTGCCGCCGCCAATCTGCCGCGAATGCTGATACTGCAACTGCGCGAGATAACTGCCGAACGGCTTTTGGAACATGCCTTGATAGGTGAACGTTCCTAAATCGCCGGTCGAGCTGGACGTCGAACGCGAAGCCTGCATGCCGAGCAGCGCGCTCGTATCGCCGAAACTTGTTTGAATTTGCGTGCCGGCGGATCCCAGCCACGCCGTACCGTACGCGTTCTCGGTACGGCCCTCCGACAGCGTCCACATCGTGCCCACAGCGTGATTGCGCCCGATCTGTTCGAAGACCGAAAACGTGCCTTGCCGCGAGTGCTGGGACTGATCACCGGTGCCGGAACTCTCGAACATTTCCTCGATGGAAACAGGACCCGTGCGGAAACCGCCCGTCACTTGGCCATCCGCGGGAATCGTGCCGTTTCCGACGCTGGTGAATCCGTCGGAGATGCGGCGCAGCGAGAATGTGGAGTACACGGTGCTGCTGCCGTAATCCAAGCGGTACTGATACGCGTTTGACTTGGTGTCGGCAAGGCCGTCCTCGTGACGGCGCTGCAGCGAGCCTTCGAATATCTGATTCAAGTCGCCGTTCGCGATCGCGAAGCCCGCGAGCAACGAATCGATGCGCGCAGTACCGTCTTCGCGTGCCGCGCGGACAGCGCCAAGTTCGATCAAGTCATGGCCGAGCAGCGAGCGCGCGCGCACGCCGTAGACGCGGGCGCCGTCGTTTTGATCCACCACGCCGTCGCCCTGGTACAAACTTACGTCGCCGCCGTGCAGCGGCAACAACAGCGAGAAGCCCGCGAGTGTGGAGCCGATCGGGACCGCTCCCAGTTCCGAGAGCGGCTGCGGCATGTATTGAATGCCGAAATGCGGCGTATAGTAGCCGGCCTGCAGTTGGCCGAACGTCGCCCGCTGCGATGACGAGACGCCTAGCGGCACGCCGAAATTCAGCGTCGTCGCGCCGGTGCGGCGCTGCATCTGCACGAGCAGGCCGACGTTGTTGCTCGCCTGGGTCTGGCCGGAGGTCAGGACGCCGCCCGGCGTCGAGCCGTCGCCGCGAGTACTAAGGAAGCTGCGCTCGCCGAACGTCAAATTGCCGCTGAGCGAGAACGTGATCGGGCCGCCGCGCGCGAGCGACGGTTTGGGCGTCGCGGTCGGAGCGGCCGCCGGCGACGGCTTTGCGCTGGGACTCACACTCGGTACGGCGGTGGCGGACGCTTCGGGCAGCGGCGTGCCCAAGCCGGGCACGGGCATGACCTGCGCCACCATGCGGCGCACGGTCTCGGCCGGATCCGCGAGCGCCCTTCCCGCGCCATGGCCAAGCAGCGCCGCCGTTGCCGACGCCGCCATCAATGCCAATCCAGCGGCACGCAGGCCGAAAGCCAGCCGCCGCGTCTTCTTGCGCGCGTTCATTTACTGGGTGCCCTCTACGTGTTTCGGAGACCGGGCCTAAAGCCTTAAGAGAAGTTGCGGCCGTTCACGCAAATTTTTCGGGTTGCTGCCGATATCAGGATCACTAGGGAAGGTTTCACGGAGGAAACGGTCTCTCTTCATGGATGTGCTGGGGAGCGCGGGACAGGTAGAGCTCAACCTGAATCGCACCCAATTTGACGAACGACAACAAGTACGCGCGTTGGCCACCGGCCTTCGCGTGAATTCTGCTGTTGATGACCCCAGCGGCCTCGCGATCAGCGAGACGATCCACACACGCGTCTTAGGTCTCCAGCAAGGCATTCAAAACGTTCAAAGCGCGACAAATCTCCTGAGCGTCGCCGACTCCGCGCTTTCGATCGTCGAAGACGTGCTCTCGCGCGTGCATCAGCTCGTGATCGAGGCACATTCAGATGTCAACTCGGACGCGCAGTTGCAGTCGATCCAGCACGAGATCGATTCGTTGCTCCAAGAGATCAACAAGATCGCCGGCGATGCGAAGTTCAACGGCATCTCGCTCTTCGACGGACATTTGAGCGCGTACGATCCGTATCCGGTTCAGGCGCAGATCGTGCAAGTGAATTCCGAGGGCAACCCCGACGGCACGAACTCGAGCCCAACGGTCTCGAACGCGGACGGTCTGGGCACGCCCGGCCTGTTGGTTCAGCAAAACGGCATCGGGCCGCTCACGTCGGTTCCCGAGCTGATGGAATTCCGCGTGGTCGGCTACGACAGCGTGACGGACAGCGACATTCTGCAGCTCACCGCATACAGCACTGCAGGCGGCGCCTTTGCTTCGACCAGCGAGATGAAAGACACCGCGGAGATTCCGGTCAACTCCGGTCAGATCGGCGGCGTGTCGACCCCGACGCCTTCCGGCGGCGGCGTCATGCTGCAGAACTATACAATTGCGAATCTGACGCAAGCCGACGTGGGCTCCGCGATCACGTTTCTCGTGATCAATCCGGCCTTCGGCGCTCCCGCTCCGCCGAGCGGACAGCCGCTGGAAATTAATTCAGGCGGAAGCGAAGGACAGACAGTTAGCGTCGCGCTGCCGGCGATCAATACGAGCGTCCTTGGTCTGAGCGGCATCAGCGTGCTCTCGACCGACACGGTCGACTTCAACAATAATCCCAACGGAACCGACGGCAACCACTACGCCGCCGATTATGCCGAACTGCAGGTCCAAAACGCCATGGACGCGGTGAACCAGGTCCGCGCACAACTCGGCGCGCAATCGATCGCGCTGCAATCGGACGCCTCGGATGCATCCACCGACGTCGTGAACCAGATCGCGAGTGAAAGCGCGATCCGCGATGTGAACATGGGGCAGGCCATGACGGCGTTCACCAAAGACGAGATTCTCTCAAAAATCGGTCTAAGCGTACTGGCGCAGATGCAATCGAACGCGCAGTTGGTGATCCAACTCGTCGGCGGCGCGACCCCCAGCCTGCGCGGCCTGATCTAACCCGCCCCGCCTCGGGCTTGACGTAAGCCCCTATACTAAAGAAGGATACCTCGCTAGGTGAGGCGTCCACGCGATACACAAGCCGCTGCCCCGAAACGTCGAGAGACGCCAAGCGGGTAGACCAGACTGCGCCGAGACAAGGCGATGTCTAACGCGGCTCCCTCCGCCGAGCGTGGGGTCACGATGCGTGGTGCCAAAGCAATCGCGACTGGGGTATAGCAACGCTTTGCGTTACCACACCGCCACGACCGGTCGCCGCCTCGCGGGACTGGTTTTTTATTTTTGCGAGAGGGGGTGAGTAGCGATATGGCGTTCCAAGAAGGCTTCGTCTCCGAACTGGTCGGGCGCCGAGCCACGATCAATGGCTTGCCCATCGGGAAAGTCTCGGATTTTTTGGTGAACAAGCCCGAGAATACGTTTCCCGAGATCGACGGGCTGGTGATCAAGACCGCGCAAGGCGCGCGTTTTGCGCCCATGGATACGATCGCGGACGTCGACGCCGGCGGCGCCGTGGCGCTCAGCGTCGCGCCGAAAATCCCGGCGCCCCGCGATGAAGACGCGCTGTATCTGGTCTCCGATCTGCTGGACAAGCAGATCGTCGACGTGGACGGCCGCAAAGTCGTGCGCATCAACGACATCGAACTCGCGAACACGGGCGGCAAGCTGCGTCTGGTCGCCGCCGACGTAGGCGTGAGCGGCTTGTTGCGGCGCTTGGGCTTGAAATCGTTCGGCAAGCGCTTCACGCCGTGGATCTACCGGAGCGTGCCGCGCACGATGATCGCGTGGAACTCCGTCGCGCCGATCCGCGAGACGAATCCCTCGCACGTCACCCTTGCGGTCAAAGAGTCGAAACTCTCGCGCATGCATCCCAGCGAGCTCGCGGAGATCATCAGCGATCTCTCCGCGCGCGAAGCCGCCGCCGTCATTCACCAACTCGACGACGAGACGGCAGCCGACGCGCTCGAGCATTTGGATGCGGATACGCAGCGTTCCATCATCGACGACATCGGCACGGAGCGCGCGGCCGACATCATCGAGGAGATGGATTCGGACGACGCCGCGGATTTGCTCGGCGATCTGCCCGAAGAGCAGCAAGCTCAACTGCTCGCCGAGATGAACGAATATACCGCCGGCGAGCTGCGCGAGCTGGTGAAGTACGAAGAAGACACGGCCGGCGGTTTGATGACCACCGACTACACGTGGATCTATCCGCACCGCACCGCCGAGCAGACCATCCGCAAGATTCGAGAGATCGCGCCGGAGTCCGAGTTCATTTACTATCTCTACGTGCTCGACAAGCAAGACCGCCTGCTCGGCGTGCTTACGCTGCGCGCGCTTCTTCTCGCGCAGCCGGACGCGGGCATCGAGCGCATCATGCTCTCTGACGTCGTAACCGTGCCGCCCGACAT
The DNA here is from genome assembly GCA_025934645.1 of Vulcanimicrobiia bacterium. Taxonomy (GTDB): domain Bacteria; phylum Vulcanimicrobiota; class Vulcanimicrobiia; order Vulcanimicrobiales; family Vulcanimicrobiaceae; genus JAICWY01. Next base: position 7,280 of record JAICWY010000052.1, read on the forward strand.
GGAATCGCGCGACGTCGCGGCGACGATCGCGCGCTACGATCTTCTCGCCGTGCCGGTGGTCGACGACCAGGGCAAAATGCTCGGCATCGTGACGGTCGACGATGCGATCGACGCCATCATGCCCTCGGATCTCGCGAAAGAACTGCCGCGCATTACGGCGCGGCGACATACGCAACGCGCTGCGGCGAGCGGGTAACCGGCGCCGTGGCAACCGTCCGCAAGCGAAACCGTTGGCGTTCGCTCCTGATTCTGCTGTCCGTCTTAGGCCCCGGCTTCGTGACCGCATCCGCGGGAAACGACGTCGGCGGCATCGCGGTCTATTCGCAAGCCGGCGCGCAGTTCGGATACCGCATTCTGTGGGTCCTCATTCCGCTCGCCGTTGCGCTCATCGTCGTGCAAGAGATGGCCACGCGCATGGGAAGCGTCACGGGCAAAGGCCTCGCCTCGCTCATCCGCGAGAATTTCGGCGTACGCATTTCGTTCATCGCGATGGCCGCGCTCTTTGCCATCAACATCGGCATTACGGCGACGGAGTTCGTCGGCATCGCGACGGCATCGGAGATCTTCCACGTCTCGCGGTATATCACCGTGCCGATCGCCCTCGTAGTCGTCTTTGCGTTTATCTTGCGCATGAACAACAAGACCGTCGAGCGCACGTTCGTGGTATTCTCGCTGATTTACCTAACGTATATCGTATCCGCCGTGCTCGCGCATCCCAATTGGGGCCACGTAGCCGCAGGCACGTTCGTGCCATCTCTCGATTTTCACAACACCGTATACGTAATGATGGTCGTCGGTCTCATCGGCACAACGATCTCGCCGTACATGCAGTTCTTTCTGCAGTCGGCAGTCGTCGAGAAAGGCACCCGGGAGGAAGAGCTGGGGCTTGCGCGCGCCGACGTCGTGAACGGATCCATTCTTGCGATCGCTCTGGCCGGGTTTATGATCATCGCAAATGCGGCGACCATTTTCGTAGCGAACGAGCACGGCGCGCACCTTGCGCCCTCCTCCGCAGCGGATTTTGCGGTGGCGCTCAAACCGCTTGCGGGACCGTTTGCGGCCGCCCTGTTCGCGCTGGGCATTTTGAACGCCGGATTGTTTACGGCAACGGTGCTGCCGCTTTCGACGAGTTACGTCATTTGCGAAGCGCTTGGGTTCGAAGCGGCCGTCGATCGCAAATTCAGCGAAGCACCGGTCTTTTTTACGCTCTTCGGCATCGCGCTGATCATCGGCGCCGCAATCGTGCTGATTCCCGGCATTCCGTATCTGCAATTCACGATCTACGCGCAGGTGCTCCAAGGCATATTGCTTCCCGCCGAGCTCGTACTAATGCTTATAATAGTGAATAAACGAAGCGTGATGGGAAACTACACGAATTCGGCAACCGGAAATGCGATCGCGTGGGCAACGGTTGTCATCGTCGGCGCGCTCTCTATTTTCTACGTTTTGAAGATCGTCTAGAACTACCGCGCGATATCTGATTCCGCGAAGAACTGCCAGCGGTTTCGCCCGGCGCGCTTCGCACGGTAGAGCGCGCGATCGGCGTGCTCCATCAAATCTTCCGCCGTCACGCCGTCTTTAGGAAAGAGCGCGATGCCGATGCTGGTATGCGCGACGCAAGTGTTGCCGTTGATCGTAAACGGCCGCTGCATGCCCTCGACGATCTTGCCGGCCAAATCGGCCGCATCGGCGGCGCCGTTTACCACCGGTTGCAGAACCACAAATTCATCGCCGCCGAAGCGCGCTATCGTGTCGCTCGCGCGGCAGATTGCCATCAGGCGCTCGGCCACGGATCGCAACAGCAGATCGCCGGCGGGATGGCCGTAGCGATCGTTGATCTCTTTGAATGCGTCGAGATCGGAGTACATCACGGCAAATCCGCGGTTGTACCGCTTTGCCGCAGTGAGCGCCTGGTCCATGCGATCCGCGAAGAGCGCGCGGTTCGGCAAACCGGTAAGCGCGTCGTAGAACGCGAGTTGCTCGATGCGCTCTGCGCGCTCCGAACGCTCGATGGCGGCCGAGACAAAAAGCGCCATCATCTCGAGCAGATCGCGATCCAGTTGCTCGAGTCCGCCGTGGTGCGGCAAACGCCCCGCGAAGACGAGCGCGCCATAATCGTTGCCGTTAACGACCAGCTTCGCCGCGTAATACGAACGCCAAGGCGCGGAATAGCGAGCGGGATCGGTATTCCACGGCGGCTCATCCAGATCGGGAATGAAGACGCTCTGCCGTTCACCCTCGACCAAACGCGAGAGCGCGTTGCGCTTGGGAAAGAGCATGCCGGCGCGCACGCCCGCTCCTTCGCCGGCCGCGCTTTGAATAACGACCGCGGAATCTTTGAAGCGCGTGACGTAGCCATAGTCGAAATCGAATAGGCGGCATCCCAGCGCGAGCGTATTTTCAATCTGCTCGTCCAGCGATTGCCCGCGCGCGGCGGCCGCCAAATACAGTTGGCGGATGCGCTCGCCCTGCAGCGCCATCGCATGCTCGGCCGCCCGCTGCGCGCTAACGTCGCGCGCGATGGCATACGCACCTTCGATACGCTCGCCGGCGCGCAGAGGCACCAGATTAATCACGACTTCAATGCGGTTGCCTGCGCGATCGAGCAAATACGCTTCGAGTTCGACGGCTTCGCCGCGATGCGCGTTCCGAACGCCTTCTTCCGCGGCGCGCCGGCACTCCGGCGCGAGCACGTCGGTCCAGGCGCGTCCGATGAGTTGATCGCCAAACCGCCCCGTCGCGGATTCAAGCGCAGGATTGACGCGCGAGATCGTGCCGTCCCGGTTCAAAGCGGCAATGCCGTCGGGATGATACAGCTCCGCGGAACGCAGTGCGGCCATATCGCGCGCTTGCACGAAAACGCCGGTAATAGAACCGTCCGCCCGCGCAGGAAAGACGTACACGACCACCGGTACGATAACACCGGAATTTTGACGGATGCTGCTCTCGAAGCGATCGGTGCCGCCTTCCAGGGCGCTCTGAAAAGCATCTTCGATCCGCGGATGCTCCGGCACGAGCATACGATCCGTGTAGCGCGTTCCCTCGAATTGCTCGCGGCTGCATCCACTGAGTTTTAGCGCGGCGTCGTTGCACGACACAAACATTCCGTCCCGGTCGTAAAATGCGATAGCGTCCGGGTTTTCATGGAACAGAGAGGCCGGCAGATCCGCCGGCGGCAGCCGTGTGTCCATAACGGATTTCCCGAGTGCATTCGCCGAATTGTGGCCCGATGACTGCAGACGAGCTGGTGGCGTTCGCCGAGGACCTCGCGCGCATCGCCGCCGCCGGCGGCGGCCCGCAAGCGCTGGCCGAGCATTTGGCTGCGAGCACGGGGGTCGCCGTGGTCGTCGAGGGCATCGAGTCAAAACGCTTAGCCGCCGTAGGCCGCAGTACCCATGGCGAGGCGCGTACGGTGCCCATCGCATCAGGCGATTCAAAGTTTGGCGAACTTCGGGTTTTCGGCGATGGCGGGGCGGAACTGGATCGCGTGATGCGGTTGACGGCCAGTGCGATCGCGCTGGAGCTCTCGCGTGAAGCGGCCGGCGAGCCCGGCCGGCGCCGCGCGTTCTGGGAACGGCTCATCACGCGCGCGCATACGGACGCCGCCGCGGCGCGTGACGATGCGGCAGCGCGGGGAATCGTTGCGGCATCGCACTACGTCGCTGTCGCGCTCGAATCGGAGCATAGCGAAGAGCGTAATGCGCTGCGCACGGCGGCGCTCGCCGCGTTCCGCTCGAGCGACGCGGACGGCGGATTCTTGGAACGCGGAACCGCGCTGCTCTTCTTCATCCCGGCGCCGCGCGAGATCGACGCGGCGAATGCGCGCACGGCCGCATCGCTGTTGCCGCGCGCGATTGCCAAAAGTCATCCGCACCCGCATCTGAACGGCGGCGTCGGCACGCGCGTTGCTCTTGTGGAGCTGCAGCAATCGCTGCAGCAGGCGCAAGCGGCGCTCAGCATCGCGCGCCGGCTGCACGGGCCCGGGCGCATCGGCGTATACGAGGACCTGGGCGCGTATCCGCTTTTGCTCTCCGGCGCCGGCGCGCAGGCTTTGCGCGAGTTCTCGCGCCGCACGCTCGCGCCGCTGCGCGCGTACGACGAGAAACACCAAACCGAACTCGAGCGCACGCTGCGCTTGTACTTCTCGGTCGGTGAGAACGTGAAGACGGCAGCGGCCGAGTTAAACGTGCACCGCCACACCGTGTTCTACCGCTTACGCCAAATAGGCGAGATCAGCGGCTGCAAACTGGACGACCCCCACGACCAACTTACGCTCAGAATGGCGATAGCAATCGATGCACTCACAACCTGACGGCTACAAGCGCCCCGCTACCAAACGGGAGGTGCTGCGCCTTGCCAAAGAACGCAACGTGCGGTTTATCCGCTTGGCGTTCGCCGACGTGCTCGGCGTCGGCAAGAATGTTTCCATTCCGGTCAGCCAGCTCGAAGCGGCGCTCGATGGAAAGGTGACGTTCGACGGCGGCTCGATCGACGGCTTCGTGCGCGGCGAAGAGCTGGACATGGTGCTCGTTCCGGATCCGCAGACCTTTGCGCTGTATCCGTGGTCCACGCCCGAGAGCGCCGAAGCACGCCTGCTCTGCGATATCGCCATGCCCGACGGCTCGCCGTTCGAAGGCTGCCCGCGCACGATGCTCAAACGCGCGTGCGAAGAAACGCGCGGCGCACTCGCCGATCCGCGCGTGGCGCTGGAAGTCGAGTTTTATTTATTCGAGTCGCACGAGAGCGAGTACGGATCGACGAGCACGCCCGACGTGGGATCGTACTTCGACTACTCGGCGAACGATCGCGGCGAGGAAGCGCGCAGCGCGATCGTTTCGGCATTGCAAAGCATGGGCGTGGAGGTCGCGAGCGCGCATCACGAGCATGGCCCGGGCCAGCACGAAATCGATTTTCCGCACGGCGGCGTGCTGGAAGCGGCGGATGCGTTGCTGACATTGCGTACCATCGCCAAACACGTTGCAGCGCGTTACGGGTTGGAAGCTACCTTCATGCCCAAACCGTTGGAAGAACGCGCCGGCAGCGGATTGCACGTAAATTTCATTGCCGGCGGCGGCGAAGATACCACGCTGTACGGGATCGGCGGACTGCTCGCACACGCGCCGGCAATGACGGCCGTGTGCAACGCAACGGTAAATTCGTACAAGCGGCTGGTGGCGGCATGGGACGCGCCAATCTACACCGTGTGGTCGGAGCGCAGCGCGAACGCGCTCGTACGCGTGCCGCCAAACGAAACGCCGCAGCAGATCGAGATGCGCAGCCCCGATCCGGCGTGCAATCCGTATTTGGCGCTTGCGGTTTTGGTGAGCGCGCTCGCCGACGGCATCGAGCAGCACACGCTGCCGGGCGATCCGCTGGTGGGTTCGACGTACGATCTGAGCGAGCACGATCGCCGCGAGCGCGGCATAGGCACGCTGCCGAAATCGCTACGTCAAGCGATCGTGGAACTCGACGGCGATCCGGTCATCCGCGCGGCGCTGGGCGATCACATCTATCACGCGCTTCGCGACGCGAAACTGGCCGAATACGAACGCTACCGCCGCGCAGTGCACGCGTGGGAACACCGCGCTTACCTGCGTTTGTATTAAGCTTCGACTCCGCCGCCCGGGATGTGGCGGCGGCCGGCTTCGTGGATCGCGCGTTGCAAATCCGAGCCCAGAAATGGATTGGGGAGCGTTGCATCCCAATCCGAGGGATGTGCGGCGTCTCCGCTGCCGATGCCGATAAGGGCGATGCCCGGTTTTTCGCGGCGCGCGCGTTTGAAGAGTTGCGCGAGATCGGATGTGATCGTGTCGCAGTCGATAATCATGAGATCCGCCTCTTCGGCCTCGAGCCGTTCCAGCGCGGCGGTCAGCGTCTTATCGCGCCGCGAAGCGAGGCCGTGCGATCGCAATTCGTGCAGCACGTACGAGGCCAGATTCTCATCCGACGTCACGACGAGTACGCGCAGCACGCCGCCCATTCCGTCGCGGACGCGCGGAAGTACGATCGTGAACATGCTGCCCTCGCCCAGCGTACTCTGAACCTGAATGTTTCCGCCGTGGCGCTCGACGAGCGTCTTTGCGAGATACAACCCGAGGCCGGTGCCCTTGATCGTGGAGCGTTTGGCATTCGAGGCGCGCGTGAACCGCTCGAATAAAAAGCGCATCTCGTCCGACGGAATGCCCATGCCTTGGTCCTGCACGCTGATGCGCACGGTGCGATCCGTCTCGCTAACGCGCACTTTGACCGGCGTTCCTTCCGGCGAGTATTTGATCGCGTTGCCGACGATGTTCTCGAAGACCTGGCGCAAACGCGGCGGATCGCCGCGCACGACCGGGTCCTTCGCCGCAACTTCGAAATCGAGGGCGCGCTGCGGCGCGAGCGCTTCGACCGCGTCCTGCACGATCTGGGCCACGTTTACCGGATCGACTTCGAGATTGAGCTCGCCCTGTTCGACCCGCGACATCGCGAGCGTGTCGTTGGCCAAGTTCGCAAGCCGCACCGCCGACTGCCGTATGCTCTTGAGCGCGCCTTGCGCATCCTCGCCTTCGAGCGCGTTCTCTTCAAGCAGCTCCGTAAAGCCGATGATCGTCGTGAGCGGACCCTTGAAATCGTGCGCGAGCAGCGCGATGAGATCGTCTTTGAGTTGATTGAGTTGGATCACGCTCGCGCGCTGGGATTGCAGTTCGCCGAAGAGCGCAACATTTTGAATCGCGATGCCGACGTACTGCCGCAGCAGATCCAGCGCGAAGACGTCATTTTCCCCGAACGGCGCGCCCGCGCTGTAAATGTCCAGCAGCCACTCGTTCCGCCCGCTCGTCCCAGGTATGGGCAGCGCGACGCGCATGCGATCTTCAGCGAGCACCGGCCGGCGCGCCGCCAAGGCATCGTTTAAAAAGGCATCGGGCTGGCGGCGTTCGCCGGCATACGTCTTCACCGTGCCGCCCCACAGGCGGCGCGCTTCGGCGGCCAGCAACCCGACCACCGCGCGGACGTCGAGTGTTGCAAAAACGCGCCCCGCCGCGTCGGTGAGCCTGCGCAGCAGCACGTTTTCGTCTTGCAGCCGGGCTTCGCTCGCAGCGAGGCGATCCAAGAGCTGTTGACGTTCGATCGCGTAGCGGAGCGCGCGGCGCAGGCCGGCTTCATCAACGTGGCTTTTCATCAGATAATCTTGCGCGCCCGCGGCCACGGCTTCGGCCGCGATCGCTTCGTCTTCCAAACCACTCAAAACGACGATCGGCACCCGCGGCGCCGCCGCTTGCATGCGGCGCACGGCCTCGACGCCGTGCGCGTCGGGCAGCGACATGTCGAGCAAGATGGCATCGAGCGCTGCTTCGTTCGCAATCTCCAGCGCATCCGCTAAACGAGTCGCAATGCGGATCTCCGGTTGCGAGCCGTTTTCGGAAAGATACTCACGGACGAGCCGCGCGTCGGCGGGACTGTCCTCGACGATGAGCACGCGCACGTTACGGCGCACCCTGCGGCAGTTTAACCACTGTCAGCCAAAAATTTTCGACCACCGAAACGATATGCAGAAAACTATCCAGGTCGACGGGTTTACGGATGTAGCAGTTCGCATGATATTCGTACGCTTTGGCCACGTCTTCTTCGGCTTCCGAGGTGGTGAGGACCACTACCGGAATACTTTGCAGCGCCGGATCGCTCTTGATGCGCCGCAACACTTCGCGTCCGTCGACCTTGGGCAGATTCAGATCCAGCAGCACCAGATCCGGACGCGTCGCCGAGGCATAGGGCGCTTCGCGGCGCAGGTAACTCATCGCGGCTGCGCCATCGGAGACGACTGTGAGGTGGTTGCGGATCTTCCCGTCGCGGAACGCCTCTTGCGTCAGACGCGCGTCGGCGGGACTGTCTTCCACCAGCAGCACTTCGATCGTTTCGGCGGAGGGCGTCATGCGGGGCCCGGTGCCTCCTTCAGCGCGTCGCGAAGCGTAAAGCAAAATGTGGCGCCGCGCCCGGCTTGCGACTCCACCCAAATATGCCCGCCATGCCGCTCCA
>JAICWY010000031.1 GCA_025934645.1 Vulcanimicrobiia bacterium
ACGACCGCGTCCGGTCTTATCATCGCCGTTATCGCCGTCGTCTTCTTCAACTACTTCAAGACGCGCATCAAGGCGTATAACCAAGAGATGATCGTTGCGGCGAACCAAATGGCCGAGATGCTGCACTTCCACAATACGGGCGCCCCGATTCCGACCGACCTGTACCAACCGGTCAAGTAGTCCGGAACTAGGAGACATCCGTGTCGCTTTTGTCAGCGAAACAGGACGAAGAAGTGATGGCGGAGATCAACATCACGCCGTTCACCGACGTGTTGCTGGTTTTGCTCATCATCTTCATGATCTTGGCCGCGCTCGTCACGCCGCCCGGGTTCGAAAAAGAGCTGCCGAACAACAATAATTCTCAGCCGCAGACTCAGAAACAACACAACGACATCGAAATCGACGTCAACAATAAGGGCGTCATCTTCGTCGACGGAACGAAGACGGACCAAACGGGCATCTACAACGTGATGCTGACGGAGCGCGCCAAAAAAGGCAACCGCCACGTCTCCATCATCGCCGATGCCAAAGCGCCGTACGGTGTCATCATCCGCATCCTCGACGCGGCGAAAATCGCCGGGCTCGAAGATGTCGGCTTCGTCACTTCATAAAGTGGAGGTTTGAAGTAATCCGTGGCCGTTTCTACAGGTCAAGGTGAAGAAGAGGTCATGTCGACCATCAACATCACGCCCTTCACGGACGTGTTGCTGGTGCTCCTCATCATCTTCATCATTCTTGCATCGGTTACCAAAGAGCCCCCTCTTCCGCTCGCAAAGAACTCCGACAAAGTCAAAGCGTCGCAGATCGTCGTTATCGTCGACGCCAAGAACAACATCGAAATCGGCTCGAACGTCGTGAGCATCCAGCAAGCAAAAGCGGCGTTCAGCGACTTGCAGAACAACACCGACCACAAGTTCACGAGCGTCATCATCAAAGCGGACCCGAAGGCCGATTACGGCACGATTCTGCAAGTGATGGATGCGGCGAAGTCGACGGACCTAACGCAATTCGGACTCGCGAATAAGATCGAGGGAAGCAAAACCTAAACGATGGCAAACAAGAATAATTCGCCGTTCATCACGACGGGCGAACGGGTTCGCAGCTTCATCGGATGGGCGTTTGTCATCTCGATTGCGGTGCATTTCTTCGTCATGCCGCTCTTCCCGCGGTTGAATCAGCATCACGAGGATCAGACGGTCGAGAAGGTCTCCGTCACCAAGAAGATGGTGGTCAAGGTGCCGACGCCGCCGCCGCCGACTCCGACCCCGCCGCCGCCGACGCCGCCGCCGAAATCGACGCCGCCGCCGAAGCAGCAGCAACAGCCGCAGCCGAAGCTCAAGGTCAACGTGCCTAAGACGACGAGCAACAACAGCGCGACGAGCTCTACCGAGAGCAAGTATGTCGCGCCGAAGAGCGGTTCGGAAAACGGCGCTCCGAGCGGACAAGGCACGGCACCGCCGGCGCCGCCCGCGCCGACGGCTCCTCCGGGAACGCCGAAGCCCGCCTGCAAGACGCCGTATCAAGATGCGACCGTCGTGCAGCAAGCGCAGCCCGAATATCCGGACAGCGCTCGCGAGCAAGGCTTGGGTGAAGTTCAAGTCGCGGTCAGAGTCACTATCGGCCCCAGCGGAAGTTTGGTAAACGCTGCAATCTCGCAGAGCGCCGGCAACATGGCGCTCGACCAGGCGGCACTCTCCGCGGCACGTCAATCGACGTACGCGCCGAAGATCGTCAACTGCGAAGCCGTGACGGGCGATTACCTCTTCCGGGTAACGTTCGACCCGAACAGCTAACCCGCATCACCGATGCACAGAAAGCGCCTTCCGCTTCCGCGGAGGGCGCTTTTGCATTCTGCGAAAACGTAGGCCGGTATGGGGCGGCGCGGGCGAAGCGTGTTATTGGCGGCAATCGCGATCTCGCTGATCGTGCATTTGCTTATCGCCGGCTATATTCGTTGGCCGTTCCAGCGGCCGAATCAAGAGATGCCCATCACGAAGGTGCGCGTCATTACCATCGCCCGGATTCCGCGGCACACGCCGCCGCCTCCGGCGCCTACGCCTGCCGCGACGCCGCGCGTGCGCGCTTCAATTGCGCCGCCTCATACTGTTGCAATCAAAAAGAATGCGCCCGGCGCGCCAAAAGCTGCGGGGCCTGCGATCCGGCTGCAAACGCCCGGACCTTCGACGCCGGCACCGCAGCCCACGTCACCGGTAACGGCGAGTCCGAGTGCGTGCATCAACACAACGCACGAGCCGGGAGTGGCAACGACGCCCGATGTCGGAGAGATTCCGCCGGACGTTCGTGCGGCAAAGATCAGCGGCACCGCGGCAATTGTTGTTTCGCTGGATGCGCAAGGCCGCGTTACCGGCGCAAAGGTGGCGGAGTCAACCGGCAATACCGGTTTGGATACCGTCGCTACCGAGATGGCGCGTTCGGCAACGTATACGCCGAAGACGATCTCGTGCAAAGCCATCGCCTCGACCTATACGTTCACGATAAAATTTAGCGCTTGGTGATGTAGATCACGGCGGGACGAAATGCTCAAGGGCCGGCCTTCGAGCCGAAGAACGGCGAGGGTATGAAGAGCCTGCTGCGGGCTGTGCTCGTCGTAGCGTTGCTGGGATGCGCGTTTAGTTATCCGTTGCAAGCTTCGTTGCTCGCGCAATCCGGCACGTTTGGATTCGCCGGAGATTTCACCATCGCGAACGCGCCGTCCATAACCGACCGGGTCACGCACCTCACACCCGGCACGCCGGCATCGCGCGCCGGTTTGCGCGAAGGCGATCTGTTGCCGCTTGCGAGCGTTGATGCGGGCTCCCGCGCGGCGCTCGATTACGTGTTGCCGGGACAGCGCGCGCGCTTCATAGTGCAGCGAGGCTCGCAATCGCGTGAAGTTTCGATCGCAGCAGTGCCGCACAAGCCATACCGGCTCACGATTCCGGACGCAATTCGCACACTGGTCGTATACTTCGTCCTCGCATTCGCCCTTTTGGTCGTCGTACGCGCATGGCACACGCCTCATGGACCGCTGATTGCTGTTATTCTTGTCGCCGCCGTTGTCGACGCTACAGCGGATCGCATACCGTGGACGGTCGCGACGTCCGGGCCCGTAGCGACGCTGTTTCTGGGCGCGAACGCCGGTTTGGATGCGATCAGCACGGCGCTCGGGGCGCTGCTGCCCGTGTTGTTAGTGGCGCAACTGACGCATTGGCGAAGCCGTGCCCTCACGATTTGCGCCTACGCGGTAGCGGCATATGCCCTCTTTCTGATCGCGTATTTCCCAGTGAACGTCGTGTTGGCGCACCGTGGCATCGCCGGGCTTTTCGCCGAGTTCGCCAACGACTGGCTCATGAACACGCTGCCGTTTATCGCCGGCGGTTTGGCGCTGCTCGTCGCGTACGTAACGGTGCACGATGAGAACCGCCAGCGGATCGGCTGGATCTTCTGGGGATTCGCGCCATATCTCTTCGGAGTGGGTCTGCTCAACGCGTCGCTCGAGTGGCAGCCGACGTCGGACTACTACACGCCGCAGTCCCTTACCGTGGCTCACAGCGTTTTCCGCGCGATGGAGATGGCGCTTCCGATCTCGCTTTTTTACGGCGTGCTGGTGCGGCGGGTCGTCGATATCGGCTTCGTCTTCAACCGCGTCGCGATCTACGGGACGCTGTCGATCGTGCTAGTCGGCTTCTTCGTGCTGCTCGAATACGGCGTAAGCCAAGTGCTGGAAACCGGGCGCACCGGCTCGCTGTTCATTCAGGTGGGCATCGCGCTCATCATCGGATTCTCGATCCGCTACCTGCACGGCGCGGTGGAACACTTGGTCGACCGCGTTCTGTTCGCCAAACGTCACGCGGATGAATCCGCGCTGCGACGGTTTGCGCGCGAAGCGGAAGTATATTCCTCGGCTGCGTCTCTGCTTGACCGCTCTATGGAAATCCTAAGCGAGCACACCGAGTCGACCGGTGCGGCAATATATCTGACCGACGACACGGGCGCACGAGCGATATGCGTCGGCGCAGGCGAGTTTCCCGCAAACGTGCACATCGACGACCCGTTGCTGGTGAAATTACGGCGTTGGAACGAGCCGGTCGATACGCACGAGGCGCGTACCGCTTTTCCTGACGGCATGGTGTTTCCGATGTGCGCGCAAGGCAAAGTGATCGGCGCGCTGGCGTGCCGCACGAAGCGCGACGGATCCGCCTTCGACCCGGACGAGCGCGAGTCGCTGATGGAAGTCGCGCGCGGCGTGAGCGCAGCCATGCAATCGATTGCGCCGGCGGACCGGACGATGTTGGAATCGCTTCGGGAATCGATTCGAGGCCTCAGCGAAAAATTGGACGCGCTGCCGCGGCAGATCGCGGATCTACAAAACGCCCATGTCGCGCAGTAGGCGCAGGGTGTCGATGTAGCGCGTCAAATCGGCGCGCGTCTGGTCGTCGACGTCGACGAACGAAACGCCGGTGCGATAGCGCTGCAGCATCGGGTCGAACTGCGACCAGCGCACCATGCCTTTGACTTGGATCATCGGGCGCGTGTCGCCCCGCAATTCGAGCTGCACGGTCAACGGCGCATCCTTGACGAGCTCGGCGTTGGTGATCATCGCCATGCCGCCCAGGGCGACGTCGTACGCCTCGGTAAACTCGGGCGCAAATTCGCCGGAGATGCTGTACGACACGAGCAGGGTGTCTCCGACTCTCTGGTACTCGCGATGGCGGCCGTAGAGGGCGTGTTCGTCCACGAATCGCCCTTAGTGGGTCTCAAGGACCAATCCTCCCGGCGCCGTATCCTCGGCTGGTGACTTTCGCGCAAGCCATCGCCCTCGCGCTTTTACAAGGCGTTACCGAACTTTTTCCCGTGAGCAGCCTGGGGCAGACGATTCTCGTTCCGGCCGTGCTGCAATGGCACAACATCAACCGCGCCGACCCGACGTTCCTCGCGTTCGTCACCGTGCTGCATTTAGGCACGGCCCTCGCGCTGGTGATCTTCTATCGCAAGGCGTGGGTCCGGATCGTCCGCGCACTGGTGGGCAGCATCGCGCGCGGCAAGCTCGGCAGCGATCCCGACGAAAAACTCGGATGGCTCCTCATCGTCGGCTCCGTGCCGGTCGGTCTGCTCGGCGTTATTTTGAAGGACCCGGTGCGGCAGTTCTTCGGGAGTGCGGAAACGGCCGCGATCTTCCTGATCCTCAACGCGTTCATCATGTTCTTCGGCGAATACTTACGCCGCCGCCAGAAAGCGCAGCTCCACCGCCAGGACAAGCCGATCGTACAGCTGAGCTGGTTCCAGGCGGCCGGTGTGGGAGTAGGGCAAGCACTCGCGCTCTTCCCGGGCATTTCGCGCTCCGGCGCATCCATGGTGGCCGGACTGCTCTTCGATTTGAACCACGAAGACGCGGCGAACTACTCATTCTTGCTTGCCACCCCGGTGATTCTGGCGGCGGGCCTGCTGGAGATCGGCGATCTGACCGGGCCGGGAGCCCACCGGGTGCTTGTCCAAGCAATCGTCGGCGGGATCGTGGCGGGCATCGCCGCATATGCGTCGGTCGCGTTCCTCGTCCGTTATTTCAAAAACAACGATCTGCGCCCGTTCGGTTGGTACTGTCTTCTTTTCGGCGCAGTCTGCCTCGCACTCGCACGTATGGGAGTTATCCGATGAAAGCCCTAGCTATCGTTCTCGGCATCATTTTCGTCATCGCCGCAATCTGCACGGCGACGGGCGTGCTGCACTTCTCGCATGCGCTCGGCTTCGACGGTAAGCCGCATACCAAGCACACGATTCTGTACGCGATCATCGCCGTGCTGTGCTTCCTGTGGGCGCGTATGTCCACGGAGAACGCGCCGGCGCGTTAAAGCCGGACGCTACCGCGTGCCGATGAGGTAAACCTCATTGGCATGCGGCGCAACAACGTCAACGCGCGCGCGCGCGTTGCGCATGTGCGGCTCGAATTCGCGCAAGCGTTGTTCGGTGGTTTGGAGGATGATCACCGGATACTCTGCGGCGCTGGAGAGCACGCTCGCAATCGCGCGCGCGTACCCCGCTTCATCGGCGCTGCGCTGACCGAACAACGAGTCGCGGTACGCGTGCTCGATGTTGTAATACGGGTTGCCCTGCCACCACGCTTCCCACATCCAGATTCGCGCGTCGGCGGTGCGGAACGAGTTGCGCGCCGGCGGCGCGATAAAGAGCGCGTCGGCCTGCTGAGCGTTAATCGTGCTCAGGACGTCGGCTTGACGGACCGTGTTGCGGCGCAGATTCGTCGAAACCCACTGCTCGCTTTTGCGAATGTAATTCCACGCCAGCTCGCTGGGCGGCACGTCTTGCATTTCGTCCGGCTGCTGCGCCTTCTGCAGCCAATAGCAGAGCACGCTCCAGAGGCCGAAGATCGCAAGGCCCGTTTGCCCGTCGCTGCGCAGATTGCGCACGTTGTCGTGCCACACGCCCAAATAGACGCACTGTTCTTCACTGAAGAAGACGCCTTCCCACGCTTTGAACATATCCACGGAATAAATGCGTCCCGGAAGCATCTCGACGATCTCCGCAACTTCGTTGTCGCGCAGTACCGTGAAATCGTTGACGACGATCCCTTCGCCCGCGCGGACGAACCAGTCCACCAAATCGCCGCCGTGCACGGCGATGTCGTGGCGTTTTAGATAATTCAAATGCGTGGGAACGCCCATGAACGGATCGACCATGCTCGTGCAGCCGTACTGCTGCAGCAGTTCTTCCAAGCGCGAGGCGGAGATGCGCCGCGTGCGTTCGTGCAGTTCGATCATGCGCGCGCCTTGACCGTTTCGGCGAGCGCGCGCAGGACGGCAGGGTCGAACTGCGTGCCCGCGGCCTTGTCGATGCGCGAGACGGGCAGCATGCGGTCCTCGGTGATGCGCGTGCGGTGATCTTCCTCGAGCGCATCGTACGCGATGACCGCGCCCAAAATGCGTGCTGCAACCGGAATCGCCTCGTGACGCAGATGCCGCGGGGCGCCGGTGCCGTCGTACCATTCGGCGCGTGCGCGAACGATTTCCGATGCGCGATGCAGTTGCGGGCATGCCCCGAGCAGATCGGCGGCTGTGGCCGCGTTACGAGCGCGAAGCTCGATCCCTAAGCGCGCGAGCGCTCCGAACTGCGCGGATTCGATCTCACGTTCGCGTAACTCTCCGGCACCTGACAGCAGCGCCGCAAAGTTCAGCGCTTCAATGTCGCCGACGGGCAGATTCATCGATCGAGCAATCCCGGTTGCATGTGCGGCGAGGCGATTCGCGCGCCCCGGCGTGGCGTTATGCGCGTCGATCCGTTCCGCGAGCAGCGCGAATGCGTCCGCGGGCGCAAAAGCGCTGCCGTGCAGCGCTTCCAAAGGAACCTCCATCGCGTCGATCTCGCCGGCGTTCAAATGAAACCAGCGCGTAAATGCGCCGGCCGCTTCGGGCGAATATGCGCGCCCGCTCTGCGATGTGATCTCCGTAAAGGCTTCCTGCGGATCCGAAGCCGTAACGTACGCTACGGCAACGTGCAGCAGCTGTGCGGGTTTGGGAATCCCGGCCCAGCGCAGCTGATCGGGATAGCCGGTGCCGTCCCAGCACTCGGCTTGCCATCGCACGATGTCGGCAGTGTCTTTGGGAAGCACGCCGATGCGCCGGCACAAGCGCGCGCCTTCGGTGGGAATGTCCCAGCGCTCCATGCGCGCCGCCCGTTCCGGCAAATGCTCGCCTTTCGCGAACGCCCGATTCCCGAGTGCCCCGGCAAGCCGCAAGCGCGCCGCGAAATACAGGGCGTGACAGTCGCTGACGGAAAGTCCGGCCTGCTGAGCTATGCCCGCGGCGAGTGCAGCGATGCGTTCGCCCTCGCCGGACGGCGCGCCGGCGGCGAATGCCGAAACGTCGCCGAAGAACGTAAGCGCCTCACCGAGGGCCACGGACTCGGGGGACGAACCTCCGCCGGAAGCTTCCATCAAGGACATTCACTCTCTCGTTTTTCTATCACCGTGCAGAAACCCTCACATATCGCCGACGACGGCAGCATTTCCATGGTCGATGTCTCCGGCAAAACGCCGACGGCGCGGACGGCGCGCGCGCAGGCGCGCGTGCAGCTCGGGGCGCAGGCCGCCGCGGCACTGCGTAACGCGACGCTGGAAAAAGGCGACGCATTGGCCGCCGCGCAGCTCGCCGGCATCTTGGCCGCAAAGCAGACGCCCGCGTTGATCCCGCTTGCGCACGGCATACCGCTGGCAAAAGTCGATGTAACGTTCGCATGGGACGGCGATACGCTGCTCGTCGAGTCCTCCGCGCACACCGTCGCGCAGACCGGCGTCGAGATGGAGGCCATGGTGGCTGCATCCGTGGCTGCGCTGACAATCTACGACATGGCCAAAGCCGTTAGTAAGGGCATCATCATCGAATCGGTTCGCTTGTTGGAAAAGACCGGCGGTAAAAGCGGCGACTGGCATGCATAAGGCCGCGCTCATCGTTCTCTCGGATCGCGCGGCGCACGGCTCGCGCGCGGATGCGTGTATGCCCGTCATGCGCGAGCGTTTAGGCGGCGCGTACGAGATCGTGCGCGAGATCGTGCTTCCCGACGATGCCGGCGCGCTGCAGGCAGAACTGATCGATTTGTGCGACACCGGCGCCGCCTCGCTGATTCTCACGAGCGGCGGAACGGGGCTTGGTCCGCGCGATCGTACGCCGCAAGCGACGGCCGCAATCTTGGATTACGAAGTGCCCGGCATTGCCGAAGCGATTCGCGCGGTATCGCTCGCTTCGGTAAAAACCGCGATGCTCTCACGCGCGATCGCGGGCGTGCGCCACCGCACGCTGATCGTGAATCTACCGGGCAGTCCGAAAGCGGCCGGCGAATCGCTCGACGTTATCGTTCCGGTGCTTCCGCACGCGCTGGAATTGCTTGCAGGCGATCCGGTCGACCACGGATGAATTTCGAACAGGCAAAAACCTATCTGCTGGGCACCGTTGGCGAGAGTATGTCGCGCCGCGAACCATACCGTTTGGATCGCATGCGCGCATTTTTGAGCGAACTGGGCGATCCGCAAGAACAGTATCCGACGCTCCATATCGGTGGAACGAGCGGCAAAGGCTCGACCTCTACGATGATCGCATCGGCGCTTACCGCATCCGGTAAGCGCACCGGCCTGCACACCAAACCGCATCTGCGCTCGATGGTCGAACGCGCGCGCATCGACGGCGCGAACGTGAGCGAAGAGCGCTTCGCAGAACTATTGAGCGAGATGATGCCCGCAATCGAGAGCGTAACGCAGGTTCACTCGCGGCCGTCGTATTACGAAACATTGCTGGCGCTCGCGTTCCTGCACTTCGCGTCGGAACGCGTAGACGCCGCGGTGATCGAAGTAGGCGTCGGCGGAAAACTGGACGGGACGAACGTCATTCGCCCGCGCGTCTGCGCCATCACCAATGTCGGCTTGGATCACACCGATATTTTGGGCGAAACGCTCGAAGAGATCGCGGCCGATAAAGCCGGCATTGCGAAAGCCGGCATTCCGCTGGTCAGCGCCGTTGCGGATCCCGGTCCACGCGAGGTTATCGAACGCGCGTGCCGCGACGCCGGCGCACCGTTCGTACCGGTTCTGGACGCGACGCAGATCGGCGAGCCGGAAGTGCACCCCTTCAGCCAGCAGTTCACGGTGACGACGCCGCGCGAAACGTACGACGTCTCGTTGCCTGCACTGGGCGATTTCCAGCAGCGCAATGCCGCGACGGCGATTCTCGTGCTCGAGCAGCTCGACGACACGCTGCGCCCGGCGAAAGAGGCGGTCGAGCGCGGATTGAGCCGCCTGAATCTGCCGGGACGAATGGAATACTTTCCCTCGCATCCGGCGGTCGTTTTCGACGTCGCGCACAACGCCGACAAGGCGCGAAATTTGGTGGCCTCGTTGTTGCACACGTTTCCGGAGCGGCGCTTCGCATTCGTTATCGCGATCGGCGCCAGCAAGGATGCGCCCGAAATTTTGCGAGCGTTCGCGGGCGCGCCTGCGACGTTCTTCTTCACGTCCTTCGAAACCGAAGGGCGGACTGCGACCAAGCCGCAACGCCTTGCGAACATTGCGGATAGTCTGGGCATCTGGGGCCGCGCGATCGCGGATCCCGTCGAAGCGCTCAACATTGCGCGCCGCAATGCCGGCGCCGACGACGTTGTCGTCGTCACGGGCTCCACGTTCGTCGTGGCGGAACTGCGCGATTGGTGGATGGAGCACGTTGCGGCAGCTGGTCAGGCCGGGTAGAGTGCGCGGCGCGCTGCGCATACGCGGCCGCGAATTTCCATGGGGCGCGCGAACGTACGTGATGGGCATCGTCAACGTAACGCCGGATTCTTTTTCCGGCGACGGCGTTCCGGATGCGGCCGGCGCGATCGAGCGCGCGGCGGAGCAGCGAGCCGCATCGAGCGATCTGCTGGACATCGGAGCGGAATCGACGCGGCCCGGCCACGTTACCGTGGACCCGGAGGCCGAGATCGCGCGCCTGATTCCGGTTATTCGCGGCGTGCGGGAGCGTTTTCCGGATGCCGTGCTTTCCGCGGACACGTATAAACCGGACGTTTTTCGGGCCGCGCATTCTGCCGGCGCCGACATCCTGAATTGCGTGTGGGGCATGCCCGATGCGCTGCTGGACGCGGCGGCGGGCGCGCGCGTTCCGGTGATCATCATGCACAACAAGCAGCGCGCGCACTACGATGGACCGGTGATGGACGAAGTGCTCGCGTTCTTGAAAGACGCCGCCGAACGTGCCGTGCGCGCGGGCATTCCGCGCGACCACGTCATCTTGGATCCCGGCATCGGCTTCGGCAAAACGCCCGATCACAACATCGAGGTGCTGCGCGACCTTGCGCGCTTGCCGCAGCTCGGCTATCCCACGCTGCTCGGCACCTCGCGCAAATCCACGCTTGGAAAATTAACCGGGAAAACGCGCCCCGCAGATCGCGTCGACGGCACGACCGCGACGACTGCGCTCGCTGTTGCCGCGGGCATCGACATCGTCCGCGTACACGACGTTCCGCAAGCGCGCGACGCCGTTAGCGTTGCGGATGCGATCGTGCGAGATTGGAGACCGGCGACGTGGACGTGATCCGTCTGCGCGGCATCCGCGCGTACGGTAAACACGGCGCGAATCCCGGCGAACGCGACGCGGAGCAGCCGTTCGATCTCGACATCGCCGTGCACATCGATTTAACCGCTGCCGGTTTTAGCGACGATTTGGGCGATACGCTCAACTACGACGCATTGCACGGGCGCGTCGTTGCCGTGGTGCAATCCACGTCGTTTCAATTGCTCGAACGGCTGGCCGCCGAGATCGTGAACGTAATTTTCGCCGATGCCCGGGTCGCGCGGGCCGAAGTCGAGATCGCGAAGCCGGAACTGCTCGACGGTGCGACGCCCAGCGTCCGCCTCACGCGCGACAATCCCCGCCGGTGACGCGCGCCGCTATCGGGATCGGTTCGAATCTGGACGACCCGCCGGCGAAGATCCGCGGCGCGATTGCGGCGTTAGAAGAAGCCGGGCGCGTCGTGGCGTGCTCGCGCTTCTACGTAACGCAACCGTGGGGCAAGCGCGATCAACCGGAATTTTGCAATGCGGTCGCGCTTGTCGAAACGCAGCTCGGGCCGCGCGAGTTGCTGCACACACTCAAGGACCTGGAACGCCGGCTCGGGCGCGTGCCCTCCGCGCGCTGGGGTCCCAGAGCTGTGGATTTGGACATCCTCTATTACGGCGATGAACGCGTGGAGGAGCCGGACCTGCAGATTCCGCACCCGCGCCTCTTCGAGCGTGCCTTCGCGCTCGTGCCCCTGGCCGAGGTCGACCCCCGTTACGCCGCGGCCGCCGAGGGTCTCCCGCGCGAGGAGCGCGAAACGGTAGCGCTCATGTCCGACGACCAAGAGCAAGCGAGCGGCGTTACGACGCCGCTGGTAGACCGCGTGCGCGCGCTCACCCAGGCGTTTCTGGAAACCGACCTCATCCGTCTTCGCATCGAGGACGCCAATGAGGATTCCATCGAACTGCGCCGCCGCCCCAGCGCCCCGGCCCACCCGCACGCCGCGACCGACGGCGCCGCCGCGCAACCCCCGCCGCCGGTGCACTTGGACGCCATAAAAGCGGATCTTGTGGGCATCGTGCGCTTCAGCCGCAAGCCCGTCGCCGAGGGCGACGTCCTGGAAGGCGATCGCGAACTTGCGTACGTCGAGGCGCTGGGCATTCGCAATCCCGTGCGTTCACTCGGCGCGGGACGCATCGCGACCGTACGCTGTAAAGATGGACAGCCTGTCGAATACGGACAGGTGCTTTTTGAGATCGATCGTGGGTAGCCGCCGTGTTTAAGAAAGTTTTGATCGCCAACCGCGGAGAGATCGCGCTGCGCATTAACCGCGCCTGCCGCGAACTCGGCGTGCAAACCGTCGCGATTTTTTCGGAGCCCGATCGCAACTCGCTGCACGTGCGTCACTCGGACGAGGCGTTCTGCGTAGGCCCCGGTCCCGTTCCGCGTTCGTATCTGAGCATTCCGAACATCATCTCCACGGCGCTTATCACCGGCTGCGATGCCGTGCATCCCGGATACGGTTTTCTTGCCGAAAATGCGCGCTTTGCCGAGATCTGCGCCGATCACGGGCTGACGTTTATCGGTCCCGCGCCCTCGGTCATCGCCGCAATGGGCGATAAGGCGACCGCAAAACGCGTGATGAAAGAAGCCGGCGTTGCGACGACGCCCGGCACGGATATTCTCGCCTCAGTCGAAGAAGCGCGCGCGGCTGCCGAGCAGATGGGCTACCCCGTGCTGCTCAAAGCCACGGCGGGCGGCGGCGGAAAAGGCATGCGTGCCGTGCACGCGCCCGAAGAATTGGAGCGGGCGTACGCGTCGGCAACTGCCGAGGCGGAGGCCAGCTTCAAAGACGGCCGCGTGTACATGGAAAAGCTCATCATCAAGCCGCGTCACATCGAAGTGCAAGTACTGGGCGACTCGTTCGGCAACATCGTGCACTTGGGCGAGCGCGACTGCTCCGTGCAGAAGCCCTCGCATCAAAAACTGATAGAAGAAGCGCCCGCGCCGAATCTGCCGCAGAAAGCGCGTGAAGCGCTGCACGAAATGGCCGTGCGCGCCTGCAAAGCGGTGAATTACAGCAACGCGGGGACGCTCGAATTTTTGGTGAGCGGCGATCAGGTCTATTTCATGGAGATGAATACTCGCATCCAGGTCGAGCATCCCGTCACCGAAATGGTGTACGACATCGACCTGGTCAAAGAGCAGATCCGCGTGGCTGCCGGCGAGCAGCTCGGCTACACGCAAGACGATTTACGCGCGAGCGGTCACGCGATCGAGTGCCGCGTGAACGCGGAGGATCCGCGTAACAATTTTGCGCCGGCTGCAGGCACGCTCACGAACGTCGTGTTCCCCGGCGGACCGGGGATCCGGGTGGACACACACGTCTATTCCGGCGCGACGGTGCCGCCGTTCTACGATTCGATGATCGCCAAGATCATCGCGTCGGGCGCGACGCGCGATGCCGCGATAGCGCGCATGGAACGCGCGCTGCGTGAAACAGTGATCGAGGGCGTGAATACCACGATTCAGCAATGCCTCGAGATCTTGGCTACCGAGCAGTTCCGCAGCGGCCACTACACTATCGATTTTCTGCCCAGCCTCATGCAAGCCGTACCGGTTGCATAAAAGAGAGTTAAAACCGTGCCTTCCCGCCGTATGGCCCGCGAACTTGCGCTGCAAGCGCTCTTTTCCGTCGAAGTCGGACACCGCGATCCGGCCGAGGTCCTCGACGAGTATCTGGCGACGTTCAGCGAGAGCGCGCACCGGCTTTTCGTGAAAGATTTGGTGCTCGGCACGCTCGAACACGTTCAGGAGAGCGACAGCGCGATCGCGCCGCTCTTACAGGGTTGGACGATCGAACGTTTACCGACGATCGATCGTTTGCTCTTACGCATGGGGACGTACGAGTTGCAGCATCATCCGCAGACGCCGCGGCCGGTGATCATCAACGAAGCGGTCGAGCTCGCCAAGCGGTTCTCGACGGAAGATTCGGGACGGTTTGTGAACGGCGTGCTCTCTGCGCTGACGCAGGCTAATGGCCATGCGTAGAGCGCTGCGCGTTCTGGCGGTCATCGTGCTGCTGCTCGTGCTGTTCGTTGCCGGCTCGGTGGCCGGCATCGTTGCGGCGTACTCGCGCAATCTGCCCGACATCAGCCGCATGGCGGATTATCAGCCCGCGCGTTCCACCCGGATTTACGCGCGCGACGGAACGCTGCTTGCGACGCTTTACAAAGAGAACCGCATCTGGGTTCCGATCGACCATATTCCGGCCACCGTGCGCGAAGCGTTCATCGCGAACGAGGACCACAACTTCTACCATCATCACGGCGTGGATTTCGGCGGCATCTTGCGCGCCGGCGTTGCGGACCTTGCGCACAAGCACATCGAGCAGGGCGCTTCGACGATCACGCAGCAGCTCGCGCGCGGCTTGTTTCTGACCGACAAGCAAACCATCTCGCGCAAAGTGCAAGAAGCGCTGCTCGCGATGGAGATCGAGCGGTATTATACGAAGGACGAGATCCTCGAGCGCTATTTGAATCTCATCTATCTGGGTTCCGGCGCATATGGCGTGGACGCCGCGGCGCACACGTATTTCGGACGCAGCGCGGAGAAGCTGACGCTCGGCCAATCTGCGATGATCGCGGGTCTGGTCGCCGCGCCTTCGGATTATTCACCGTACGTGAATCTGCAACTCGCGCGCGAACGCCAGCGGCACGTGCTCGATCGCATGGTGCAGAGCGGCTACGTCACCCAAACGCAGGCGGATGAAGCGTACCGCGCGCCGCTGGAGCTCGCCGGCGAACGGCCCGCGGGTTTGCAAGGTTTCCGCGCGCCGTGGTTCACCACGTTCGCGGTCTCGCAGCTGGAGCACGAGTTCGGGAAACAAGCGACGTACGAAGGCGGCCTGCAAGTCTACACGACCGTCGATCCGAAGATGGAGAAGCTCGCGCAAGAGGCCGTCGACTGGGGCATGAACGAAGGCAAACTCGAAGGCATCGGCGCGGATCAAGCCGCGCTCGTTGCGATCCGGCCTTCGACCGGCGAGATCGTTGCCATGATCGGCGGCACGCATTTTTCGTTGGACAACCAGTTCAACCGCGCGTGGCAGGCGCACCGCCAGCCCGGCTCATCTTTTAAAGCGTACGTTTATACCGCCGCGATCGATAGCGGCATGCCGCCGTCGACAGTCATCGACGATTCGCCGGTAAGTTATCCGATGGGCGACGGCACGACGTGGTCGCCGCGCAACGACGATAACAGTTACATGGGTCCCATCACGCTGCGGACCGCGCTGGCGCAGAGCCGGAACGTGGTGGCCGTAAAGCTGCTCGAAGAAGTCGGCGTGGATCGCGTTATTCAGTACGCGCACCGCATGGGCGTCAGCTCGCCGCTCGAACCGAATCTTTCGCTGGCACTGGGAACGTCGGTGATCACCCCGCTCGACCAGGCTACCGGATACGCCACGCTCGCGGATCAAGGCATTCACGTGGCGTCTTCGCCGTTCCGCGTCGTAAAAGACTCGCTGGGCAACACGGTGCTGGACAATCAGTATCCCGAGCAAACCGAAGTCGTGAGCGCGGGCACTGCGTATATCATGACGACGATGATGGAAGACGTCATCAACCACGGCACCGGTTATCCCAACGCCATCATCGGGCGTCCGGCAGCCGGCAAGACCGGCACGACGTCGGATTTCCGGGATGCGTGGTTCGTCGGTTTTACTCCGGATCTCGTGGCCGCGGTGTGGATCGGGAACGACAACTACCACCCGATGAACGAATCGTACGGCGGCAACATCCCCGCACGCATCTGGGCGCGATTCATGAAAGGCGCGCTCGAGAAGGTTGCCAAGCACGACTTCGTCTTCCCCGGCGATGAAGTGAAGAAAGTCGCGTCGTGCGGGCGCTCGTACGGACCGTACGAATATTATCTCGCCGGCACCGAGCCGCTCTCGCCCTGCGGTCAACCGCAGAACGCGAAGACGGCAGGCTACACCGGCGTCGGCAAGAGCAACAACTCCGACGATTTGCCGCCCGCGCCGACGTTCTCGCCGCTTCCGGCGGCGCCGCCCGTCGATCCGACGCAGCCGCCGAACAGCGTCGGGGACGGCACGAATTACGTGCCGCTCGATTCGCCCGCACCCCAAGGCACCGCGCAACCGCTGCACCGGCGCTGAGCATGTTTCAAGACTCGCTGTTCTCGCGGCGTGCTTCGGAACCGCCGGCGGTCGAGCCGGTGCAAGGTGTAAGCCGCGTCGTCGACTACATCAAACGCATCATTGCGCAGAACAAAACGCTTGGGAACATCCGCGTGCGCGGCGAGGTGTCGGGATTCAGTAACCGAAGCGGCCGCCTGTACTTCGATTTAAAAGAGAACTCCGACATCCTCAAATGCGTCGTGTGGGCCTCGGACGCGGTGAAGATGCCGCCGTTCAAAGACGGCGACGAGATCATCTGCGGAGGCGAATACGGCACCTTCGCGGCGCGGAGTCAATATCAGATGTTCGTGAAGAGCGTCGAGCTGACGGGCATCGGCGCGCTGTACGCACAGTTCGAAGCGCTCAAAGAACAATTCCGCAAAGAAGGCTTGTTCGAGGCCGCCCGTAAGCGGCCGCTGCCGGCGTTTCCCCGCCGCATCGCCGTGGTTTCGGCTCGCGGTAAGGGCGCCGAAGATTTTTTGAAGACCCTGCAGCGGCGCGCTCCGTACATCGAGGCACGCTTCGTCGAAACACGCGTGCAAGGTGACGGCGCGCAAATGGACATTGCGGAAGCTATCGATAAAGCCTCGCGCATGGATGTGGATCTGATCGTGCTCACGCGCGGCGGCGGCTCGTACGAAGATTTGTTTCCGTTCAACCTCGAGCCGGTGGTGCGCGCCATCGTTCGGGCGAAGCACCCGGTGCTTTCTGCGATCGGCCACACCGGCGACGTGCACGTTAGCGACTTCGTCGCGGATCACAGCTGTGAGACGCCCTCAAACGCGGCGCAGTATTTCGGCGAGATCGGCGATCGCCTACTTTCACGCGTGCAGCGCGCCGAGACCCGCATGCAGCACGTCGTGCAGTCGATCGTTGCGGGGCGCACGCAGCAATACGACTGGCTCTGCGGCGCTTTGGACCGCTCGATGACTGCGCTCGTGCGCGAACGCGAACGGGCTCTTTTGGGTTTGGAACGGCGTTTGAATGCGCAGACGCCGCAGCGGCGGCTGGCGCAGCGCGCCGAACGCATCACGGCTTTGCGTTCGCGGCTGGAAGTGCTGGCGCGCCACGCGTTGCAGCCGCGCGACGAACGCATCCGCCAGCTGCAGCGCCGGCTCACGCATGCGCAAACCTATGCGCTGCGGCCCGCAGCCCAGCGGTGGGAACTGCTCAGCACGCGGTTGGAAAGCATCGATCCCGAAGCGCCGCTTGCGCGCGGCTATGCTATCGTTACGCTAAACGGCCGCGCCGTGCGCGATGCCGCAATCGTACCGGAGGGCGCGACGATCGAGGCCAAAGTGCAGCGCGGAAAACTCACCGCCCGAGTCGAACGGAAGGACCCCAATGGCTGATCAATCCACGGGTGCGTTCGAGCAGAAAATCGCGCGGCTCGAAGCGATCGTCAAAGAACTCGAGAACGGCAACGTCGAGCTCGATCGCGCCGTGGCGCTGTTCAAAGAAGGCAAAACGCTCGCCGGCGAGTGCGAGCAGCTGCTCAAAGGCGCACAGTCGCAAATCGACAAGGCCATGGAGCCGGCGGCGCCTTCACAGCCCGATTCGGACTTCGAGATCCCGTTTTAGACTTTTCTAACTAGGAGGTCATCGTGGCGCTCCTCTTGGGATTACTTTTCTCCGCAACGCCGCAGCAAGCCGCGCTTCGCGCTGTTGGGTCGCCGCCGCGAACGGCGATCGTCAAGCGAGTCAACGTCGCCGGCCCGTACGCCGCCGTCTTAACATCCGGAGGCATCATGGAAGGCGCGCCGGTAAAGGCGCCGGTTCTCGTGAAGCGTTTTCCGGCGGGATGGCAGGCCGTTGAGGTTTTGAACTTCCGTTGCCGCCTCGTAACGCAAGTCGCTTCGGGCGCTGTGCGCAGAACGCTCATGATTGGAATGCCTTCGATGCAAAGCGATCCTGCGTGTCCCGGCGAGCCGCACGATAGCGGCCCCACGGCGGACGTCGTTGAAGTGCGCCGGTTAATGGGCGGACCACTCGTGCCGTTCGTCACGGTTTCAGGAGATTGGACGCTGGGAGAATGGTACGGCGCGGGCGGCGGAGAGGATTTGTTTCATCGCGTAGGCCGTAACTGGCGCGTTGTGGCGGGAGGCGGCGGCGCGATGGGTGTGCACGAGATGAAAAAATATGGCGTTCCGCGCTCCGTTTGGTGCGTTTTCGGAATTTACGATGCGCCCTGCAAGAAGAAACGCTAACGACGACGGTGAGGCTCGACGAAGCAGTCGTCGCGCAGGCGGGAATAACTCGATCGCAAGCGCGCAGTTTGATTATGGAAGGGCGTGTCAGGCTCAATGGCGCGCCGGCGACCAAGCCCGGTGCCAACGTGCGCGCGGGATCGATCATCGAGATAGAAAAGCCGCGGCCGTTCGTTAGCCGCGGCGGTGAAAAGCTGGATCGTGCGCTCGAAACATTTGCGTTGGACGTACGCTGCAAAAACGCGCTTGACGTCGGCGCTTCAACCGGCGGCTTCACCGACTGTTTGCTGCAGCGCGGCGTCGAGCATGTGGTCTCCGTCGATGTCGGCTATGGCCAGCTGGACTGGCGCCTTCGCAACGACAAGCGCGTTACCGTTATGGAACGCACGAATTTCCGCAATCTGCCCGATGACGCGTTCGCAACGCCGTTCGACGTTATCGCGATCGACACGTCGTTCATTTCGCTGCGTACGATTCTTGCGCGTGCCGTCGCGTATCTGGCGGACGGCGGCGACGTCGTCGCGCTGGTTAAGCCGCAATTCGAAGCGGGCCGCGAGCGCCTTGGAACCGGCGGCGTCGTACGCGACCCGCAAGTGCACCGCGAAGTGCTGCGCGAGGTGCGCGATGCGGCCGCGCAACTGGGTTTACAAGCGGTGGATTTGACCGGATCGCCGCTGCTCGGGCCCGCCGGTAACCGCGAATTCCTCATGCGCTTGCGGCGCGGGGGCGAGGCGATCGGCGATGCGAAGATTGACGCCACCGTTGCCGAAGGTAAGCCTTCGTGACGGTGACCATGAAAAAGCGCGTCGTGGCGCTTTATGTCGACGCCAATCGCGAGAATTCGCGGACGCTGGCTGCGCGCGTGGGCGAGCGCTTCAAAGATGCGGGCTACAGCATTTCGCCCATCGGCGAGGGCGGCTCGCTCGAAGACGCGGCGCTGCTGGTAACCGTCGGCGGCGACGGCACGCTGCTGCGCGCGGCGCGCCTAGCGGTGAACGAAGGCGTGCCGATCTTGGGCATCAACACCGGACGCCTCGGGTTTCTGACCGAGTTCGACGAGGACGACGAACACATCGACGAGCTGCCGGATCTGCTCGAGCGCGGGCTCGTCATCGAAGAGCGCATCGCGCTGCAAGCCGAGTACGGCGGCAAAAAATTCTTCGCGCTCAACGACGTCGTCGTCAGGAAAGGCGGCATCTCGCGCATCGTGCCGTTCGGCCTGTGCCTGAACGACGAGCAAGCCGCGCACATTCCCGCCGATGGCATCTGCGTGGCCACGCCGACCGGTTCGACTGCGTACTTCCTCTCCGCGGGCGGCTCGATTATTTCGCCGCAAGTCGAGGCCTTCGGCATCGTGCCGCTGCTCCCGCACACGCTGTTTTCGCGGCCGATCATCGTGCCCGCCAATTCGCAGATTCTGGTCAGCTGCGACTCCGAGTTGGTGCATGCCAATCTGGAATGCGACGGCGACGTGGTCAGCGATCTTGTTCCCGGCGCCTCCGTCGTGATTGAACGCCATCCAAGGCCCGTGCGCTTTGCGCGCGTGCAGCGGTTGCGTTTCTTCGAACGGTTGGAGCAGAAAATGCGCTGGGGCGTTTCCATAAAGGGCCGGCAATCGCCGACGTAGCGCCATGCTGCGCCGCCTGACCATTGAGGAGTACGGACTCATTCCGAAAGCCGAGATCGGCTTTGCGGAGGGTTCGACGATCTTTACCGGCGAGACGGGCTCCGGCAAAACGATGGTGCTGGGCGCGATTGCCTTCGTGCTGGGAGAACGCGCGAGCGCCGACGCGGTGCGCCGCGGCGCGTCACGCGCCGTTGTTACGCTGGAATTCGAGCCCGATGCAGCGCTGCGCGCGCGCATGGCGGAGGGTGGGTTCGATCTGGATGCGGATGAAGATGCGACGATCGCGCGCGAAATCACGTCCGCCGGAAAATCATCGGTGCGTTTGAACGGGCGCGCTGCTACGGCCGGATATATTCGCGAACTTGCGGGCGATATCGTCGACATCGTCGGGCAGCATGAAGCGCAGCGATTACTCTCGCCGTCGTATCACGTCGAATTGCTCGACCGCTTCGCCGGCGCGCCTGCGCTCGAGGCGCGCGAACGCGTAGCGCAGATCTACGGCGAGCGCAATGCGCTCGCCGAGCGCTTGAAAGGGCTCGATCGCGACGAGCGCCGCGCGCAAGAGCAGTACGCGTTCGCAAAGTTTGCTTTGGAAGAGATCGAAGGCGCCCAGGTCGAGACCGGCGAGGACGAGCGGCTAACGCAGCGGCGGCGCGTGCTCGACAATGTCGAGAAGCTGGCTGCGGCGTTACGCACCGCGCACGATTCGCTTGCCGGCGAGGAGAATTCGGCGGCGGACGCACTCGGCGCGGCGTCGGGCGCGCTGGCGCAAGTGGCCGATATCGCCGATCAATTCGCGCAGATGAGTCAGAGTGCCGGGGCGCTCCAAAGCGAGGTGAACGAGCTCGCTACGCGGCTTTCGCGCGAACTGGACGAAATGGAATTCGATCCGGCGGAGCTGGAATCGATCAACGCGCGCCTCGAAGTGCTCGACACGCTCAAACGCAAACACGGCGGCACGCTGGAAGCGGTGCTCGCATCGGCAGCGGAGTTCCGGGAGACCGTTTCACTCTACGGCGATAGCGGCGAACGGCGCACCCAATTGCAGCGAGAGCTCGCCGGCGCTACTACGCGTTTGGAGGAAGCCGCCGCGCAGCTCTCGCGCTTGCGCCACGGCGCGGCCGACAAACTGCGCAAGGCGATCGAGGCGGAACTCAAAGAACTGGCTTTGCCGTCGGCACGCTTCGGCGTGCGCTTCGATGCGTTGCCGCAGATCGGCGCAAACGGCGGAGAGGACGTCGAGTTTACATTCGCCGCCAATAAAGGCGAAGCCGAACGGCCGCTGGTCAAAGTTGCGTCGGGCGGCGAACTCTCGCGCGTGCTGCTCGCGCTCATCGTTTCGCTGGCCGGCGTGCGCGGACGCACGGCGCTCGTGTTCGACGAAATCGACGCCGGCATCGGCGGCGCGACCGCAACTGCCGTAGGCGCCAGGCTCGGACGGTTAGCGCACGATGGGCAAGTCGTATGCGTCACGCATCTCGCGCAGATTGCGTCCTACGCCGACGCGCAATACGTACTGGAGAAGCGCGAGAGCAAATCAGCGACCTCCATCGCGCTGCGCGAAATCACGAACGAAGCCGAACGCACCACCGAACTGGCCCGCATGCTCTCCGGCGAATCGCACGAAGCCGCCTTACAACACGCCCGCACACTCCTACAGCAAACACGCGAACGCCGCGCCGCGACCGCTTAAACCCACCCATCATCGTGAGAGGCGCGGAGCGCGTGTCGAACGGCGGCCGAGTTTAACGAGGCCTACTGCCTGACGAAGTGCGTGTTACGGAATTTGGTGGATTTTTAGAAGATTCGTTCCGCCGGCGCCGACGGGCATGCCCGTCGTGAAGGCTACGCAGTCGCCGTGCGTTACTAAGTTCTCCGAAAGCATGCGCTGTTCGGTGATGTGCAGCAGCACGTCGATGGATGAGTAGCGTTCGATCAGAATCGACTCCGTGCCCCAGAGCAGCGCCAGACGCCGCGCGACTTCCGGCATCGGCGTGAGTGCGATGATGCGCGCTTTCGGACGGAATGCCGCAATGTGATGCGCGGCGTTACCGGTCGTCGTGCCGGTGACGATGTAGGGCAGATTCAACTCGGAGCTCGACCGTGTAGCCGCTTCCGCAATGGACGTCGCGATGCTGCGGCTCGCGCCTTCCAGGCGCCGCAACTGCAGCACTTCGTGGGGATAATCTTTCTCGACTTCGCGTGCGATCTCGGCCATCACGCGAACCGTTTCAATCGGATACTGCCCGCGCGCCGTCTCGCCCGAGAGCATGACGGCGTCCGTGCCGTCTAAAATCGCGTTTGCGACGTCGGTCGCTTCGGCGCGGGTCGGACGCGGATTAAACGTCATCGACTCGAGCATCTGCGTGGCCGTCACGACGGGTTTGCTGGCGCGGTTGCAGCGCGCGATCAAATCTTTCTGAATCATCGGCACGCGCTCCAGCGGGACTTCGATGCCCAGATCGCCGCGCGCGACCATGATGCCGTCGGCCGCGGCGATGATGTTGTCGATGTCTTCCAGCGCTTCGTGCTTTTCAATTTTTGCGAGGACGTGCGCGTCTTTGCCGTGTTCTTGAATGAACCGCTTGACGCGAATGATATCGTCCGCGCTGCGTACGAATGAAACCGCAACGTAGTCCACATCGTTCTTCAGCCCGAATTCGAGGAACTCGAGATCGCGATCGGAGACCGCTGCGATGTTCAGCGTCCCGTCGGGATAATTGATGCCCTGTTTGGCGCGGAGATCGCCGCCCACTTCGACGGTCGTATGCACTTCGGTTGCGGTTTTGTCATTGATCCGCAGCGTGATCGCGCCGTCTTGCAGATAAATGCGCGTGCCGGGCGCGACGTCCGTCGGCAGATCGCGATACGAAACCGAAACGCTTTGCGTGGAACCGGCGATATCGTGCGTCGTCAGCGTGAACGGCTGGCCGTTCTCCAGATGAACGCTTGCGACGCCGTCGGGGAATGCCCCGGTGCGGACTTTGGGTCCGGGTAAGTCTTGCAGAATCGCGATGTGCTGCTTGAGCTCTTTGGCGACTTTGCGGATCTGTTTGATCGCCTCGCCGTGATCGGCGGGCGTGCCGTGTGAGAAGTTGAGGCGAAAAACGTTGGCGCCGGCGACCACGAGTGCACGCAGCACATCGGGATCGCGCGTCGAGGGTCCGAGCGTCGCGACAATTTTCGTACGTTTGTGGATCTTTTCCATGCGCTCAAGGCGCTTGCGCGAGAAGCCACGAAGCCTCCTGCGTTTGAGACGCGATCAACGTGACCGCCGTCGGCCCGAACGCTTAGCGGCCAGCTTTTTGGCTTCGCTGCTTTTGCATGCGATCTTCGCGCTGTTCTTTTTCTCCGTCGCCACTTCGTCGTCGGAGCAAGCCGCGCCCGAGTCGTTCGAAGGCGGCGAGATCGTCACCGTGAGCCGCGCGACGCCGCAAAAACCTGCGCCGCAAAAAATGCAGCAAGTCGTCGTTCCGCCGCCGCACGCTCCGGTGCAACCGCGTCCGACGCTCGCCGCGCAGCCGCGCTCGGCACCGCCGCATCCGCGCGTACTGCACGAGCTCGCGAAAAATAATCCGAAGGCTCCGCCCAATCCTACGCCGGCGCCGGTGAGCTCGCTTGCGCCGAATCCCGCCCCGACGCAAGCGCAGATCGCCGTAACGCCTGCGCCGATCGCTCCCGCTGTTGCAACCGCGATGCCGGCGACCGTCGTAGCCGCAAACATTAAGACGCCGCCGACGGCCGCGCCGGTGCCCAAGCCGAGCGCCGCGCCGCGCGTCACGCCCGCGCCTGAGCCTTCGGCGTTGGAGGCGACCGCGGCGCCAATCGTTTCGCAGGTCATGCCTCAGGCTGTGGTGACTCCGGGCGTCCCAACGCACATTCATGTTGCCGCGCGCCCGACGCCGGGAGTCCCGAGTCCGGGTCCGACCGCCGCTCCCGCGCGCTCGCCGGCCCGCGGCACCGCGCCGAGCCCCGGCCCGCGGGAGCAAGGTTCGCCCGGCCCCAAAGGGCCGTCGCCGGCAAAAGCACCTGCGCGGGCGCGCCCCATCGAGCCGCCTGCAACGCCGCGCCCTGGGCCGCTCACCCGCGCTCAGAAACGCGCGCAGTCGCTGAACCAGCGCCTTCGGAACCTGATCCCGACCGCCGCTCCCTCCATGACGCCGGCCCCGCCGAAGCAGTACTCGTATCTAGGCAATCTCAAGCCCACGCCGCTGGCCGAGCCGACGCCGCCCGCCGATGTGCTCGCCGCGACGAAATATCTCTACGTGGAAAACGTCGGAAGCCAGCATTGGAAAGGCTGGCCGCTCGGCGCCGCGCCCGAAGAGATCGCCGTGAAGATGTACGTGACGTCGGTTAAGCGCATAGGCCCCATCCAATGGTGCACCGGCTGGGTGATCCGCATGCCGGTTACCAATTACGAGCACCGTCACTGGATCGTGGAACCCGGCCAATCGTTTATTTGCAGCGGCCACCTCGAGCCGTTTTTAGGACCCGTGCCCGTGCCCACCGGGTCTCCGTAAGTCCGATGGGTCGCTTCTTGCATGTGGGACTTTAGTCGTCGTAAGATCGAGTCGTCTTCTACAAGACACATTGAGCGTTAACCAAAAGGAGGGCGGTTGGAACCGCAAGATCCACCGGGCTACCGAGCCCATTTGGAGCGCGCAAATCTCGAGCGCTAGGCGAGCGCTCAGCGGCAGCCGGACGTAACCGGCACAACGTGCGTGCTCGTTAAATCGAAACTCGAATGAAGCAAAGCGAGGGGCTGCAGCCACAACGGTTGCAGCCCGCCGCGTTTCCTTGAAGCTTTTTGCGAGGGCCGAAGGCCGGGGGCCCCACGCGCTTTGCGTGTGGGGGGCGTGTAGCGCGAAGCGCGGATACGCCTGTTAAAAAGAAAGGGCTGCAGCCACAACGGTTGCAGCCCGCCGCATTTTTCGGTATCCTAGGCGTGGTAAGTCGTACGAGCGTGGGCAAGTCCCGCGCTTCGTTGTTCTAAAGGGGAGCCGAGCTGTGCAGACGACGATGCTGGACGCATTTGCGCGCGCGATCGACCAGATCGCGCACGATTCGCGTTTTGCCGGCGTCGAAATCGTGCAGCACAACGCGCGCCGCGGACGGCACAGCACGCAGTTCTCGGTGATGATCGATCGCGAAGGCGGCGTGGACCTCGCAACGTGCGAGCGCATCGCCGGCGCGATCAACGCCGGACTGGACGGATACGACGAACTTTATACGCTCGAAGTGGAATCGGCCGGCCTGAACCGTCCGCTCACCAAGCCGGGCGATTACGAACGTTTCGCAGGACGCGATGCAAAGATCGTGACCTCGCTGCTGGTGCAGGGAAGCAAAACGCACCGCGGCGTTCTGCGCGGCGTTCGAGGAACGAACGTCATTTTGGAAACGGGCAAAGGCGAATTGCCGCTGCCGCTCGCGACCATCGACCGGGCGAATCTGGAATACGACGTGCGTTTCGATCTCAAGCGCGACAAGAAAGAACGGAAAAGTAAAAACCATGCCTGAGGCAACCGAAGAACGGCTTATCGACGTCCTGCAGTTCATCTCGAAAGAGCGGAATATTCCGTTCGAGATGCTGATCGAGGCGCTCGAAGCCGCACTGCTGACCGCCTACAAACGGCACTTCGGCAGCGAAGCCAACGCGATCGTGACCGTCGACCGCCAAAGCGGCGAATACAAAGTGTTTCACCGCCGCCTCGTCGCCGACGAAGTGACCGATCCGAAGCTGGAAGTCACGCCGAAAGAGGCGGGCTCGCAGTATCAGGCCGGCGATTATTTCGACGAAGAAGTCACGCCCAAAGATTTCGGCCGCATCGCCGCGCAAACGGCGAAGCAAGTCATCGTGCAGCGCATCCGCGAAGCCGAGCGCGACACCGTGTACAACAAGTACGCGGCCAAGCTCAACGACATCGTGAAAGGCACCGTGCAGCGCTTTGAACAGCGCAACATGTACGTGCTGCTCGACGGCAAAGACGAAGCCATGCTTCCGCTTTCCGAGCAAGTGCCGCGCGAAAATTTCCGCATCAACGATTTCATTCGCGCTTACGTGCTCGACGTGCGCAAATCGCCGAAAGGCCCGAGCGTCATCCTTTCACGCGCCGCTGAAGGGCTCGTGCAGCGTCTGCTCGAGTTCGAAGTGCCGGAGATCGAAGACGGCCTGGTGGAAATCATGGCCATTGCGCGCGAACCGGGAAGTCGTTCCAAAGTCGCCGTGCGCAGCAATCGCGCGGAGATCGATCCGATCGGCGCGTGCCTCGGTCCCAAATCCAGCCGCATTGCGAACGTTTCGGACGAGCTGCGCGGCGAGAAGATCGACGTCATTCGCTGGGAGCCCGATCACGTTGCGTTCATCATGAACGCGCTGCAGCCGGCCAAGGTGCTCAGCGTCGAACTCTTCGAGGACGACGGCGTTGCGCTGGTCGTGGTTCCCGATTATCAGCTCTCGCTGGCTATCGGCCGCGAGGGGCAGAACGTCCGTCTTGCGGCACGTTTGACGGGCTGGCGGCTCGACATCGCGAGCGAGACCGAGGCCGAAGAAGCGCGCGAGCGGTATCTCGCCGAACGCGCCGAAGCCGCGTCGCCGCAGATTATCGAAGGCGAAACCGAGGCCGAGACCGAGCGCGAGACCGAACTCGAGGAAATCGTGGCGGAAGCGCCGGCTGAGGTCACCGCGGGCGGCATCGACGAAGAGCTGATCCGCAAACTCGAGGAGTTCAAGCGCGAGAGACTGGGCGAATAGCCCGGCGCAGTGAGCCGATCCGGCAGTGCGCCGGCTGCCGCGAGCGCAAGCCTCAAGCGGTCATGCAGCGGTTCGTTCGCATC
>JAICWY010000058.1 GCA_025934645.1 Vulcanimicrobiia bacterium
CTGGAGCGCGGCGGCGATCTGCTCTCGCACGAATTCAATCATTCGTGGGACGGCAAATACCGCATGCCCGATGGATTGGTCCGCGAGAATCTCAACACGCCCTACGACGACTCGCTGCTGTGGGTGTACGAGGGCATGACGCAATACTACGGCGACGTCATGTCGTTCCGCGACGGGATTCGCGATGCGAAGAACTGGCCGGATCACATCGCGGGAATCTATGCCAACTACGACAACGAACCGGGCCGGCTGTGGAGGCCGCTCGGCGATACCGCGACGTCCGGGCCGTTCTTATACGGCGCGCCGCGCGGATATTACGGCGAGCGCCGCGGCGTGGATTTTTACAGCGAAGGTCAGCTCATGTGGCTGCTTGCCGATGCAATTATCCGCGAACACACGCATAACAAAAGCTCCCTGGACACGGTGGCGCGCGCGTTCTTCGGAGGCACGAACACCGGGCCGGTAACAGTGGGCTACAATCGCGCCGATATTATCGCCGCGTTCGATCGCGCCGTGCCGTACGACTGGGCGGGATTCTTTCACAAATGGGTAGACGATATCGCGCCGCATCCTCCGAACGGTTTCGAACCGGAAGGGTGGCGTTTGGTGTATACCGCCAAACCCTCGCACGACGTGAAAAAGAACAACTTCGTGTATTCGCTGGGCATCGCGATGCGCGGCGGGGCGGTGTCGGACGTGCACTTCGGATCGCCGGCATGGAAAGCGGGCCTTGGATTCGGACAGAAGATCGTGGCCGTCAACGGGCGCGAATATTCCGACGACGTGCTGTACGATGCGGTGGTTGCGGCAAAATCTTCGCACCGCCCGATTCAGCTGCTCGTTTCGAAAGACGAGTTATACCGCACGATCGCGATTCCGTACTACGGCGGTCCGCGCTATCCGCACCTCGAGCGGATACCGGGAACGCCCGACCGCCTCTCGGATGTGATCAAACCGCTTCGTAAGATGTAAGCGGCACGCCGCTCATCTCGTTCCAGCGCTGCGCAGCTGCGGCAGAGGCTTCTCCAATCGAGAGGCACCGCCGCAGACGCGGCGCGCGGAACGACGCAAACGCCGGCAGCGCGCTTTGCTCTTCGCATTCGGCGGCGGGTGCGAGCAACACGCTCACTTCGAGTTCGCGCAATAATTCGAGCCGCTCATCGGCCCTGAACGCTGCCTCGTGCACGACCGCGCACGCGCCGCCGGACCACGCCGCCAGCAACACGTATTCTATCCAACCGCGCTCGCCCATCGGCAGCGTGCACCAGAACCGGTCGGTCTGGTCCAATTGCAAACGCGCGAATGCGTCTGCGCCGGCGTCGCGCGCTTGAGCTCCCGTGTAGCTGCGTTCCTCGGTGATGAAAGCCGGGTCGTTCTCTGCGGTTTCCGCGCCGGTGAACGGCTGCGCGCGCGCTGCCAGCGCATCCAGACGCGCCCAGCCTTCGCTCTCCTCGCCGATTAACACGCACCGGCCGAGCTGTGGCAACTGCGCGCGCAGCGCGTCAATAGCCGCGCGCCGCTTGCGGTTCGCAATGACGGTGCGGGCGCCGGTTTGCGCGAGCCGCTCGAGCGTGCGTTCATCGCTCCACGTTTCGGCGCAAGGAATGCGCACCGCGCCCACGCGATCGAGCGCGAGCAGCGTGAAAAGGCATTTGGCCGTATTCGAAATGCAAAGGGCGACGGGTTCCCCATGTTCCACTCCGAACGCGCGCAGGACCGCCGCGTACTGCTGCGATTGCACGGCGATCTCCGCGAAGGAGTAGTCGCGGCGGTGGCCCGCTGCGTCTACGAAAATGAGGCCGGTCCGCGCCTCTGTACTAAACGAAATCGAAGGCCTTGCGCAGCGCGCCGAGCAGCAGATCGATCTCCGCGTCGGAGATCACGAGCGGCGGCGCGATGCGCAGCACGTTCTCGTGCGTGTCTTTCGCCACCACGCCGAATTCCAGCAGTTTCTCCGAAATGTGGCGCGCGGGAACCGTGAGTTCGATGCCGATCAGCAGCCCGCGTCCGCGAACTTCGACGATCGACGGCGACCCGATGGCGCGGATGCCTTGCACGATCTTTGCCCCGGCATACCGCGCGCGCGATGCGAGATGCTCGTCGACGATCACGTCGAGCGCCGCAATCGCGACGGCCGAGCCCAGCGGATTGCCGCCGAAGGTGCTTCCGTGATCGCCGGGGCGGAAGAGCAACATGAGATCGCGGCTCGCGAGCACGGCCGACACCGGATAGAATCCGCCGCCCAGCGCTTTGCCCACGATCAAGACGTCGGGCTTAACCCCTTCGTGATCGCATGCGAACAAATCACCGGTGCGCCCGAGGCCTGTCTGAATCTCGTCCGCAACGAAAAGAATGCGGTGCTCGCGGCACAAACCCCACGCGCGCTTCAAGAAGCCGTCCGGCGGAACGACGACGCCGCCTTCGCCTTGGATCGGTTCGATCAGCACGGCGCACGTGTTTTCGTTCACCGCTTTGCCGAGTGCGTCGTAATCGCCATAAGGAACGTGCACGAAGCCGGGCGTAAGCGGGCCGAAATCTTTGCGGTACTCTTCGGTTGAACTCGCGCTGATTGCGGCCGTGGTGCGTCCGTGAAAGTTGTTCGTGAAGACGACAATCTCGGCGCGATCCGGCGCAATGCCTTTGACTTCGTAGCCGTACCGGCGCACCAATTTGATTGCGGTTTCAACTGCTTCCACGCCGGTGTTCATCGGCAGCGCCATCTCGTATCCGGTCAGCTCGGTGAGACGCTGGAGAAATCCGGGCAGCCGATCGTTGCGCATGGCGCGAGACGTGAGGCTGAGCTTCGCCGCCTGCTCCACGAGCGCGGCGTGAATGCGGGGATGGCAGTGACCTTGATTTACCGCCGAATACGCGCTGACGCAATCGAGATAGCGCTTGCCGGACACGTCGTAAAGCCACACGCCTCGCGCGTGCTCCACGACCAAATCGAGGGGATGATAATTATGGGCGCCGTAGCGATCCTCGAGCGCTATCAGCTCCGCCGCGTTATCGCGAACATCGTGCATGATTTTCCATGCGCGCCGCGTGTGTTTACTCCGGTAACCGGAGGACCGCAGGGGCACGTACGCCTGCGTTCCAGGAACACTTCACGCTTTGACTTAAGGACGCTGCGCCTGCCAACCTCTTTTATGAGCGACGAGACGTACGAAAGCGCGCGAGCGCGCATGGAGCGCTTTATCGAACGCGACCGGGCCGGGGCCGTGAGCGACGAAGGGCGCACGCTGCTCTTCGACCACGGCCGCCGCACGGAGCGCGCGACCTTGCTGCTGCACGGTCTTTCCGCGAGCCCGAAACAGCTCTTGGCCGTTGCGACGGCGCTGCACGAGCGCGGACACAACGTCTTCGTGCCGCGTTTGCCGCGCCACGGGCACCGCAACCGGCTTTCCGAAGCGCTCGCGACGATGAACGCCGCGCAGTTGCAAGCCTGCGCGAGTGATTCGCTCGCACTGACGCGCGGCCTCGGCGAACGCGTCGCGGTGGCGGGATTTTCGCTCGGCGGTTTGCTCGCGGCATATCTGGGCCAATTCGAAGACGTGGATAGGGTCGTCGCGCTCTCGCCGTTTTTGGGCATAGCGATGGTGCCGAACGTGTTTCAGTTGCGCATCGCCCGCTACGTCCTGAGCCGTCCCAACCGGTTTCTGTGGTGGGATCCGGTTCTGCGAGAACGCCAGCTTCCCGAGCACGGCTATCCGCGTTTCGCAACGCACGCGGTCGGGCACGGCATTACGCTCGCGCACGAGGTGATGAACGCGGCGCGCGAAACGCCGCCGCGCGCCAAAGATCTGGTGCTCATCGTCAACACGCGCGATTCGACGGTCAACAAACGCGCGATCGGAAAACTCGCGCGGTATTGGAGCGCGCGCAAACCCGGTGCCGTGCGCATCATCCGCCTCACGGATTTACCACCGTTTTTGCACGACGTTATCGAACCCAAGCGTTATCCCGAGGTCTCCAAGCGGGTCACGCCGCTGATGGTCGAATGCATCGACCGGTGAAGCGCTGCGACTGGCCGTCCACCGATCTTTCCATCGCGTACCACGACGCGGAATGGGGTGTTCCCGTTCACGACGATACCGTGCATTTCGAATTCCTCACGCTCGAGGGTGCGCAAGCGGGCTTGAGTTGGGAGACGATTCTGCGCAAGCGCGACCGGTATCGCGACGTATTCGAACAGTTCGATCCCGCACGCGTCGCACGTTTCACGAAAGCGCGCGTGGAGCGGCTCATGCAAGACGCGGGCATCGTGCGCAACCGGTTGAAGGTCGAAGCGACGGTGACCAATGCGGCGGCGATGCTGCGCGTGCAAGAGCGGTACGGCAGTTTCGATGAGTACGTTTGGCGCTTCGTTGACGGCGTACCGAAGCGCAACCGCTGGAAGACGCAGTCGCAGATGCCGGCGAAGACGCCGCTCTCGGACG
Source organism: Vulcanimicrobiia bacterium (assembly GCA_025934645.1). Taxonomy (GTDB): domain Bacteria; phylum Vulcanimicrobiota; class Vulcanimicrobiia; order Vulcanimicrobiales; family Vulcanimicrobiaceae; genus JAICWY01. The sequence continues at coordinate 4,440 of JAICWY010000058.1, forward strand.
CGCTTTCGAAAGATCTGAAGAAGCACGGCTTCGCTTTCACCGGATCGACGATCTGCTATTCATACATGCAAGCCGTCGGGCTTATCGACGACCATCTGGCGCAATGCTTTCGCAGCAAAATGTAAATCCGGCGCGCTCGTACGATGCCGCGTTCGAGCGCGTGCGCGCGTTTCAAGCGCTCGACGACGATCGTATTCTGCCGCAAGCGCGCACGGCCGTTTTCGGACACGGCGTGCGTACGCCTATTGCCGCCGTGCTGCTGCACGGGCTCACGAACCATCCCGGCCAGTACGCCGCGTTCGCGCCGATCCTCTTCGATCGGGGCGTCAACGTGTTCGTGCCGCGCTTGCCCGAACAAGGCGATCGCGATCGCATGACCACCCGGCTCGCCGCGCTCACCGCGGAAACGCTGCTTGCGTCTGCCGCGGAAGCCGTCGATATTGCGTGCGGATTGGGAGAACGCGTCTGCGTGCTCGGCATCTCGACGAGCGGCCTGCTCGCGGCGTATTTCGCGCAGCATCGCGATGACGTGAGCCGCGCAATCGCCGTCGCGCCGGTCTTCGCAATGCTGGATTTGCCGTATGGCGTCAGCCGCGCTATCGCCGCCGCGGCACGCGCGCTGCCGAATGCGTTCCTCTGGTGGGATCCGTCGAAGCGGCAGGCGCAGCTCCCGCCGGCCGCCTATCCGCGTTTCCCCACCCACGCGCTGGCGCAATGTTTGCGCATCGGCGACGACGTCGTTGCTTGCGCTGCCCGCGAGGCGTTCCGCGCCCGCTCCGCGGTGCTCGTGACGAACGAGAAAGATCCGGCGGTGAACAATCACGTCACCGCGCGAGTCGCGTCAGCATGGCGAGCGCGCCGCAGCGACGCTGTAACGGCGTTCTGCTTTACCGATCTGCCGCGCAACCACGACATTATCGATCCGCACAGTCCGGTGCCCCGCACGGACAGTGTCTATCCGCAGCTCCTCGACTTCGTTCTGAGCGCGCCTTAAAGTAGCCATAATCTCGCTAAGGTATGTAGGAAGCATGCTACAATCACGAGTTGCTGCGGTTATCGCCGCATTGCTGTTCCTGCCCTTGGCCGCTTGCGGAGGCGGCGGAAACACCAAATCCGGCGCGAGCGCGTCGGGTTCGCCCGCTGCGTCTGCCGCGGGAGCTCCGGGCAACATCTCTGCCGCGGGTTCCACCGCAATGCTGCCGCTGGTCAAACAAGCGGCCGTGGATTATCAAGGGAAGCACCCCGACGTGAAAATCAGCGTTTCCGGAGGCGGCTCGCGCGTCGGTCTGACGCAGGCCGCGCAAAAAGCCGTCGACATCGGCGACTCCGATATTCCGCCGGCCAATGAACCGGCGCTGGTCGATCACCAGGTCGCGGTGGTGACGTTCGCCGTCGTCGTCAACCCGAAGGCCGGCGTGAAAAATCTCACGACGCAGCAAGTCCGCGGCATCTTCAGCGGAGCGATTACCAACTTCAAGCAAGCCGGGGGCTCCGATCAGCAGATTACGGTCATCAACCGTCCGCGCAGCTCGGGAACGCGCGCGGTGTTCGTGAAAAACATCTTGGCGGGCAGCGAGCCGACCGAAAGCGGTCTTACGCAAGATTCATCCGGCACGGTTGCAACGATGGTCGGACAGACGCCCGGCGCAATTTCGTACGTCGCGATGAACTACGTGCATGCCGGACAGCTGCAGGCCGTGTCGATCGACGGCATTGCGCCCAGCGATGCAAACGTACAAAGCGGCAAATACAAATACTGGTCCTACGAGCACATGTACACAAACGGACAGCCTGGCGCGCAGGTCGCCGACTTTATCAACTACGTGAAGACGGACAACTCCCTGCTCAAACAGCTCGGTTTCCTTCCCGTAGGGTCGATGCACGGGAAATAACCGCCGCTTTAAATATACATCTTGACCGCCGGCCACACTGTGGCCAGCGGTCTTTTTATTCCGCGGCATAACATGATCGGGAGATCCGATTCGTACGGCATGCTGTACGGCGCGGAAAATGTCGCCGCTCTTTCGGCGTGGCGGAAGAGATGCGCGCCTGCGCCGCAGTCGCCGCCCACGTCGATCAGCACGTCGCCGCTGCGCCCGTGCGTACCCCACAAGAAATATTGATTGTGGCCGCTGAGCGCGGGCGGCAGGCCGTATGGGCGGCCAAAGAAATCGATTGCGGCGGCTTCACCGTAGTTCGATGCGACGATCGCCACGCGAGCGCGGTCCTGGGGCGAAAGCGTCGCGTACACGCCCGCTACGGTGCCTGCCAGTTGCGGCCAGCCGTGCATGTCGGCGTACTCTTGCCCGAGCGGCGAAGGTTTGTGATGTTCGGATTCCGCCGGCTTTGCGCCGAGCGCATTCAACACGTGCGCCCGGTACTGCGCGAAATGCGCTTCGCTCATGACCGGAAGCGCGAACGGCAGCAGCCACATTCCGGCCGCTGTGACGATTGCAAGAACGGCGGGGCGCGAGACGAACCGCGCGCGCTGCGTCCAGCGCTCCACCGGCACGGCTCCGGCGGCGAAGAGATACGGATACACATCCGCGGGATAATAATCTTTTCCATGCAGCGCGATCATTGCAGCGAGCAGCAGCAGATACGCGTATCCCAGGAACCGCAGCGGCGCCCGAAACAGCACCCACGCGAGCCCGAGCAGCGCAACGATGGTCAGCACGGGATTCAGCAAAAACACCTGCTGCAGTAGGTATTGCCCCGGAGCGAGCACGACGTTCTTTCCGTGCTGTCCGTTACGAAGCAATTCGAGGATCGGAAAGGCGTGCGCGGCTTGCCAGACGACGTTCGGCAGCGCGATGGCGGCGCCCAGAAGCATGCCGGCGGCGAACCATGGCGTGCGGTAGATGCGGCGCTCAGGCGTCAGCGCTACACCCGCGAGCAACGCTGCGGCGAAAAAGACGACGGCATATTTTGATTGGAACGCGATTCCGAGCGCCGCGCCGACGCCGAGCCACGCGCGCGGATCGGCGCCGCGGGTCAAGCGCAACACGAGAAGCGCCGCGAGAGGCCAAAGCCACAATCCGGGCGTGTCGGTGGAGAGTATGCCGCCGAACGTCGTGAGGACCGGCGCGAAGAACACGGCAGCTGCCGCAAGGATTTGGGCGAAGCCGCCACCCTCGAGTTCCTGGACGATGCGGCACGTCACGAAGATCGAAGCCGCGCAGAAGATTGCCGGCACGAGGCGCAGTGCGAACAGCGAAACACCCGCGCTTTGCGAGAGCGCGGCGAGCAGCGGGACCAGCGGCGGCTGATCGACGTACCCCAGCGCCGGATGGCGTCCGCAAATAATGAAGTAGAGCTCGTCGCGGAAGAAGCCGTATCCCGGATTCAGCGCAGCATGCACCGCGAAAGCAACGGCGGCAGCGGCCGCGGGCAGAAGCCATGTTCGAGTTCGCATACTTCTTTGTTAGGCTTCGCGGCGCGGGTATTCTACGGCAGCGTGGGAAGCGGCAGCGAGGGCTTCGTGCTCAGATCCGGATACGGCTCGTGGAACGATTCTGCGGCCTGCAGGGCCAAGCGGATCGCGAACTCCATCTGCGGGTCCTTTACCTCGCGGTAATCGTGCGGCGCAATGTCTACGTCGTAATCCGGTTCGGTTCCGTGATTTTCGACTTTCCACCCGACGTCTTTGAACCAGAACGAGAATTCCGGCTGCGTGGTCACGGTGCCGTCGACGAGATGGTGATACGGATTGATGCCAATTACGCCGCCCCACGTACGCTTTCCGACGAGCGGCCCCAGTTTGTAGAGCTTGAAGCAGTGGCTGAAAATATCGCCGTCGGATCCCGCGAATTGATTGGTGATCGCAACGATCGGCCCCGCCACCGATTCCGGCGGATACGGTACGGGTTTTTTGCTGTGGCGCGAGATGTCGTAGCCCACGCGTTTGCGTGCGAGCTTCTCGAGCAGCAGTGGCGAAACGTGGCCGCCGCGGTTGTACCGCACGTCCACGATGAGGCCGCGCCGGTCGAACTCCGAGAGATAGCCGCGGTGAAACTCCGAGAAGCCCCACGGTCCCATGTCCGGAATGTGCACGTAGCCGATCTTGCCGTCCGTCGCCTCGTGCACGAACCGCCGGTTCTCTTCAACCCATGCGCGGTAGCGCAGGGATTGCTCGCTGCTCAGCGTTTTGACGGCGGCGCGCCGTTCGCCGTTCGCGGTTCTCGCCACGATGGCGACTTCACGTCCGGCCGCGTTGACCAACGCTTGATTCGGCGAGAAATCCGCGGTCAGCCGTTTGCCGCCGATCGCGACGAGCAAGTCGCCTTCGCGAATGCCCGTGCCCGGTTCGGCGAGCGGCGAATCTACGTCGCGGTTCCACGAGTCGCCGCGGTACAGCCGCGTGATGCGCCAGCCTTGCGCTGCCGCGTCGTACGCGAAATCCGCGCCTAAAAAGCCGCGCGTGTATTCCGGCGGCCGGCGAAGATCGCCGCCGATCTCGTACGCATGAGACGTACCGAGTTCGCCGTGCATCTCCCAAATGACGTCGGAGAGTTCCGATCGCGTGCGAACGTTGGGCAACAGCATTTCGTAGCGATCGTATACGCGATCCCAGTCGATGTCGGACATGTCTTCGACCCAGAACTGTTCGGTCTGCAAGCGCCAGGCTTCGCGGTACATTTGGTGCCATTCGTCGCGCGGCTGCACCTCCACCGAGATACGATCGAGGTCGATCCATCCGCTCTTGCGTCCGGTCTCGGACGGCGGTTTGATGTCGGCATCATCTTCCGGCAGATCCGCGAGCGCGTCGATGACCCGCAGACGGTCGTGCGAACGGTATACTAGTGTGTGCGCGTCGTTCCCGAGCGCGATCCCGTTCACGTCGGTCGCGATCGCAGCGCTGCGCTGCTGCTCGAAGTCGTAAGCCAGAAGCGTCCCGCCGGGAGATTCCTCATCCCAATCGTGATCGGCCGGCTTGATGCCGCGCACTTCGAACTTCGTGAAGAGCGCGCGGTTCTTCACCGCTACGATCTGCCCGTAGTCGCCTTCGTCGACCGGAAAGGCGAGAATGCGTCCTTGGATGCCGTCGAAGTCGATCTCGATGCGCGGCGGTTTGTCGTCCTTGTCCCGTTCGCGTTCGTGCTCGTGCTCGTGGTCCGCTTCGCGGTGCACCGGTTTTGGTTTGGCGGTAAACGGATTGGCGACGTCTTCGCGCAGCGTCAGCAAAAACGGCCGCTGGGCTTGCGGAAAACTCAGATTGAACTGCAGCGCGTCGTACACCGGGTCGAAATCGCGCGTAGAGATGAAGTACAAATATTTGCCTTCGGGGTCCCACGCCGGGCTTTGATCGATCCGCATACGCGGCGTTACGTCGTAGATTTTTCCGGATTTACATTTGACGATCCGCACGATCGCCGCACTGTCGTTGCCGGGCCACCACACGTACGCCAGCCAACGCCCGTCTGGCGAGAACGCCAAATCGGTGACGCGGTTTCCCAAGCTCTTGTCGAGCACGCGTTGCGTACCGTCTGCATCGATGAGCGCGAGTTCGTAGCGGTGATTCGCGAACGCGATGCGATCGTTCACCGGCGAGCAGACAAGTTCCGTAACGCGGCCGATGTCGTTTTTCGTGATAAGCGCGATCTCGCCGGGCGCGTCGGCCCGGTGCACCGCAATCTGTTCGTAGCCGTTTTCGTCGGTCGTGGTGACGAAGCGTTTGCCGTCGTGCATCCACGCGGCGCAGCGGTAGCGCGTCGCGCTGCCTTTACCGTGGTGCAGCGGCGCTTCTTCCCAGAACGGCATCGTGTATGGCTGCCCGCGAACGACGAGCGCGAGCCCCGTTCCATCCGGCGCCGGCGCGAACTCTTCCAGTTCTTCAGAGCCGTCGACGAAACGACGCGCCGTCTGCGGCGCGGCGGATGGCGCCGTTATCGCGATCTCGCGCGATTCGTTCGTCGCGGTGTCGAAGCAGTACAACACGCCGCCGGCGCTGTACACGATGCGCTTGCCGTCGGTGGACGGAAAGCGCGCGTAATAATCGTTGTGATGCGTGTGGCGCTGCACGTCGCTGCCGTCGAGCGCGCACGAATAGATGTTCCCGATGCCTTCGTGATCCGCCAGGAAGTACACCCGCTCGCCGATCCACATCGGCCACACCGGATTGCCGTCAGGCAGCGGCAAGCGGTCGAATTCGCCGGGCACGCGCGCGTCGATCCAGATCTCGCCCGAGGTCCCGCCGCGGTAACGCTTCCATCGCGCGGGGTCGCTTTCGTTGCGCCCGATGACGTACGCCCCGTCCGGTCCCGGAAAGATCGATTTCATATGGCCGAGTCCGAGTTCGCGCGGCGTGCCGCCCGCGGACGGGACCGCAAAGGCGCGCGTCTCCCGCAAGTACCACGCGCTGGGGTTGCTGACGAACAAAATTTCGCTGCCGTCGGCGCTCCATGCCGACGTCGAGGCGACGGTGCCGCCGAGGAACGTGAGGCGCCGCGGTTGTCCGCCGGCGGCCGGCATCACGTACAGCTCGGGGTTTCCCTCGTCGGTCGCGGTGAACGCGATCTGCGATCCGTCGGGCGAGAGGCGCGGCATGCTGCACGCCCCCGGCGTCGCGGTGAGCCGCATCGCGGAGCCGCCACCGAGCGGGGCCGACCAGAGGTCGTCCTCGCAGACGAAGACGACGCGCTCGCCGGCGAGCGTGGGGTAGCGGTAGTAGCCCTGATCCATAGAGGGCGTCTGGTTTACCGTACGGCCCGCACTCCCCGCTTGCCGCCGCTTTTGCTTTGTGCTACAAAGTTAGACATGGTGCCGCACGTCGCGATAATCATGGACGGAAACCGCCGCTGGGCCGCAGCCCGGGGGTTGCCCATCGTCGAGGGCTACCGTCGCGGAATCGCGGCGCTTCGCAGCACGGTGCAGGCCGCAGCCGACGCCGGGGTCGGAACGCTTACCGTGTACGGCTTCTCTACCGAGAATTGGCGCCGCGAGACGGCTGAGATATCCACCCTGATGCAGCTTTGCGCGCTTTTCGCAGGGGCCGAGCGCGGACCGCTCACGCGGATGGGCGTGCGCGTGCGCATCGTCGGCGACATCGAGCCGTTCGCGTTTCCGGCGCAGCGCGGACTGCGCGAGTTGGTGCGCGCCACCGAAAAGAATCGCCGCCTGACGCTCAACCTCGCGCTCAATTACAGCGGGCGAGCCGAGATCGTCCGCGCCGCTCGCGCAGTTGCGAACGACGTGCGCGAAGGCCGGCTTCGCGCGGATGAAGTGGACGACGCGGCGCTGCGCGCGCGCATGTACGCGCCGGAAACGCCCGATCCCGACCTTTTGATTCGAACCGGCGGCGATCTGCGCGTTTCGAACTTTCTGCTCTATCAGATAGCGTACACCGAGCTGGTGACGCTTCCGGTGATGTGGCCGGATTTCTCGCCGGCCGACTTCGCCGAGGCCGTCGGTGCGTACGGCCAGCGTCAGCGCCGTTTCGGCGCGTAGATCTATTTCATCGGCACGCCGTTTTTCAGGACGATCGGGTCGTGCGAATCTTCGAGCTGCCGCCACTGCATGGCGGTATGTTTGCCTTCTTGCTGTTCCATCGCGCTGCGGATACGCGGAATGATCGCGCGGCCGCCGGCCTCTTCCAGCAGATCCGCCAGCGTGCCGTAAAGAATCGTTGCGTCCTCAACCTGCGTGAGCAACGGCGTGAGCGCCGGCGTTTTGCCCAGCGGTTCGTACCCCACCGCGGTTCCGGTATATGCGCTGAACGGCACCGCGGGAAAACCGGCGACGCTGCGCATCAACAGTTCGGCGTACAGCGCATTCCCCCAACCGAAGTATGCGCGCGTGTACACCCAGTACGCGTTCGGATCGAAGCTCTCGTGGATGAGGCCTTGCTCGCTGTCGGTTTCCGCCAACGTCGTGATGCTCGCTGCAACTTCTTGCGATGACGTTGCCGTGAGCGCGCGCGCCATGATGCCGAGCGGCCATACGAAGCCCCACGGCGTGTGCGGGCTGCCCAGACCGCTCGCGTAGCTGCCGCTGAAATACCACGGGTTGCGCTTCGAGAGCGCATACGCGCGCGTATTCAAATATGTGGGATCGAATGGCGAACACCAGCCCAGATCCGGCAGCGACGTGAGGTTGGGCAAGTTCGCGTCGTCCATATAGACGTCGTGCCCGAGGCCATCCGTTTCGTACACGTAGACCCAGCCGCCGTATGCCGCGTTCCACACGCGTCCGTAGCGCATGACCCCCGTTGCGACGTCCGCCGCGATCGAGAGCGCTTCGTTTGAAAGATCGCGATCGCCGTATCCGTCCATCGCGAGCGACCCGATCTCTTGCAGCGCAAGCGTTACGACGATCTCCTGCGGAACGTTGAAGTGGTACGTCACGGGATCGTCCGAAGGGCGGAATGCCGTCCAGATCATGCCCGTATGCGGATTATATCCGTCGTATGTGTACCGTCGGTCGACGAGCGTGTAGCGGCTGCACGTGCCGTGCAGTTGCTCGCACCGCCAGGTGTCGACGATCTTCCGCAGCGCCTTGTGGAGTTGCGGCGTGAACATGGCGCGATATCCGGTGGTCTTCCAATACGTCCATGCAAGGAACACCGGCCACGCCGGGCTGCCGGCTTCCCATTTGCGCTCCCACACGCGATGCCGCTCGTCGAATCCGTTGGCATAGGGATCGGCGTCGATATTTTGCGCGTTGCGCTCGATCACGCCCGCTAGGCGGGTTGCCAGAATCGGATAGGCTTGCGCGAAACGCACGTACGGCATGGCTTGCGCCGAAGAATCGCGGATCCACATCGCCGGAATATCGCCGGTCTCCACGAACGTTGTGCCGTCGCGCTCGTCGTGAAAGTCTGAAAAAAGCGTGTGAAAAACGGTTTCCGCGCGGATCGGCCGCGCGCGCTCGCCGGTCAGCGGCACGATGAGATGCGCGGCGGCGAA
>JAICWY010000123.1 GCA_025934645.1 Vulcanimicrobiia bacterium
ATAAATCTGTCATGAGCAGAGTACTCGCATGCAGTGCCGCTACGCTGGTGTTCACGTTGGCGGCGTGCACCGGCCAACAGCAGCAAAGCGCCTCGACCAGCGCCAACGACGCGTATTTGGGAACGGCGGTCGGCGCGAAGATTGCCGGTGTCGACGTCGATGCGGTAACACGAGTGCATGTGTCCGTAGATCGCGGGGTCGTCACGCTTACGGGCGAGGCGCGCAGCGTGCAGGAGAAGCGGCGTTATGAAGACGCGGCGAAATCGGTCAGCGGCGTAACCGCCGTGCGCGATCAGATCGCCATAAACCCGCATGCCGAAGGCTTGCGAGGTCAAGCAGCCGACGCAGCGTTAACTGCGCGCGTATCGGCGGCGATTGCCGGCCAAGCCGGCGTCAATGCTTTCCACGTGCAGCCCTCGGTACATCAAGGCGCCGTCACGCTAAGCGGCCGGGCGCCCACACAATCCGTTCATCAAACCATTTTGCAGACGGTGCGCGGCGTACCCGGCGTCAAAACGGTAATCGACCAAATCACCGTCGGCCCGTGATGGCTGCAGCCAACGCTGCAGCCATCAACGCCGTTTAGGCACTACGTCCGCGTGCAGACCTCGTGAGACGTTATCGTTTTGCCGTTCATCGAACCGACGAACGTTGTTTTGTACTGGTTTTTAGACGGCATCGTGACGGTCAGTTTGGCATTTGAAGCGGGATAGACTTGGGCGAAACTGACTGTGTTGCCGGTCTGCGTGCCTTCCATCGTGTTGTACGCGCCGGTGACGTCGGCATACTGGTCGATCCACTTGCCGGTTTTCGTATCGAATACGACTATCTCTTCACTTGCCATTTTGCCGGTCTCTGTGATGTGCATACCGTTTCCACCGAATATGGGTGAGAACGTCGCGGTATGATTGTTTCCAGGCACTTTACAAGACCACGTGCCAAGCCAGGGCTTAATGCGATCCGCCGGCTTCATTGCGGCGGCATTTGCCGCTGCCGCCACTATTGCAACGGTGCCGAACGCGAGAACGAGCGTGCGAAGATGTTTCATGCGAACCTCCTTACAGTGCGCTCCAATGCGCGCTCGGTTTCCTGCGCCTGTACGGATTCCTTGAGCCGCGCGAACTAACTCGAATGACTCACTCAACCGTCCGTCTAATGAAAGGCGCGGCGTGGGAGAGTACGGGTCTGGTGGCCCGCACGGTCTTCAAAACCGCTGAGGCCGGGGCAACTCGGCTGGTAGGTTCGATTCCTACACTTTCCCGCCAGTCTTGTCGAAACGCCCCATTTTTCAGACGTTGTTATCTTGCGCGCTCCCATGTTGCTCACGGTTTGCCCACGTAGCGCGCGTTGACGCCGCAGCAGAAATACACGGCACACGGCTCGGCGCGCAGGTGGGTAAAAAGGAGCGGTGCCAGGAGAGCTGCTGCTAATCCGCCACGGCGAGAGCGCCGGGAACGTCGCGCGAGATCGCGCGCTTGCGAACGGCCACGCCGAGATCGACATCGCGGAGCGCGATTGCGACGTGCCCCTCTCGGAAGCAGGCGAAGAGCAGTCGCGATCGCTTGGGCGCTGGCTCGACCGCGAAGGCCGTGCCCCGCACGTCATTTTTTGTTCGCCGTACCTGCGCGCGCAGGAGACCGCGCGCATCGCGTGCGCCGCGGGAAAGTGGAGCATCCCGGTAATCGTGGATGAGCGGCTGCGTGAAAAAGAGTTCGGCATCCTTGACCGGCTCACGCGTAGCGGCATTGCGGCCCGCTATCCCGAGCAAGTGACGATGCGCGCGCGGCTCGGGAAGTTTTACTACCGTCCACCGGGCGGCGAGAGCTGGGCCGACGTTATTCTCCGGCTGCGCAGCGCGTTCGATTCGATCCAAAACCGTTACGGCGGCAAACGTATTGCGATCGTCTCTCATCAGGTCGTCGTGCTTTGCATGCGGTATATTCTCGAGCAGCTCGACGAAGCGCAGATCCTGGCAATCGACCGGGAGGGCGACGTTGCGAACTGTTCGCTGACCGCATACGAACGAGACGAATCCGCAGCGTGCGGCTATCGCCTGCGGTGCTATAACGAAACGGCGCCTATGGAAGAAGAAGGCGTGCCTATTACGGCTGAACCGGATGTCCCCGCCGGACCGAAATAAGCGCATCGGCCCGTCGCTGCTGCGGCATTGGCCGGTTCCGCTGCAGAGGGGCGATAAGGATGCGCGTGGCACCGTTCTCATCGTAGCCGGAGCGCCGCAACTGCCCGGGCCCGTTTTGCTTTCCGCGATATCCGCTCTGCGTGCGGGGGCCGGGAAGCTGCAAATTGCGACTGCTCCGGAGATCGTACTGCACATCGGCACGGCGATACCCGAAGCGCTCGTGGTGCCGTTTTCGCAGGCGCGCGAATGCGCAGAGCATGCCGACGCAGTCGTCTTTGGTCCTGGAATCGATCCATCCGACGAAACGTCCGCATTACTTCGTACCTTACTTCAAACGTCGAAAGCTCGCTTTCTCATCGACGCGGGTGGACTTTCCGTGCTGGGATCCGATCCCCAGATGCTGCATGGTGCCGCGCATCTGCCCGTTCTGACGCCGCATGCAGGCGAATTAAGCGCAATGCTCGGCGCAGAACGTGACTCGATCGCATCGGACCCTCTTCCGTACCTGCAACGTGCTATCCAGACGTTCGAAGCCGTCGTTGCATTAAAGGGCCGATCCACGCATATTGCGGCGCCCGGCACGCCGGTCTACGAAAACCTTACCGGCCACGACGGCCTGGCGACGTCCGGGTCGGGCGACACACTGGCCGGCATCGGTGGCGGGCTGTTGGCGCGCGGAGCCGATCCCCTTCAAGCAGCGGTATGGGCCGTTTATTTGCACGCGACCGCAGGCAAACGGCTGGGATCCCGCATCGGCGTGGGCTTTCTCGCGCGCGAGATTCCTGCGGCGATCCCGGCGATTCTCCGCGAGCTTTCCTCGGCTAAGCGCTAGGACTATAAACGCCGAACGCTGGCCGCGCGAACGAGTTGCAGTAGTCCTTTAGCGCTCATTTGAGCTAATACGTGGACGTGCTCATCCAATTGCGTAGTATATCGTTGAGGCTCGTCGTTAGTGCGAGCGAAACGTCACTCGAAACAGATACGTACCCTCGACCGGTTTGCAATCGACCAGTTTGGGCGCGAACGTCGATTCCTCGACGCTTTGCACGGCGGATGCGTCGAAGGCCGTCACCCCGCTGGACTGCGCGACGTGACCTCCGGTGATTGTGCCGTCCGGGCCGATCGTAACCTGCACCGCGACGGTTACCGGCTTCGATGAGTAATACCCACGCGGATACAACGGCGCTGCGAGGTGAACGACGGTGGCTGCGCGGTTCGGCGTGGGACATACAGTGGCTGTCGCCGAGGGCATAACGGGAGCAGCAGTTTGCGCGACCGTTGTAACCGGAACGGCATCTGCCGCAAGTGGAAGCGATGCTGCGAAAAGCGACGCGAAAACGACTAGTCCAAATTTCACGGTTGCCAGACTCGCTTGCCCGCATTGTAGCACCGTGGCGGCGACGCCGCAATTATTGCCAATCCCAAAAAAAGTAGGGCGCCGTAGCGCCCCACTTCGTTCCTCGTCGCGCTCTACGCGGAGAGCAATGTAAGTTGCCGTGAGAGCTTCGAGCGTGTCTTGTAGTATTGACGCAGTACGCGCTCCATCTGCGCCTTGGTTGGACCGCCATCCATGTCGTTGACAATACTGACGCAACGAGCGTAGCCGTGAATCGCCAGCCGGACGTCGGCTTCTGAAACGGCACGGTCGGCGTTCTTAGCCGCGAGCCGTTCGGCGAAATCGGTGAGCGTGTCTGTCGGTATCATGGCTATATCGTACCCGCATTCGTGCTATCCGCTGTTTTTGGATATAGATGCGGTAATGAAAATTGATACATTTAACGTCA
>JAICWY010000115.1 GCA_025934645.1 Vulcanimicrobiia bacterium
GGCGCCGGCCATGGATGGCCGTTTCAAAACTTGTTTTCGCCGAAAAGTGGTAAAGCGAAAAATTCCCTGGATGGGAATTTTTCAGCGGTCCCGCGAGAACGCACCCCGCGCTCCACCCAACCCCGGGACGAAACCCTAAAGCGCCTTAACCGCCGCCACCAATCCGTCCACGGACGCCTTCGCATCCCCGAACAGCATCGACGTCTTCGGATCCTCGTACAGCGGATTATCGATTCCCGCAAAACCGGACCGCATCGAGCGCTTCAAAACCACAACATTCGAAGCCTTGTCCACGTCCAGAATCGGCATGCCATAGATCGGCGAGGACGGCACATTGCGCGCAGCCGGATTCGTGACATCGTTCGCGCCGATAATCAACGCTACATCGGTGCGCGGAAACTCCGGATTAATGTCGTCCATGTCGTACAGCTGATTGTACGGAACGTTCGCCTCGGCCAGCAGCACGTTCATATGTCCGGGCATACGTCCCGCAACGGGATGAATCGCGTACTTGACCGTGACGCCTTTCTTCTCGAGCTGATCGGCGAGCTCGCGTACGCTGTGCTGGGCTTGCGCGACGGCCATGCCGTATCCCGGAACGACGACGACCTGCTGCGCGTACGAAAGCATCACCGCGACGTCTTCAGCAGAGGTGGCGCGGATGTTCTGCGGTCCGCCGCCGGATGCTCCGCCCGCCGGCTCCATGCCGCCGGTCGAGCCGAATGCGCCGAAGAGGACGTTCGTGAGGGGGCGGTTCATGGCTTTACCCATGAGAATCGTGAGCAGCGTGCCGGACGCGCCGACGAGTGTGCCGCTGACGATGAGCAGCTGATAGTTGAGCTCGAAGCCGGTGATGGCCACCGCCACGCCGGTGAACGAGTTCAGGAGCGAAATGACGACCGGCATATCCGCGCCGCCGATCGGCAGCACGAACAGCACGCCGAAGATGAGCGCGCCTACGAGCATCGCGACGTACCAATACCACGGCACACCGCCGATGGTCGCCATAATCACCAGCGCAAGCGCAACGATGACGAGCGCCAGGAGCGCATTGACGGCCTGTTGCCCTTTGTACGTGACGGGCCGTCCCGTCATCCATTCTTGCAGTTTCAAAAATGCGATGATCGAACCCGAGAAGCTGATGGCGCCGATGATTGCGCTGACCACGAGCGAAACGATGACGAGCAGATTTAGCGAAAGCGCATCGGAACCGCGTCCGAACACCGCGACGAAGAACTCCGAGGTCGAGATGAGCGCCGCCGCGCCGCCGCCCGCGCCGTTGAAGAGCGCGACCATTTGCGGCATTGCGGTCATCTTTACTTTGAGCGCGGAGAACAACCCGATCGCGCCGCCGATGACGATACCGGCGAGAATCACCCACCACCCGATCGCGTTCGTTTCCCAAACCGACGCGCCGATGGCCAGAAGCATGCCGGCTGCGGCATAGCGGTTGCCCATGCGCGCCGTCGCGGGCGAGCTGAGCCGCTTGAGGCCGACGATGAACAGCACGACAGCGGCAAGCGTCGCCGCGTAGAAAAAGATCTCGCGTGCTTCGAGATACGGTCCGAGCGGCGTCACTTCTTGGCCGGCTCCTTTTTCTTGAACATCTGCAGCATTCGTTCGGTCACGGCAAATCCGCCCACCACGTTAATCGTGCCGAGCACGACCGCGGCAAAGGCGAGCGCCGTGAGCAGCGCGCCGTTCAAGTGCGCGCCGAACACCGTCGCGACGACGAAGATGGATCCGACCAGCACGACGCCGTGAATGGCATTTGTCGCGGACATCAACGGCGTGTGCAGCGTCGTCGGAACTTTTGAAATCACTTCGAAGCCGACGAAGATCGCCAGCGCGAAGACGAGCAGCAGATCGAAAAGATCGCGGATGAACGTAATCGCCGTCATGAGGCCGTCCCGGCGCCGAGCGCGTCGAGCGTCGGCTGGTGCACGATCCTGCCTTCGTGCACGATGGTGGTGCCCCGCGTAATTTCGTCGTCCATGTCCATGGCCAGCGCACCCTCCTTCATCATATGCGTGAGCAGCGCGTGTACGTTGCGCGAGTAGAGTTGTGAAGCATGATACGGCATCGTGGACGGCAGATTCGTTTGGCCGAGAATCTGCACGCCGTTCGGCGATATGACCGTTTGATCGCGCACGGTGAGCGCGCAGTTTCCGCCGGCCTCCGCCGCGAGATCGACAATGACTGCGCCCGCGTGCATTGCCGCGACCGCCTCTTCCGTAATGAGCACCGGCGCGCGGCGGCCGGGTACGAGCGCGGTGGTGATCACGACATCGGATGCGCCGATCGCATTCACCATGAATTGCCGCTGTTTGTCGAGCTGTTCGGGCGTGAGTTCTTTCGCGTAACCGCCCGCCGCTTGTGCGTCGACGCCGAGATCGATCTCGAGGAACGTCGCGCCGAGGCTCTGCACTTGTTCTTTGACGACCGCACGCGTGTCGTAGGCGCTCACGACGGCGCCCAAACGGCGAGCCGTCGCGATCGCCTGCAATCCGGCAACGCCGGCTCCGAGAATCAAGACTTTCGCCGGCGGAATAGTACCCGCGGCGGTCGTGAGCATCGGAAAGAACTTCGGCAGCGCCAGCGCGCCGAGCAGCACGGCTTTGTAACCGGCAATGTTGCTTTGCGAGCTGAGCGCGTCCATGCTTTGCGCGCGCGTGATGCGCGGAATCGCATCCATAGAGAGCGCCGTAATGCCTGCGTCCGCCAACCGCTTCACGTACGCAGGATCGCCGAGCGGCGCGAGCAGACCAAGCAAAATTGCGCGTTTGGGCATGGTCATCAGCGCGCTCTCGTCGGGGCGCCCGACGGTCACGACCAAATCGGTGTCCGAAAGCAATGCGGCCGGATCGTCGACAATCGATGCTCCGGCCTTCGCGTACTGATCGTCAGGAAATGCGGCGCGTTCGCCCACGCCGCGCGCCACTCTTACGGCGACGCCCGCTTTCACGAGTTTGGCGACGGTCTCGGGCACGAGCGCGACGCGCGCTTCGCCCGGTGCCGCTTCACGTGGTACCGCAACGTTCATGCGGCGCAGGTTCAGCGCACGATAGACGAACCCTGCGACTTATGTCACAAGCAGCAGCGCGAGAATGCCCAGGAAATACACCGCGCCCCCGGCGTGAACAGGACGCTTCGCGACCAGAAAATCAGAGATCGAGATCGCGGCGCCGGCCGCCGCGCCGATTTGCAGCGGTCCGCGTTTTCCGCGTGCCGCGGCACCGAGCAGCATCGCGCCGATAGCGACGTCGCGGATCGAGGCGGCCCGCACGTATGCCACCGTGGCGTCATCCTCGGCGACGACGCCGAACGCGCGCGAAACGGGCTTCGGAAATGCGACGCCTAACGCGCCGATGCCGATAACGCCCGCGGACGCGGCCATTGAAAGCACGGCCGGCAGCGAGCGTTTCACGGCGAGATGCGCACCGTATTGCGCAGCGTTCCGATCTTTTGAATCTCGATCTCGACGATGTCGCCGTCTTGGAAAAACTCGGGCGGCGTGCGCGCGAAGCCGACACCGTCGGGCGTGCCCGTCGCGATAACGTCGCCCGGTTCGAGCGTCATGCCTTTGCTCAGTTCCGCGATGAGACGCGGGATTTTGAAGATCATCTGATCGGTGTTCGCCTGTTGCTTGCGACGGCCGTTCACCCGCACTGAGAGCTGCAAACGGTGCGGATCCGGGATATCCTCTTTCCCGACGATCCACGGTCCCATCGGGCAGCTGCCGTCCAGACTCTTGCCTTTGAGAAATTGCATATGCGCGCGTTGCAGATCGCGCGCCGTGATATCGTTCACGCACGTGTAACCGAACACGGCATCCATCGCGTCCGCTTCACTCGCGTCTTTCACGCGCGAACCGATTACAACCGCGAGCTCGCCTTCCCAATCCATCTCTTGCGAGACGCGCGCCGAGAACTGCAGCGTGGCATCGGGATCGACGATCGCCGTCGGCGCTTTGCTGAAGAACGTCGGCACTTCCGGAAGCTTGAGCTCGCGTCCGAGCGCGCGCGCGCCCTCTTTGGCGTGCTCCAAATAGTTGCGCCCGACGCAAAAGACATTTTTCGGCGGACGTACGGGCGCCGCTAAGCGCGCGTCGTCGAGGAGTGCGAGCGTTTCATTCGTGTGGCGCGCCGCGCGCTCGCCCTCGGGCAGCGCGACGTATTCGATGAGCGACTCGCAGGCGATTGCGATAATGCGGTTATCGTCGAGCAGCCCGGGACGGACGTGCCCGCCGTCGTAAAAGCTGACGTACTTCACGTTACGGCTGAGGCGTGGGTTTGGGCTTGGCCATCGCGCGCTTGACGGCGGCGTTGATGTCGGGAAGATTCTTGGCTTCCTTCGCTTTGCGCGCGGCTTCATCGGCGCGCAGGCGTTTTTCCAGCGCCGCGGTTTGGCGTTTGGCGTCTTTGACGATCAGCGTCGCGGCGCCGGGCGAGTTCGCCCAGTTGCCTCCGGGTTTGATCAGCGAGGGCGCCCGCGATACGTTTCGCGTGTGCGGATCGTAATCGTAATTCACGCGGTAGAGACCGCTTTGGGCGGAGCCGTCCGGATGACGGATCCACATCTGCATCGCGTTGCCGAGCACCATGATGTCGAACGGCCGGTCGCCGGAAAGATTGCCGTGCATCACGCGAACGACCTGACCGTATTTGTTCACTTCCACCTGCAACTGGACGTGGAGCGGTTTATTCGGAAGAACGGGCGTCGGCATCGGACGCGGCGGGGGAGGCGTCGCGGCCGCTGCGGGTGCCACCAAGAAGGCGCACGCCAGCGTTGCAGAGGTAAGAAGTGCGAA
>JAICWY010000103.1 GCA_025934645.1 Vulcanimicrobiia bacterium
AAGCAGCACTTCACCGAACCGCCGCCGCGCTTCACCGAAGCCACGCTCGTCAAGGCGCTCGAAGAAAACCGCATCGGCCGCCCATCGACGTACAGCACGATCGTCGAAACGATTCAGGCGCGCGGATACGTGCAGCAGCAAGAGCGCCGGTTCTTCCCGACCGACATCGGCATCGCGGTCAACGACTTGCTTGCCGAGCATTTCCCGGACATCGTCGATCTGAACTTCACCGCACAGATGGAAGGCGATCTCGACAAAGTCGCCGAGGGCGGCGAAGACTGGGTGAAGCTGCTCGATAAATTCTACGGCCCCTTCATTAAAGAACTGGACGAGGCGGAGAAGAAGCTGCCGCGTCTGGAGATCAAAGACGAGCCGACCGACGAGATTTGCCCGAACTGCGGCAAACCGATGGTGATCAAGACCGGCCGCTTCGGCCGCTTCATCTCGTGCACGGGCTATCCCGAATGCAAGACGACACGCCCGATTCTCAAAGATACCGGCGCAAAGTGCCCCAAAGACGGCGGCATGATCGTCGAACGCAAGTCGCGTAAAGGCCGAATTTTCTACGGATGCGCGAATTATCCGAAGTGCGATTTCGTCTCGTGGGATCGCGTGGTGCCCGAACCGTGCCCGGTGTGCGGATCGTACGTCGTGGCGAAGACGCGGCGCGGCGGTACGACGATTCTGGAATGCAGCGCGGATAAATCGCACGACACCAGCTCCATCGCACCGAAGTCTCCCGACACGGAAGAGCCCGAACTCGTGACCTCGTGAATCTGACCATCATCGGCGGCGGGCTTGCAGGCTGTGAGGCAGCATGGCAAGCCGCGCGCGCCGGCGTGCGCGTCGATCTCTACGAGATGCGGCCCTACAAAAGCGGGCCCGCGCACAAAACCGGCAATCTGGCGGAACTGGTCTGCAGCAATTCTCTTCGCGGCGCCGCGCTCGAGAACGCGGTCGGCCTTTTAAAAGAAGAGCTCGCGCTGCTGGATTCCGTGATTATCGCCGCAGCGCGCGAAGCCGCCGTTCCCGCCGGCGGTGCGCTCGCAGTCGACCGTGAGGTTTTTGCGCGGGCAGTTGAAAACCGCATCGGCTCGGAACCTAACATTTCGATCCACCGCGACGAACTGCACGACATTCCGTTGGACCGCCCCACGATCGTCGCGTGCGGGCCACTGCCGAGCGACGATCTCTTGGCTGCAATCGATCGTCTTGCCGGCCGGCGCCTGCACTATTACGACGCCGCGTCGCCCATCGTTTCGGCAGAGTCGATCGATGAAACGCCGATGTACCGCAAATCGCGCTACGAAAAAGGCGACGGCGACGATTACATCAACATCCCGCTCGACCGCGAACAATACGCGCAATTGCTGCACGATCTGCGCACGCTTCCGCGCCACGAAACCAAGGCGTTCGAAGAAGCGAAGTATTTTGAAGGCTGTCTTCCGATCGAAGAGATGGCGGATCGCGGCGA
Source organism: Vulcanimicrobiia bacterium (assembly GCA_025934645.1). GTDB lineage: Bacteria > Vulcanimicrobiota > Vulcanimicrobiia > Vulcanimicrobiales > Vulcanimicrobiaceae > JAICWY01. The sequence goes on from JAICWY010000103.1 coordinate 1,475, forward strand.
TGACGTGTTGCGCTTCGGCCCGCTCAAACCCGTGGGCTTGCGCGATCCGCGCACGGGCAAAACACCATACGCCGTCGTGCAATTACGCAAAGAAAACGTCGAGGGCACCGCGTTCAATCTCGTCGGCTTCCAAACGCGGCTCACGTGGCCGGCACAAAAAGAAGCCTTCGGTAAACTTCCCGGATTGCACAACGCGGAGTGGCTGCGCCTTGGCGTGATGCACCGCAACACGTTCATCGACTCGCCGCGTTTGCTGGATTCACACCTGCGCATGCGCGGTCACGAGGCGCTCTATTTCGCCGGACAGATCACCGGCGCCGAGGGCTACGTCGAAGCTGCCGCTTGCGGGGCCATGGCCGGCATTCATGCGGTGCGGGCGATTCTGGGCTTACCACCCGTCGATTTCCCGCGGGAATCCGCCTTCGGCGCGGTCGTAGCGCATCTGCAGAACACGCAAACCGCCGACTTCCAGCCCGCCAACGTCACGTGGGCGCCGTTCCCGCCGCTCGACGTCCAGTTGCGCGACAAGAAAGAACGCCGGCGCCGGATGGCCGAACGCGCCCTCGAGCGTATGCATGCGTACGTTGAGTCCGTCCGGTACAAAACGCCTATGTCTCCAATCTGACCTTTAGTCATCTCTTGCATTTTTAGTTGGAAGGGACAGGAGCGTTGCACATTAATTTTGCGTGAAGCACTGCGGCGGACGTTGTGGAGGCGTCCGTAACAAGGTAAGAACGCGTTCCCCGGTGGCCGCCGAGGTGCTCTTCGCACACCCCTACTGTTCTGTGGAGGAACGTACTTTATGGGGACTTTTCGGCGGCATGCAGCGCCATTACGCGCTGTATTAGCCGTTCTATCACTTGCGGGATTTCTCGCGTCGTCCGCGGGCATCGCGCTCGCGGGTACCACAGGCATCATTAGTGGTACCGTCACCGACCAGATATCCCACGCTCCCGTTGCAAACGTCCGCGTGACAGCCGCGGCTCCGTCGGGGACGTATACCGCCGCGACGGACGCGCATGGTTTTTACTCAATGGCCGGCGTGTATCCCGATACGTATACGGTCTCGTTCCAAGGAAAGGGCTACGAGCCGATCTCGGAGCCCGGCGTTGCGGTGTTCGCAGACCAAACCGCAACCGTCAATGGAACGCTCAGCAAAGAGCTCAAGACCATCGCAACTGCGCACGCGCGCAGCGCCGGCGGTGCGTTTCAGCCGAATCAAACGGTTGATACGTACACGGTCACCTCGCAGCAAGCGAATCAGATTCTCGGCAATAACGTGAACTTGAGCGAATCGCAGCTCATTGCATCGTTGCCTGGTGCCGGTTACGACTCCAGCGGCTACCCCGTTATCCGCGGCGGCCGTGAAAACGAAGAGAGCTTCCAGTTTGAAGGTATCCCGTACACGGACGCGTTCACGAACCAGTTCGTGAACACGCTTTCTCTGCCAGGTCTCGGCCTGCAATCCGCGCAGCTCACCCCGGGCGTTTCGAACGCGACGTTCGCTAGCCAAGGTACGGGCGCGCTGAACCTGATCGTCAAGCGCGGCACGTATCCCGGTTTTGCGAACGCGCAGTTGGCCGTTCGTACGCCGTCATTTGCGCACTCGCTCAACCTCGAGTACGGCTGGGCAACGCAGGACGGCCGCTGGTCCGACTACGCTTCTTACGCGGGGCGCAATTTAGCTCCGCAATACCACTACAACTCACTGGACATCGGCCGCTTCGGGTCCACGCAGATGGAAACCGACCGCGAGTTCATCAATAACCTCGTGTACCGTTTCGGTCACAACAACTCGCAGTCGGTTCAGGCGTTTGTCGATATCGCCGACCACCACTTCTATCAAGGCTACGGCGGATATGGAAGCACGTGCTTTGCGTCGTGCGATCCGTTCTTCTTATACGACGCGTCGCTTTTCACCGGAATCGACTATCCGGCATGTCCGTCGAATCCCATCGCCGGAAACGGCGCGGTGAACTGCCCCAACATCGAAGCGATCGTTCCGCTCGACCCGTACCAAACCAATGCGGCAGAATCGCTTGCTTCGGCACACCGCAACTACGCGACGTACTATCAGCCGAACGCGTCCTACAAGTTGCAGTACACGAACAACCTGAACTCATCGACCTATCTGTCGGCGATGTACTATCACGTCGGCGCGGTCACCACGTTCGACTTCCCCGAAGGCAGCGGCACCAATCCGTTCGGATTCACCGCGTACCTTCAGCAGGGCGGCATCTCGGACGGCGGCAAGCTCGACCTCACCAAGCAGCTTAGCTCGCGGCACGTCCTCAAGGTCGGCGGTAACTGGGCGTGGCTGCACCCCGTGTACAACCAGCCGTGGACGAACTTCGGGTTCTGGAACGGCGTGTTCGGAAACGGCGAAGTGTACGACTTCTTGTCGCCCGCGCAAGGCGGCACGGGGTACTTGGCCGCCAACGGCATTCCAGCCGGAACGCGCATGCCCCCCGCTTTTGAAAACTCGAACTCCAATCGTCAAGACTTCGGCGTGTATTTGAACGACACGTGGACGCCGAACGATCGGCTGAATGTCGACGTCGGTGTCCGTATGGACGGCACCAACCAGAAGTTCGCATTCCCGGTCGGCATGAACGCCAATTGCGAATTCTATTACCTGCCGACGTCCATCACCGCGCCGAACGATCCGAGCGGCATTCGTACTCCGGGCGACTGCGGAACCGCAACGTTCGACGTCGGCAACGACAAACTGCGCCCGCGCGTCGTTCAACCGGTTCTGGCGGTCAGCTGGAAACTCGGCAACAACGACTCGGTGCGTGCGGCGTACGGCCGTTCGGTCGAGTTCCCAACCCTCGGAGCGGAAGACCTTTCCGCAAATCCGGACTTCTACCTAAAGACGTACGGAAAGATTCCATCGTACTCGGCGTACTCGAACGCCGCTGCCGTCAACTGCGGTATCTTCATGGATACCGCGTGTTCCAGCTACGGCGACGAGCTGTTCTGGGACAATCAAAATGACATCCTTGGCGTGCCTTTCCAGCCGATTAAACCGGAAGTGTTCACCAACTACGACCTCTCGTACTCGCACCAGTTTACGCGAGGACTCCTCAATGGCGTGCAGTTCAAAGTCACGCCGTGGCTGCGTAACGCTCAAGACGCGTTTGCGGCTGCTCAGACGCCGAAGGTCGTAAACGGCAAGATCGTGACCGACCCGATAACGGGTGCGGTCGTGTACAACCCGCCGACGCAAAGCAACCTTGGATATAGCCGCGCCGACGGCGTCGAAATGGACATCACGCGTCAGGTCGCTTATGGCCTTTCCGGCCAATTCACCGCGACGTATCAGAACGAAGTTTCGAACGTCATTCCGCTCTCCGGAAGCGAAGATTTCTATCCCTCGATTCCGGCGGCATCGTTGGCCCTTGGCAACAAGTACCGCGTGGGCTTCCTCTCGCCGTTCCAAACGACGCTCGCGTTGGATTACCACACCCACAACGGCTGGCGCTTTAGCCCGCAGTTCTTCTACGACATCGGTTATCCGTACGGAGCCGGTTTGGTGGGCGCTGCATTCGTTGACGGCAAGCCGTATAACATCGCTAACACCAACTACTCGGCCGGCCTTATCGGCGCACCCGCGGGTGCGACGCAATACGTCGATCCGATGAACCCCGGGTCGGTGTTCTCGCCCAACATCGATGCGTCGCGCGGCACGCCGGAAACTTCATCACCCGGCGGCGAGCTCACGCACCCGACGTTAAGCATCAACTTCACGACGGAATACGAGCTGCCGAACCATCAGATGACGTTCGGTATGACGGTTCTCAACGTAACGAACGAACTGTATGGCGGCCCGACACTGAACGGCCGTTATCAGCCCGTTGCTACCGGTATCTCGGGACCGAAGAGCGGCAGCAGCGGTGCTACCGCGCTGTTCGGACCGGCGTACGGGTTGGTGAACTACAGCTCGCTGCGTCAACCGTTCGCGCCGTACATCAATACGCCGAACGGCACCGGGCGCAACGTTTACTTCTACGTCACCACGAAACTCTAAGGAGAGCCGGTGAAAAAGCGAAACATCTCTCTGTCAGCCCTGGTTGCCGGCGCTCTCTTAGCTGGATGCTCCGGTGGCCTTGCCACTAACGGCGCATCGGTTAGTCCGTCGGTCAATCAACAACCGTTGGCGGCGAACAAACTCGAATTTGCAGTCGGAACTGCAAATTATCAGGGAACGACGTATCTCAACACGGTGGTCTCGTATCGTCAGCCGAACGGCGCATCCGCCGTGCTGCTGGATACGCCGACCATCACCGGTCCGGCCGGCTTCACTGTGCCTGCGGTAGGATCCGCAGGCACAGACGCTGGCACGAGTCACATCAGTGGAACACCACAGCAAGTTCCGACAAATCCGCCGGCATCGCCGGCACCGGCCACGACGTTCGGTCAAAGCGGCGGTGCGTTTTCGTACGGATTCGCGCCGTTCAATTCCGGAACCACCGGTGCGGCGCTCTATCCTGGCAACCCGGGGTTGTATTACCAGCCTTTTTACACCTCAACGTCAAAGAAGTTTAGCTTCTACGGCGGACCGCCGGCGTTTCCGTTCTTCAATGATGGAACGTATCCGGCAGGGTTCCTCGGATACTCGCTAGGCTTTACGACGTTTGGGGCGACGCCGGTAAACGGCACGTATACGTTGTCGGTGAATGTGCCGGCAGCAAATGCGGCGCCGGTTACGGCGACTGCCTCCGCGACGCTTAACGCCGCGCAAACTGTTGGACTTCCGGCACTTGCGAGCGTTGCAAGCGACGGCAGCGGCGGACTCACCGGAAGCGTTACACCGGGCGCTAGTGCGACTGAAACGATCGTGTACGTGATTGATTGTGGTCCTGATGCCACGCTCAGTCAGGTGCTTCCGGCAGGCGTAACGTGCGGCACCCAACTTGCAGGAAGCTATCTTGCTGCTGCTGGGCTGTCATCGCTGCAAAGCCGCAGCTTTACGGTTGGACCATTCTCCGCGGCTACGAACTGGACACTACCGGGGAATCTTGGTCCGTGCAACACGCCGGGCTGCAAAGGCGCATCGCCTAGCATACCGGCTGGCGATGACTACGTAGTTATGGCGATTAGCTTTGACTATGGGGCGATTGAAGCGGCTCCCCCGATCAATACGTCACAGACGCCGAACATCACCGGACCGAACGGTCAGTCCGATCTCGCCATATCGGCCCCAATCACCGGAACCTATTAATCCCTCGAACCACGGACCCGAAGGAGCGCGGCAATGCCGCGCTCCTTTTTCTTTTTTAGCGGATGGCGTACCGCACGCTGACGGAGCTGAATACGCGTACCGTTAAATAATCCTGCGCGCCCTGCATCGGATACGATCCGCCGAACGGGCCGATGCTGTATTGTGTCTCACACGCTTGTGAAAGGTCGGGCGCA
>JAICWY010000071.1 GCA_025934645.1 Vulcanimicrobiia bacterium
AGCCCATCACGCCAAGCCCTATGACGTACATCGCTTGGCCTTCGCGCACGCGGCTGCGGCGAAGCGATTTTACGACGCAAGCCAGCGGCTCGACCAGCGATGCATCGACGGCAGAAACGCCGTCCGGCAAGCGCAGTGTATCGCCAAGATTCTCACCAGGCACGCGAAAATATTCAGCAAGGCCGCCCGGCTCGAGTTTGCTGCTCCGCCAGGTCGCGCACTGCACGTAGTCGCCGCGTTCGCACATCGCGCAGGCAAAGCACGGCGCATGATGGTGCACGAACACGCGATCTCCCGGAGAAAATGCCGTAACGCCTGCACCGACTGCTTCGACCACGCCGGCCGGTTCGTGTCCCAGCACGAGCGGCGCTTTGCGGCGCACGTACCACCCCATAACGTCACCCGTGCAGATCCCGCTCGCGCCGGTGCGGACGAGCAATTCGCCGGCGCCGATCGCCGGAACGGGGCGCTCTTCAATGCGGATGTCGTCTACATCGTAGAGCACCGCGGCACGCATCGTTTCACTCACGGTTCCACCGCGAATTTAATCCCTTCGCCGCTGTCCAAACGCAAGAAGACGTCTTCGATGCCGGCGAGGCCGACCGTCGCTGTAATGAGTGGCTGGGGATCGAACGATCCGCCGGCCAGCAATTCGTACGCATGGCGGACAGCGCGCGGCGTGAAATGGAACGGGCTGATGAGGCGCACTTCATCGTAATGCATACGCGCGGCGAGAAACGAAACGCGCGTAGATGACGGCAGCCCGCCGAAAAACGACACGGTGCCTCCGCGGCGGACCAAATCCGGAGCGCTTTCCCACACCTCTTGCTGTCCGGTGCACTCCACGAGCGCGTCAGCGCCTCGCCCTTGCGTTGCGCTCAGGATCCCTTCACGTACGCCGTTTTCCCGCGCATTGATCGCCAGCGCGGCGCCGAACCGCTCGCCGATCGCCAAACGTTCCTCGCGGCGCCCCACGAGCAGCACGCGCAAACCCGCATTCGCAAGCAGCGCAGCGTGCATCAATCCGAATCCGCCGTCGCCCAATATCGCAACCGTGCTTGCGGTTTGCGCGTTCAACACGTCGAGCGAGTGCACGACGCACGCGAGCGGCTCCAGAAATGCTGCGCTCGCATACGGCAGATCCGCCGGCTTGATGAAGCAATTGCGCTCGACGATGTGGCGGGGGACTTCGATGTACTCCGCATACGCGCCGAGAATCTTCGTCGACATTACCGATTCGCAGAGTTCTTCTTGCGAATGACGGCACCAGAAGCATTCACCGCAGGGCGCGGAGTGAACGCTCATCACGGCATCTCCGGCTGCGAATTTCGAGACCCCCTCGCCGACCGCGGCCACGTCACCGGAAAACTCGTGCCCGAACGGCGTCGGCATCGGCATCTGCGGATGACCGCGGCGCCATGCTTTCAGGTCCGTCCCGTCGGTCAGTGCCGCGCGCACTCGCACGACGATGCCGCCGGACGAGGGCTGCGGCGTTTGCGCCTCGCGCAGTTCGATACGGCGCGGCTCGACCAAGATCGCGGCTTTCACGCCAGACATCCCGCTAGCGCGGCGTGCATGTCCGGCGGGAGCGCGCGGCTCTTGCGCGTGCGGCGATCCATGCACGCAACCGTTAAGTGAAACACCGCTCCCGCTTCGCCGGTCCGCTCGTTATGCACGATCGTTTGCCACTTCACCGACGAGCCGCCGACGTGACGGATGTGCGTGCGCAGTGTCAGCCAGTCGCCCATGAGCGCGGGCGCGTGATAGTCGGCTTCCACGTGCACGCGCGGCAGCCACATGTCGTACGTCTCGAAAACGGAATTATACGGAAAGCCGAGCTCGCCGAAAAATTCCATCTCGGCACGCTCGACGGCGCGCTGGTACGCGGCGAAATACATAATTCCCGCAATGTCGATGTCCGCCCACTGCACCATTACGCGCGTTTCGAATACGCGCGCGCCATCGGGAGTAGTATCCTTGAAACGCGTCAACGCTGCGCCGCCTCTACCGCGTAGCGCGCAAGGGGATCGACTTCCAGATTGACGGCCGCGCCCGGCGCCCGGCGCCCGAGCGTCGTGCGCTGCAGGGTTTCCGGAATAAGCGCGAGTTCGAACCAGCCCTCGCCCGCGGCGGCAACGGTGACGCTCACGCCATCGACGCTGATAAAGGCCTTTTCGCAGACGAAGCGCTGCAGCTGATCCGGCAATTCGATGCGCATCCGTTCGCCTTGGCCTTCCGGCGTGCGCGAAAGAACGCGTCCGGTTGCATCGACGTGACCGTAGACGAAATGGCCGCCCATGCGATCGCCCAGGCGCAGCGAATATTCCAGATTGACAGTGTCGTCCTCGCGCAGGCTTCCCAGATTGGAGCGCGCGAGCGTTTCCGGCACCACGTCGAAATCGACGGTGTTGTGATCGACGTTCGTCGCCGTGAGGCATACGCCGTTGACCGCAATCGAATCTTTCGGCTCGACTTCTTCTTCCGAGGCGTTCTCGCAACGTAACCGCAGTTGCATTCCGCCGGTTTGAAGCGGCGTGATGCGCTGCACCGTGCCCGTGTATTCGATAAGTCCGCTAAACATGACGATCGATGATTCCCGAGAGCAAGATATCCGGGCCGAGTCGTTCGACGCGATCGAAGCGGAGGCCCCGCACGCCCGCCAATGATTCGGACGTGAGGACGGGAACGGACGTATCGCTGCGCAAGAATCGCGGCGCGACCAGCCACACGACGCGATCCACCAAGTTCCGCGCGATTAAATGGCCGGCCATCGTCGGGCCGCCTTCGCACAGCAGACTCTCGATGCCGCGCGTTTTGAGCGCGCGCAGACCCGCCTTCAGATCCAGCTGAGCGGCCGGAGCATCTCCGACAAAAAGCACATCGGCAGTGTGTGCGAGGTTTTCGAACTTCGCTGCAGCGCCCGCGGGCGCAACGACGACCGTCTTGGCATACCCGTCGCGTTCGCGGAACACGTTGCTTTCCGGATCGACGGTGTCCGTTTCGCAGAGTACCACGCGCACGTACTCGCGCAACCGGTGATGCGCGGGGCGCACAGTTAGGTTCGGATTATCGACGCGAACCGTACCTGCGCCCACGCCGACGGCATCGTGCGAAATGCGCAGATCGCGCACGAACGCGCGCGCTTCTTCGCCCGTAAGCCACTCCTGCTGTCCGGATTTGGTTGCGATAAAGCCGTCGAGCGACATCGCCATCTTGAGTGTAACGTACGGGCGCTTGGAGCGGATCGCGTGCGCGAACGGCTCCACAATTGCTTGCGCCCGCGTGTCGCCGGCGATTTCGACCGTGACGCCGCGATCGCGCAGATACCCGATGCCGCCCTGCGCCGTCCGCGGATTTGGATCAGGCGTGCCGACCACGACGCGCGCAATGCCCGCATCGGCAACCGCGTGCGAGCACGGCGGCGTGCGCCCGGTATGATTACAGGGTTCCAGCGAAACGTACAGCGTCGCGCCCCTGGCCCGCTCTCCGGCGGCGTGGAGCGCATGGACTTCGGCGTGCGGTTCGCCCGCGCGGTGATGGTAGCCCTCGCCTGCGATCTCCCCGTCGTACACCACGACTGCACCCACCGCCGGATTCGGCGAGGTGCTTCCGGCGGCGCGCTCGGCCAATTCGTACGCGCGTTCGAGGTAGAGCTGGTCCAGCGGGCCCATGCGCGCGGTATTGCGTTTCAGCCTTTTCCAAGCCTTCGTGCGTAGCATCGCATGGATGCCGACCGTATTGCGCGCCGTCTCCGCGGCTGTCGCGCTTCTCACGTCAGGAAGCGGAACCGTGAACGCGCCGCACGAGTGGTTGCAATTCCGGCTCAATCAAAGCAATAACGCCGTGCTTGCCGGAACCCTCGCCGTCACCTGGAGCTTAAAAACCGGCGGCGGCTTTTCGTCGAGTCCGGCGATCGTGGACAATGCGATGTACATCGGTAACAATGCCGGCGTACTATACGCGATCGATTACCACACCGGCAAAGTGCTCTGGACGTACGCCGCAAAGGCGCCGCTCATGTCGAATCCGATCGTGACCGGCGACGTGGTGATCGTCGGCGAAGGCGATCAAAACACGTCTTCACACGGCGATGATGGAACGATGCTCGTCGGCGCAGGCGAGAACGCACTGATCGCCGTGGGACGCGCCGACGGGAAAGAACGCTGGCGCGTTACACTCGACGGCAGCGCAATGCCGACGCCCGCATTGATAGATGGAACGCTGGTGCAGCACATCGGTTCAGGGTTGCTGGCCGCGATCGATCCGCGAGCAGGCACGGTGATCTACTCAAAAGACATTCGCAGCATCGCATCCATGTCCGCAGCACTTCCGATCGACAACACCCACTTCGTGAGCGCCGGCGCATCGCGCAACATCGTTTGGAATTTCAATGCGAAAGACGGATCGGCGGCGTGGCTCAAACATTTTTCGCGCACGGCGTCGGGGCTGGGCGATTGTCCGCCGGCGGGCGATGGCACGCGCGTGTATTGCGATTATCTCATGCCGCCCGATGGCTACAACGAAACCGGCGTCGGACAGCTGGCCACCGAGCATATCTACGCGCTCGACGCTGCGAGCGGAAAGCTCGATTGGGACGTGCCGGCGGAATCGGGAACGGTCCCCGCGTGGAACGAGGCTGCGATTCCGCTCATCGACAACGGACGCGTTTTTGCGGGTAGTTCGATCGCACCATGGATGCACGCCTACGATGCGGCGACGGGCGCGTTAGTCTGGCGCACGCCGGTGCACGGCGCGGTGAAAGGCGGCATCGCTGCCAAAGACGGACGCCTGTATTTCGGCGATACCAACGGCGACCTATGGGCGCTCGACGAACGGACCGGAAGCACGCTCGGCGTGCGTCATTACGACACGTCGTTCAACGTCGGCTCGCCGTTGATTGCGGGCAACACGCTTATCATCGGCAGCAACACGGGACTCATCATCGCGACGCCGCTCTCGGCTATCGCTCTACCGCGGCGATAGCGATCGCGCGATCGACGCGCGCGCCGGCCCCGCGAAGCGCGCGCGCGCAATCTTCGAGTGTCGCTCCGGTCGTCACGACGTCGTCGAGCAGTACCACCGTTTTGCCGCGAAGATCTTCGCCGGCCCAGCGGAAGCGCCCGTGCGCCGCAAGACGTGCTTCGCGCCCGCGCCCGCGCTGTTTATCACCGGCGATCTGCACGAGGCCGCAGATTACATGCGCCCCGCAAAGCAGCGCAGCTTCCCGCGCGATCGATTCGCAGCCGTCCAATCCGCGCTCGCGGCGGCGTGCCCGCGTTGTCGGAACGGGGATCAGGACGTCGCCGGGAAGCGCCAAGCTGCTCAACCGCGCACCAAACGCGCGCGCGACATCGCGGCGGCCTTTTTTGAGCGCCAGAACGGCGCGGCGCACTTCACCCTCGTAGCGGCCGAGCGCGGTTACGGAAAGCGTTGGAAGCAAAAGCGTGTGCGTGATTCCGGGCGGCAAGCAGCGCTCGCACGCGCCTGTCCCGGTTTGGTCGCAGCCGCCGCATTGCGGCGGAAAAATGAGCTCCAAGATCTGCTGCAGCATACGCCGCAGCAATCACGACGAACCGCGTTTAGGCTAGGGTTGTGTCCGGCTCATTTGCAACGACGGCGCCGTCGAGCGTTTCGCCGGCGGCAACGGCGTAGTTCATTCCCAGAATCGAGTCGCGAACGCTGGCGTTTGGACCGACGCTCGCACCCTGCCACAGGATAGAGCGCTCAACGCGTGCGCCGCTTTCGATCCGCACGCGCGGACCGATGACCGAGGGGCCGTCGATTTGCGCGTCGCTCGCGACGTGCGCGTCGGACGCGATCCACACGTTGCGCTGCATCGGCTCTCGGCCCGGCAAGCGGAACGCTCCGCTGAGCACATCGTTCGTAGCGCGGCGGTACTCGCCGGGCGTGCCGATGTCGCACCAGTACGCATTGCCGGCATCGTAACCGTAAAACGCTTCGCCGGCTTGCTGCAGCGCGGGAAACACGTTCTTCCCGAAATCCACGAACGCGCCGTGCTCGATGTGGTTGAAGATCGCCGGGGAGAAAACGTAGATACCCGTGTTGACTTTTTTGCTGCGCTCGGTGCCCTTCGCGGGTTTTTCTTGGAAGCCCGTGATCTTGCCGCTCTCGTCGGTCACCACGACGCCGTATTGATCGACGTCTTTCCGTTCCACCAAGCCGATCGTGGCGACGGCGTTCTTCTCTTGGTGAAACGCGGCGATCTTATCGAGCGGCAGATCCGTGAGATCGTCGCAGCCGACGACGACGAACGGCGCACCGCCCAAGTAGTATTTCATTTGTTCGACCGCGCCCGCGCTGCCCAGTAGTTCTTTTTCGTGCAGATATTCGAGGCGGACGCCAAACTGCGATCCGTCACCGAGTGCGGACGTGATCGCATCGGAGAGATAGTGCACGTTGATCGCGATTTCATCGTAGCCGTACGATTTCAGATAACGGATCAGATGCGCGGCATTGGGTTCGCCGGCCACCGGCACCAGCGGCTTGGGAACCTGTTTGGTAAGCGGATACAGGCGCGTGCTAAGGCCGCCCGCTAGAATCATCGCTCTCATCGGTTCTCGGTTCTACCCTTCGAAAAACGCGATCGCACGCGTTCGCCCGCGATCAGCAGCACAAACTGCGGCAGCGCCAGTTGCCGGCGCCAGCGCTTGGGCTCTTTGAGGAGCCGGTACAGCCATTCCAGACCCAGGCGCCGCCACTGCCCGGGCGCGCGCTCCACCTTTCCGCTGATGACGTCGAACGAGCCGCCAACGCCCATGCCCGCACCGCAGCCGGTCTGCGGCAGATACTGCGCGAGCCAGAACTCTTGACGTGGAAACCCCATGCCGGCGAAGAGCAGGTGCGCGCCGCTCTCGCGGATGCTCTGCGCGATCGCCGGGGACTCAACTTCGTCGAAATAGCCGTTGCGCGTGCCGGCGATCCGCAATCCCGGGAAACGCGTTTGCAGCACGCGCGCCGCTTCTTCGGCAACTCCGGGAGCGCCGCCGAATAAAAAGACGCTCAAGCCTTCGGCCTCCGCCGCCTGACACAGATGCTCGACGAGTTCGACGCCCGTGACGCGTTCGTGCAGATCGACGCCGCGCGAGCGTGCGACGGCGAGTAGTCCGACGGTGTCGCAAAGCGAGAGGGCGCACGCGTTGACGACCGCGCGGTACCGCGCGTCGCGCTGCGCGTAGACGACCATTTCCGTTCCGAGTGTGACGATCTGCGCGCCGCGCCGTTCGTTTGCAAACTGCACGATGGCGCGCGTGGCCGCGCCGGCGTCGAGCGCGTCGAGCCGGCAGCCCAAAATCGTGATGGAGGTCACGCGATCAGCGGCTCCAGCTGGGCGGCAAGCTTTTGCGGCATCGCATCGAGCGGTAAGCGGCACTCGCCCGCAGCAAAGCCTTTCCGGTTCATCGCCCATTTGATTGCGATAGGATTCGTGGTCGCGAAGAGCGCGCGAATTAGCGGAAGCAGCGAAAGATGGATGCGCGCGGCTTCCGCAGCGTTGCCCGATGTAAACGCCTGCATCATTTTCACGTATTCGCGCGAGCACAAATGCGAGGCGACGCCGACTACCCCGTCGGCGCCCATGGCCAGACACGGCAGAAAGAGATGATCGTCGCCGCAATAGACGCGGAACGCCGGATCGCGCTGCGCCAGAATCGTGCCGATCTGCATCAGATCGCCGCTGGATTCTTTCACTGCGGCGATGTTTCGATGGCGGCGCGCCAGCTCCAGGAGCGTTTCGGGCAGCATATTTGCCGCCGTCCTGCCGGGAATATTGTAGATCATCACCGGCAGCGGCGTCACTTGCGCGATCGCGCTGAAGTGCGCCACCATGCCGCTCTGCGTAGGCTTGTTGTAATACGGGACGACTGCAAGAATCGCGTCGGCGCCCGCTTTTTCCGCTTCACGAACCGCGGCCACCGATTCGCGCGTGCTGTTCGTGCCGGCATTAGCAATAACGGCGGCGCGCCCGGCCACGGCTTCTTTCACGGCGGCTATCAATACGGCACGCTCGGACGCATCGAGTGTTTGGCCTTCTCCCGTCGACCCCGCGACGACGAGGCCGTCGTTGCCGCGGTCCACCAGCCACGCGGCAAGCCGGGCCGCCTCGGGTGCGTTCAAATCGCCGCGCTCGTCGAACGGCGTGATCATCGCCGTGGTAATCGTCCCGAGATTCACGAAACCGGCTCCCTTGCCTCGGCGTGTCGCTCCAAGTGAAATTCGTCGTGTACCGCTTGTTCGGCGCGCTGCGCGTCATCCGACGGCACGAGCACGGATATCGTAATGTTGCTGTCGGTGCAGTGAATGATCTCGACGTTGCCTTCCGAGAGCGCGCGCACGACACGATGAATAACGCCCGGCGCATAACGCATCGCCGCGCCGACGACGGACAGCTTCGAGCATCCCTCACGCACGCGCACCGCGAGGTTCAAATCGCCGAGTAGTTGCCGGATCTCGCCGCCGCGATCGCCTTCGACCACGAACATGACCCCGGCTTGATTGATGGTGGACTGATCGATCGAAATGCCCGCATCGGCAATGCGCTGGAACATTTGCATTTCCACCTGCATGCGGCGCTGCCGGTCTTCTACGTCGCCGCGTATAACGCGGATCCACGTGACGCGGCCCGAAGCGGTCACGCCGGTCACCGGGTTCTCGTTCTCGACGTTTTCGTCGACCAGCGTGCCGGAGCCGCTCTTCAGCCCTTTGATCGCGTACGGCGTGTTCGTGCGCTGCGCGTAATCGGCAGCCTTGTGATGCATCACCTTCGCGCCGTGCTGCGCGAGTTCGGTCATCTCTTCCAAGCTCGCGCGGTCGATGGTGTGCGCTCCGGCAATGCGGCGCGGGTCGGCGGTCATGGCGCCGCTTACGTCGGTGTAAATGTCCACGCGCTCCGCGTCGAGCGCGTTGCCGAGCGCGATCGCTGTCAGGTCGCTGCCGCCGCGGCCGAGCGTGGTAATCGCGCCGCCCTCGGATACGCCTTGAAAGCCGGCGACCACGGGTATTGCTCCGGCGTCGATGATTTCACGCACGCGGTGCGGATCGACGCCGAGAATCTTCGCATCGCCGTAGCGATCGTTGGTGAGGATGCCCGCTTGCGCTCCGGAAAGCGCGACGGCCGAAACGCCTTGCGATTCGAGCGCCGAGGCAAACAGGGCCGCGGAAAGCAGTTCACCGCACGCGGCGAGCAGATCGGCGTTGCGCGAACCATCGTGACCGCCGATCAGCGAAAGCAACGAGTCGGTAGCATATGGTTCGGGCGCGCGTCCCATTGCCGAAACCACCGCGACCGGCGCAAAACCGCGCTCGCGTTCTTCACGCAGCCGGAGCATGGCGACCTCGCGCTGCTCGAGCGTGGCCACCGACGTGCCGCCGAACTTCAAAACGACCGGTTTCACGAGCCGCGATCCGCCTTCGCGCGCGACATCAGCAGTTCGAGAATCTGCACGCCGTTCGTCGCCGCGCCTTTGCGCAGTTGGTCGCCGACGATCCACATTTGAAAATGTTTGTCGTCGCCGCACCGGCGCAGTCGCGCGACGTGGACGAGATCGGTCCCCTCGACTTCGCGCGGCGTCACGATGCCCTGCGGATGATAAACGACGCCCGGTGCGCGTTCGAAGGCGGCGGCAAGATCTTCCAGCGTCGTGGCACGTTGCGTTTCGAAAAACACCGCCTCGGAATGCGCGGTTCGGACCGGTACGCGCACGGCCGTTGCATATACCGGGAGGTCCGGCAGCTCCAGCACTTTGCGAGTCTCCTCGGCCACTTTGCACTCTTCGCCGGTGTAACCGCCTTCGCCGAAAGAACCGACCTGCGGTACGACGTTGCGCACGACGTTGCCGGCGCCGCGGTCGAACTCTTCGAGGGCAGCGCGCCCGGCGCCGCTGATCGCTTGATACGTCGCGACATTCACGGAAGCAAGTCCGGCGGTATCGCGCACGGGCGCAAGCGCGACGCAAAGAATGATCGCGGTGCAGTTGCCGACGGGGAAGAGCCGGTCACCGGGGTTTAAAGCGTGGGGATTGACTTCAGGCACGATGAGCGGAACGCCCTCGCGCATTCGGAACGTCGAGCTATTGTCGATGACGATCGCGCCGCGATCGAGCAATGCGGGCGCATAGCGTTCGCTCGCGTCTTCCGAACTCGCGAAGAAGACTGCGTCGTACTCCGCCAGCGCTTCATC
>JAICWY010000001.1 GCA_025934645.1 Vulcanimicrobiia bacterium
CCTCGGTTCTTTGCGCCGCCCCAGAAGGACGGCAATCTCATGCTCCATATACTAGAACGCAAGTTCGGTCTAGAAAGTTGGTACAGATTTGTTTAAGCGCGTCGTCGGGATGCTGACAATCCTTCTTGCGCTGACCCTTACGCTCGGTAGCGTCCGTGCGGCGGCACCAAATCCATACGTGCAGATCGTGCAGCTCGAGCAGTCGCGTTCTTTAGGTAACGGCCGCCTCGCGCAGTTATTGAGCTCGAAGGATCGGCTGCTTGCCCTCCGGGCGGCACTGGCAATCGGTAGGACCAAACAGCCTGCGGGCGTTCCCTTACTGTTGCCGCACGCGAAAGATCGCGATCCGGCGATGCGCGCTATGGCGGTGTACGGACTGGGCCTCATCGCATCGCCGGGCGGAGCCTCCGGCGTGCTGTCTGCATTGAGGGATAGCAGCGACGTGGTGCGTGTGTCCGCGTTGGACGCGACCGACCGCTTTGTGAACGGACATGTCTTTACTTCCACGCAAGCCGATTCGGCAGAACGATGGGTCGCAGTACTGTTGCACGGCAAAAACCCGGCCGTGCGTGCGCGCGCAGCAATGACGCTGGAAGGTTTTAGCGGACAGCCGCAAGCAACGGCGGCGCTCAAAGCGCTCGACTCCGCATTTTTGACGGAACGCAACCCGTTCGTCCGGTGGCACGTCATGTGGACGCTTTTCCGCGGGTACGCAAAAGAAGCACCGCCTTCGATTCTCGCGGCCGGACTCTCGGACAAAGATGAAACGGTCCGGATTGAAGCGGTGCGCGCGCTCGGACGGCGCGGCGATACGAGCGCTCTCACCGAGTTGAAACCGCTGCTGGGCGATCGTTCATGGCGCGTGCAAGAGCAAACGCTCGAGTCGATGAAAGTGCTGCAGGGCGGCACGATGACCGATCATCTTACCGCGGTTCCGCAAGGCGTGCGAACGCCGGCGCCTCAACCCGATCGCTTCGCAAATTTGCGCGCGCTCCCGCGCACGCCCGTCACGGGCAATCCCTCGAAACCTACGGCTGAAAATGCGATCCGGCAGCCGAAACTCTATCCCGATACAGTGCCGCTCTTCACGGGGCCGGCGCACGGCGACCACCCCCGCTTGCGTCTGGTCACGACGAAAGGCAACGTGTACGTCGAACTGTATCCGGAATGGGCGCCGCTCACGGTCGAAAACTTCTTGAATCTGGTCAACCGCGGATATTACGATGACAACCGGTGGTTCCGCATCGTGCCGGATTTCGTCGTGCAGACCGGCGACAAAACGAACACGGGCAATGGCGATGCCGGGTACATGATTCCCGCGGAAGAGAATCCGATCGAACAAGACAGCTACGTGATTTCGATGGGCCTCAATTACACCAATCCGCCCGACGCGCACGCCATCCGCGATTCGGCCGGCACGCAGTTCTACATCACGCTCTCGCCGCAGCTGCACTTGGATCGCGACTTCACGGTATTCGGCCGTGTGGTGGGCGGGACGGACGTACTGGGACGTTTGATTGAATCGGACAAAATCGTGCGCGTAGAACGTCTGCCGGACATCAAAGAGTGAACCGTCTGACACCGGCTGCGCTCGCGCTGGCGCTGGCAGCGTGCGGCGGAAACGCGCAGCAACTACCAGTGAAGATCACATCGTGCAAAGCTGTGCCATCGGCGCAGGGCGCCGATCTGCGCGCCATGGTTGAAAACAAGGCGTATAAGCCGATCTCGGAACTAGATTTTTCGGCGGCGTTCTATGGCGATTTCCGCTACCGCAAATTCGCCGGCGCGGCTACGCTGCCGCAAGAGTTCGATCCGGGACAAAAACGCGAGATCGTCGCCCCGCTTGCCGGCGCCACGCCGGATCTGCACGGCCCGGCGATGGTGTGCCTCGTTACGCGCATCCGGTATCTCGACGGCACCGTCGATGTGGCGCCGGCGCAAGAGTAGCGCCTTAAAAGAGCCGTTTGCTATCGAGCAAAATCGTGACGGGCCCGTCGTTTACGAGCTCGACGTCCATGTGCGCGCCGAACTCGCCGTAGCCGACGTTTAAGCCTTCGCGTTCCAGCAGCATACCGACCCGCTCGTAGAGCGGACGGGCCAATTCTTCGCGCGCCGCGGTAATGAACGACGGACGCCGCCCTTTGCGCGCGTCACCGTGCAGTGTGAACTGCGAGACGAGCAGCACGCCGCCGCCCATCTCGTGCACGCTGCGGTTCATCAAGCCGGCATCGTCCTGAAAGATGCGCAGGCCGGCAATCTTCGATGCGATCTGCTCCGCGTCGGGTTCCGCATCGTTTACGGCGACGCCCAGCAGCACCATTAAGCCCGCGCCGATCTCACCGGTGACGCGGCCGTCGACGCGCACCTGCGCGCGTGAGACGCGCTGCACGACGGCGCGCATTCGCTACTTCGAGAAGATCGACGAAAGCGCGAAGAGCGCGTTCTCTTTGCGTTCCGCGACGCGGCGGTAGAAATAGCCGGCCCAGTGCGTGCCGAACGGCACGTACACGCGCAGCCGGAAGCCTTCGTCGACGATCTGTTTCTGCAGCGCGGGACGCACGCCGTACAGCATTTGAAACTCGAACTTCTCGCTGGAGATGCCGTTATTGTGAGCGAAAGCTTTGATTGCATCGATCAGATCCGGGTCGTGCGTCGCAATACCCGGATAATTGCCGCGCGTAAGGAGCGCCTGCGCGCATGCCAGGTACTGCTTGCGGATCTGCGGCATCTCTTTGTAAGCAAGCTCCGGCGGCTCGTTGTAAGCGCCTTTGCAAATGCGCACGCGCGCGCCGAGCTCGATCGCGCGTTCGACGTCTTGCGGCGTGCGCTTGAGATACGCTTGCAGGACCGGACCGACGTTTTTACGATTCGCCCAAGCCCGTTCGAAGACGCGCAGCGTCGCCTCGAGGACCGGCGTACCTTCCATGTCGATACGCACGAAGGGATCGGCATTGTTGGCTTGCGCGTAATCTAGAATCGCGTTCAGGTTCTCGACTGCGAAATCTTCGCCGGCGAGCAGGCCCATCGCGGTTAACTTCACCGAAACGTTGCTTTGCACGCCGGCGGCTTGGATCGCGTCAATCATCCGGAAGTACGCGTCGCGCGTTTTTATCGCCGCGTCGCGTTCCGTGACGTCTTCTCCAAGGAAGTCGAGCGTCGCGGTGATGCCGGCAGCGTTGAGTTGGCGGACGGCAGCGATAGCGGACTCGATCGTCTCACCCGCTACGAAGCGCTTTGCCAAGAAGAAAAACCGCCTCGAGAAAAGCGAGTCGGGCGCGAACATCCGGTCCAGAATGGCCATAACGGCCTGCCTTATACGACGCGGCGGCGCAAAGCCCATTGTGCCGCGACGACGATTGCCGCCAGCACGACGAAACCGTATGAGAGCGCGAGTGCGGCGCCGACGCCCTGCGCCGAAAGAGCGACGTAGAGCTGCACGGGCAGCGCCGTGGGATGATATGCGACGATCGACGTAGCGCCGTATTCACCGATAGCGCGCATCCATGCCAGCACCATCCCGGCGACGACGTTCGGTGCGGCGAGCGGCAGCGCGACGCGCGCGAAGACGCGCGCGGGGCTCGCGCCGAGCGTGCGTGCCGATTCTTCGTACGCGGCGTCGAGCGAACCGAACGCCGCCGCCGCGGTGATCGCGACGAACGAACCCGCGACGAAAAACTCGGCGAGCGCTACGCCCCAAAGCGAATCGACGAACACGATGCCGCGCGCCGCGAGCGCGCTTCCGAGCATGGTGCGCGAGCCCACAGTTTGCAACAGCATGATGCCCGATGCGACCGGCGGGAAAGCCAGCGGAAGCGCGAGCAGCGAGAGCGCAAGGCTGCGAACGGCGCGCGGCGTGTGCGCGAGCGAGTACCCGGCTGGAACGCCGAGCACCGACGCCGCCGCGACGGCGATGCACGATGCAACGAGCGAAACCCGCAGCGCGTCTTGCGCGGCCGGCTGCGCGAACGCGTGTACGACGCCGGCGGGCGGCACCGCCGCCAACATGGCGATCACCGGACCCAACATTACGAGCACCAGCAGCGCTGCAGCAAGATTGAAGACGGCGCCGCCGCCGGAAGATTTCATACAGTTACTTTACCAAATAAGCAATCGGAGGCGAGGCGCGAAGACGCCCGGGGCGAATGGACCAGCGACATGACCCAACGCACGTGGCGCGTGCTCATCGCGGACGACGATCCGGCAATCTGCACGCTTATCGAAACGGTGCTCCGTAAGGGCCCGTACGAGATCGTAACGCGCAACGATGCTGAGAGCGCGCTGGTCGCGTTGGATCGCGAAGGCCGGTTCGACATCATCATCTCCGATTTTATGTTGCCCGGCATTTCCGGCATCGATCTGATCGAACGCCTGCGAGCGGACGAACGCACGCGCTCGGTGCCGATCCTCATGATCTCCGGGCACACGAACTATGCGATGGACGGCCGCGCGAAAACAGCGGGTGCAAACCTCTTCCTAAACAAGCCGTTCACCATTTCGCAGCTGCGTACCGCTGTCAACAGCCTGCTCGCGCAACCCAAAGTCAACTCGCTCTAAGCCCGTAAGGGCAGGACGCTCGCGCCGCGGGCTCGCAAAACCCCCGTCTTGCATCTCCTAAAGATTCTCGTCGTCGCGCTCTCGCTCGGCCTCGACGTTTTCGCAGTCGGCATCGGCGTCGGCATGCGCGGCACGCCGCGCGCCGTTAAAATCCGCATTGGCGCGGCGTTTGCGAGCGCCGAAGTCATTATGAATTTGCTGGGCGTCGGTCTAGGCAAGCTCGCGGGCTCGTTTTTGGGCGACGTCGCGGGATACATCGGCTTTGCCGCGCTCATCGGCGTGGGCGGCTACATGATGTTCGAAGCGATCCGCGAGTCCGAAGAGAAGGAGCCGCTCGACATGTCCCGCGGGTGGGGGCTGTTCATCGCCTCGCTTTCCATCAGTCTGGACTCGCTGGGCATCGGCTTCTCGATTTTATACATCGGCGTGCCGCTCGCGATCTCGCTTGGCGTCATCTTCATCGTCTCGATCTGCGCGACGGTGTTGGGGCTGACGTTAGGCCGCGTGCTCGGACGGCGGGTCGAAGAAGGCGCAGAGCTCTGGGCCGGCATCGTCCTCGTGCTCACCGGCGTCGGATTCATTCTGGCAAAAGTCTTTCACGTCGGATAGCGAAGCGCACCGCATGCGCACCGGCGAGACGCTCCTGGAATTGGTTCGCGGCGGCGGCGCGCGATCGCTCTTCGTGGTGGGCACCGGCAAGAACGTCGGTAAGACCGTCGCGATGCGCGCGATCGCTGCGGCGGCGTCGGCGCGCGGCCTCACAGTGGGGCTGACCTCGACCGGCCGTGACGGCGAAGCGATCGACGCGGCGGACTCCCTCGCAAAGCCGCGTTTGTTTTTACAGCCCGGATGTGTCGTCGCCACGGCGCGCAATCTCTTGCCCGAACATCCCGCGAGCGAGATGCTCGACGTCACCGGCTGGCCCAGCGCGTCGGGAAGCATTTGCTTCGCGCGCGTGCGGCGCGCCGGTTATTTCGAGATCGCAGGGCCGCCGACGGCGTCGGCGATCCGCGAATGCGTGGATCGCTTTTTCTCGTACGGGTGCGATCAGGCGATCGTAGACGGCGCGCAAGATCGCGTCGCGGCGCTCGCCGGCGGCGGCGATGCGGTGATCGTCGCGACGGGCGCAGCGTCCGCTCGCACCATCGAGGATGCGGTCGACGATATCCGCGCGTTAGTGCTGCGGTTGGGTGTGCCGGCGTGCGATCCGCAGAAGCCGATGCTCAAGATCACCGGTGCGCTGACCGCCTCACGTGCCGCACAGCTGGTTTCCGCGCGTGAAGAACGGCAGATCGTCGTGCGCGACCCCACGCAGATCGCAATGCACGGTAAAGCGCTGCTCGGGATGCGCGGACGGCTCGACGTTCGCTGCGAACGGCCGTTGCGCGTCGTCGCAGCGACCATTGCGTCGATCGGGCGCGACCGCTATTTCGAACCGCGCGCGTTTGCGGACGCCGTCGCGCAAGCGACAGGTCTGCCGACATTTGACGTGTATGCCGGCACGATGGTGCGCGCCGCGTGAAGTTCGCAGGACTTATCGACGCGGTGACCGCCGGCGCGCTGCAGGCGGCGTGGATGAATGCTGCGCTTTCGCCCGTGAGTGAGCCCGGGCGCCGCGCCGCAGATCTGCTGCGGCCTTTCGTTCGCGGCGAGGAAAGCGATGCAAACGATCGGGCGCAGCTCGTCATGCGTTTTGCCGGGCGCATCGATGCGAAGCGCGTGGACGCCATGCGCGACGCGCTGCGCGGATCGCCGGATCCGCTGCCGGCCATTTCACGCGCGGCGATGGGAGACGTGCTTGACGACGCGCAATTCCTGGAACTGCAGCGTTTTTTGGACGCCGCGGCGCGCATCGACGCGTTGCTCGACGGTGAAGAGGCGCCGCTCGTCGACGAGGCTTGCGCAGCCCTTGCGCGCACACTCGAGCGCGGGCGCGCCGGAAAATTCGGATTTTACCTTGCCGACAACTTCGATGCTTCGCTGAGCGCGGCTCGCGCCGATGCCGATCGCGCGCAAGCCGAGTACGACAGCGCGCGCGGGCGCTTGGCCCAACGCGTCGCGCAGGCGCTGGGACGCGACGAGCCGCCGGCCGGGGAGTTCATCGTCATGCGCGAGAGCGTCCCGCAATTGCCGCAAGGCGTTCGCGCGATCCGCGAAGCGCCCACGTATTATTTGTGCGAACTGGAGCTCGATGCGCCGGCGGTGGAAGCGCTCGGGAAACGCGACGCGGCGAACGCGCGCGTTGCAGCCGCCGAGCAAAGCGCGCGCGTAATGCTTTCGAAAAACGTGCGCGATGCGGTGCAGGCATTGGAAACGCTGACCGTGCGTGCCGGGCAACTGGACTTACTGCTGGCGCACGCGCGTTTCGCGCAGCGGTACGATTGCGTGGCGGCAACGATAGAACCGGGCGCGGGCATCGCGTTCGCGCAAGCGCGCTACCTGCCGCTCAAGGCCGAGCTCGACGCGCAGGGCCGCCGCTACGAAGCAATATCGATAGAACTGCGCGACGTCGCGGTGCTCACAGGGCCGAATATGGGTGGAAAAAGCGTCGCGTTGCGCACCTGCGGATTTATCGCGCTGCTCGCAGCGTTCGGCGTTCCGGTTCCGGCGCAATCGGCGGCGCTGTGTTTGTTCGACGAGATCGCGTGGCTCGGCATCGGCGCGTCGGAAGACGGCGGCGGATTGCTCTCGTCGTTCGCACGCGAGGTCGTGCGCTTGCAAGAGATTCTCTCGCGCGATTCCACGCGCATGCTCGTGCTCGTGGACGAATTCGCGCGCACAACCACTCCGTACGAAGGAAAGGCGCTGCTCGTCGCGCTTATCCGCGTGCTGCGCCGGCGCGGACGCGTGGCTTTTATCGCAACGCACTTGGCCGGGATCGCGCGCGACGCTCGCGTGCGTCATTTCGCGGTCCGAGGTTTACGCAATATCCCGCGCGCCCGCTCGGGCGATCTGGACGCCGCACTGGCCGCGCTTGCCGACTCGATGGACTACGCCGTGGTGGAGGTCGGCGAGAGCGCCGAGCGCCACGCGGACGCGATTGCCCTGGCACACTTACTGGGCTTAGACGAAGAGATCGTCGCAGAGGCCGGCACCGTCCTCGCTGAAGAAACAGGCATGTCATGGATCCGCTGATCGTCACCGTAGCGCCCGTTGGCGCGGAGCTCACGCCCGAACAGACGCCGCACTTGGCGGTTACGCCCAAAGCCTTGGGTGAGGTCGCGCGCACCATACGCGAGGCCGGCGCGTCCATGATCCACGTGCACTGCCGCAACGACGACGGCAGCAACACGCACGAAGTCGGCCGCTTCAAGCAAGCGTACGAAGCGATCCGCAGCCAGAGCGACCTGATCGTGCAGTTCTCGACCGGCGGCGCGATCGGCATGTCGCCCGAGGAGCGTGCCTCGGTGCTGCAGCTGCGCCCCGAAATGGCGACGCTAACCTGCGGCACCGTGAACTTCGGAGACGACGTCTTCGAAAACAGCTTCCCAATCATGCGCGGCATCTTGAAGAAGATGCACGAGCATGGCGTGAAGCCCGAACTCGAAATTTTCGACAAAGGCCATCTAACGAACGCGCGCCGCTTGGAGAAGGAAGGCCTGCTGGAATTCCCGGCCCACGTAGATTTCGTGCTGGGCGTGCCCGGCGGGCTAGACGCCACCGTGCAAAACCTCTGCGATTTAGTCGACGCGCTGCCGCCGGGGTGCACGTGGTCGGTCGCGGGTATCGGACGTATGCAGCTGCCCATGGCCATGGCGGCGCTCGCGATGGGCGGCCACGTGCGCGTCGGCTTGGAAGACAACATCTATTATTCGAAGGGGCGGCTTGCGACGAACGCGGAGCTGGTCGCGCGCGTTGTCCGGTTGGCGGAGGAGCTCGGACGGCCCGTCGCCACGCCGGATCAGGCGCGCGAGCTGCTTGGGCTGGCAAGGAAAAGCCCGGGCATTGAAGCAACTATGGCGGCGCCCTAAGGGAGGACCTAGGCCCCTGTTTACCTACGTCGTGCGGCGGACGCTTCAGGCGATCCCGCTGCTCATTCTGATCTCGCTGATCCTTTTTGTGATCTTGCACAACGCCCCGGGCGGCGGGCTTGGTCCTTATCTGCAAAACCCTCACATTACGGCAGCAGACATCGCGCGTCTCAAACACAACTTGGGCTACGACAAGCCCATCGTGGTGCAGTATTTCCTGTGGCTGGGTCACGTGATCACCGGCGATTTCGGCTACTCGACCAGCAACTCGGAGCCGGTCTTCAACGCGATCGTCGAACGTTTGCCGGCCACGCTTGAACTGATGATCAGTTCGTTCGTGCTCGCGTTCATCATCGGCGTCTCGGCCGGTCTGTTCGCGGCGGTGCGTCCGTACTCGATCTGGGATTACTTCATCACCACGTTCGCGTTCTTCGGGCAATCCATGCCGGTGTTCTGGTTCGCTCTGATGATGCAGCTGGCGTTCGCGGTGCACGGCATCCCGCTTCCCGGCGGCTACATGATCCAGTTGCCGTCCGCCGGCATCTCCAGTTCGGACACGTTCGCGTTCGGGGACCGTGCGACGCATTTGATTCTGCCCGCGATCGTGCTCGCGCTGTTGCAAGTCGCGCTCTATAGCCGCTTCATGCGCAGTTCGATGCTGGAAGTCATCAAGACGGATTACATGCGAACCGCGTGGGCCAAGGGCCTGAACTTCCGCACCGTGCTCTTCAAGCACGGATTGAAGAATGCGCTGATTCCGCTCGTGACCGTCACGGCGCTCACGCTGCCCGGCTTGTTCGGCGGCGCGATCGTCACCGAGACGATCTTCGCGTGGCCCGGCGAAGGCCGGCTGTTCTTCAACGCGCTCGGCCAGCAAGACATTGCTTTGATGATGGGCTACCTCGTCTTCAACGCGTTCCTGGTCGTCTTTTTCAATCTATTTGCAGACGTCGCATACGCGTGGCTCGATCCTCGCGTCAAATATGATTAGCGAGGCGTAAGCCATGGCCATTACCGCACCCATCAATCAACAAGCCGTCGACGAAGACGCGTTCGTCTACAGTAAAAACACTGTCTGGCGCCGCTTCCGCAAGCACAAGCTCGCGATGGCCGGGGCCATCGTGCTGCTGTGCATGATCGTCATCGCCGTCTTCGCATGGAAGTTCGCGCCGTTCGATCCGAACGCGATCGACAACGTGCATTGGCAGGGCAATCCGCTGCCGCCGTGCTTCCAAGACGCCGGCCAATGCGGCGGCCATCTGCTCGGGAGCGATGAGAACGGGCGCGACCTGCTCTCGCGCCTGATGTACGGCGCGCAGATTTCGCTCACGGTCGGCGTTGCCGCGGTCGTCATGGAACTCATCATCGGCACGCTGCTGGGCGCGGTCGCCGGCTACTACGGCGGCTGGGTCGATTACGTCATGATGCGCATCACCGACGTCTTCTTGTCGATTCCGCTGCTGCCGTTGCTGCTGACCCTTACCGCCATCGTGGCTGCGAGCAGCAGTAAGGCCTCGTTGGGCTTCGGGGTCATCGTCGTCATCATCGGCGCCCTATCGTGGCCGGGCGTAGCGCGTTTGGTCCGGGCTTCGTACCTTTCGCTGCGCGAACGCGAATATACCGAAGCGGCAAAGGCGCTGGGCAACGGCGACACCCGCATCATGCTGCGGCATCTGCTCCCGAACGCCATCGCGCCGATCATCGTGCAGGCGACTTTGGACGTCGCCAACGTTATCGTCCTTGAATCCACGCTCTCGTTCTTGGGCTTCGGCATTCAGCCGCCGACCGCGTCATGGGGCAACATGCTCGCCAATGCCGAGAGCAACCTCGAGGTCGCATGGTGGGCGGCCGTCTTCCCCGGTCTCTGCATCCTGATCACGGTGCTGGCCATCAACTATATCGGCGACGGCCTGCGAGACGCCCTCGATCCGAACATGCGCTAATGCCGCTTGACCGGGACCCGCCCAACGTGTAGAGTTTTCGAGTTGCCGATTTTCGTCAAGGAGATCGGCTGGTGGTTTAGCCCCCGTGCGCGAGTGGCGGAATTGGTAGACGCACTAGCTTGAGGGGCTAGCGCCCGCAAGGGCGTGCTGGTTCGAGTCCAGTCTCGCGCACCAAGTAAACAACGGCGCCTAACCAGGCGCCGTTTTCTTTACTTGGACCGCGAGACTCGGACTCGTCATCGTGAGCGAAGTCGAACGCCGCCCGGGCCTTAATATCATTCGGGCACGGAATTGTGTCATAGCTGAAACTCGTCCGGCGTTTGCGCCGTAGAGTAGGGCAAAAGCCCGTCTAGGAGC
Organism: Vulcanimicrobiia bacterium; assembly: GCA_025934645.1. Taxonomy (GTDB): domain Bacteria; phylum Vulcanimicrobiota; class Vulcanimicrobiia; order Vulcanimicrobiales; family Vulcanimicrobiaceae; genus JAICWY01. Next base: position 10,826 of record JAICWY010000001.1, read on the forward strand.
CTTCTATCGTGTGGTTAACCCGGTTCGCGATTAGCCGCCCCGTCATCACCGCCATGGTCTTCGTGGCGTTGGTCATCTTCGGTTTTATCTCGTTCTTGCAACTTGGGCGCAGCTCCAATCCGCCGAACACGGATTTTCCCGTCGTCGTCGTGAGCGCGTTCTACCCCGGCGCGTCGCCGCAAGACATGGAACGCATGGTCATCAAACCGATCGAAGACCAGATGCAGGGCATCGACAATCTTGATCAGATGACCGCAACCGCGCAAGAAGGCACGGCCAGCGTCGTCGTACAGTTCAAACTCGGCACCGATCTGAATCTCGCCGCGGTCGACGTGCAGCGCCGCACCGATACTGCGCGCATCTACATGCCCAGCGACCTCGATCCGCCTTCGGTCGATAAAGCCGGCCAATCCGAACCTCCGCTGCTCAACATCGCCGTCAGCTCGAAAAAACTCTCGCAGCCCGAGATTGCGGATCTGGTCAACAACCAGGTCTCGCCGCTGATAAAGCAGATTCAGAACGTGCAGTCCGTCGATGTGCGCGGCGCGGCCGATCGCGAGTTCCACGTCGTCGCCGATCCGAACCGGCTGGTGGGCGTGAATGCTACGCTGCCCGATCTCTTCAATGCGATTGCGAGCAATAATCTCAACGTGCCGGGCGGCATCATGACGCAGCCGACGCAGGAAGCGACCGTAGCGGTTCACTCGTACATCGAGAACGTCAACGACATTCTGGGCATTCCGCTCACCGTTCCGGGCTCGGCCGACAAAAATTTAAAAGTCGGCGATGTGGCGAATGCTTACGATAGCCACATCGAGATGCGCACCATCTCGCATTACAACGGCAAACCGCGGGTCTATCTGAGCATCAATCCGGTCCTCGGCGCAGACCAGATCAAAGCTACGCAAACGGCGCGCGCGCAAATGGCCAAGATCGAAGCGCAGTTTCCGCAACTGACGTTTACGGATATCGACGCGCCCGGCGACTACACGTCCAAGATGCTTTGGGGCGTGTGGCAGTCACTAATCGAAGGGATCTTCCTTACGGCGATCGTCATGATGCTCTTTCTGCACGCGTGGCGCAACGCTGCCGTGGTCATGATCGCGATTCCGACGTCGATTCTGGCGACGTTCATCGTGATGAAGATCATGAACTTCCACATCGACGGTCTCTCGATGATGGGATTAGCGCTTATTATCGGCATTCTCGTGGACGACTCGATCGTCGTTTTGGAGAATATTACGCGCCATAGGGATATGGGTCAGGATGCGGTGAGTGCCGCAATCAACGGCCGTAGCGAAATCGGCGGCGCCGCGATCGCGATTACGATGGTCGACGTGGTGGTGTTCCTGCCGATCGCGTTCCTCCCGGGCATCGTCGGCGCATACCTGAAAGAATACGGCATGGTCGTCGTAACGGCGACGCTGTTCTCGCTCTTCGTCTCGTTCACGCTCACGCCGCTGCTCGCCGCGCGCTGGAGTTTGAAGAAGCGTTCCGCTGAGCCGAAGTGGCTTGGAATGCTCGACAACCGCGCGCTGGACGCCGTGTTGATTACAGCCGCCGTGGTGATGTTCGTAGCGGGCAACGCAACGGGCTGGTTCCTGCTCAACGTGCTCGGCGTATTCGTCTTCGCGCTGCTCTTGCTGAACGCGATCGTGCACCGCTACGATGCGATCTTGAACGTGTATCACAAGAAACTGCTGCCGTTTGCGCTCGCGCATGGTGCCTTCGTCGTGTACGTCTGCGTCTTGCTGCTCGTCAACGCGCTCATGCTCGCCGGCCCCAAAGGCGGTCAAAGCGCGATTTGGGTGGATCTCGCGTTTATCGCAGGCTGCGCCGTGGTCTACTTCGTCGCGTGGCTGCTCCGCTTCAACCGCGGCGGGAAACGGCCGCGCGGCTTCGCGAGCATGGGTGCGTATCGTCCGCTTACGATCGCAACGTTCGTGCTGCCTTTGATCGTCGGCGCCGGCGCGTGGGCTCTCGGCGGCGTGAGCACGGACTTCATGCCGCAGCAGCAAGACGGCGCGATCAACATGACCGTCAGCTATCCGCCGGGAACGCCGATCGCTACGACCGACAAATACGTCGTCTCGCTGGAAGACGCAATCATGAAGATCCCGGGCGTCAAGTCGGTCAGTTCCAACGTTGGTCTGAAGCGCTCGGGCTACGGCATGTCGCGTGGCGGAAACTACGCGATGCTCAACGCGCAGATGGAAGACGCACACATCAAAGACACGAACAAAGCGGCCGCGCAAATCCGCAAACTCACGTATTTGGTCCCCGGCGGCGAATTGCAAGTCGCAGGCGATAACGGCGGCGGGTCGGCGATCTTCTACGCGCTCACCGGTCCCGAAGACGAACTCGGGCCGGCCGCCGAAAAAGTCGCGAAATTTTTGCGCGGCATTCCGGGTTCGGTGAACGTGCAAACATCCGCTGAGGTGGCCGCGCCCCGCTTGAACGTCGACGTAGATCCCGGCAAAGCGTCGCTGCTCGGCGTTTCGCCGACGGCCGCAGCCAACGTCGCGCGCATCGCGGTCGACGGCGCCGTTGCAACGAAAGTCCGCACGGCGAACGGTCTGGTCGACGTGCGCGTGCAGTTCCCGCAAGCCGATCGCAACACCGTCGAAGCGCTCAAGAACGTGCGCGTCCGCGCGCAAGACGGCACGCTCGTGCCGCTCGGCAGCGTGGCAAACTTCACGTGGACGAAAGCGCCGACGAAGATCGAGCGTTTGAACCGCGAGCGCGTCATCAACGTGCTCGGCGACGTGCTGCCCGGATACTCGCTCGGTCAAGTCACGGGACCGCTGCAAGCCAAACTGCGGCAGCCCGGCTTCCTGCCGCCCGGCGTCGGACTTACCGCGCAAGGCGACTCGCAGTTTATGCAAGAGACGTTCACCAACATGGGCATTGCGCTCATCATGTCCGCAATGCTCATCTACATGCTGATGGTCGTGCTCTACGGATCGTTCCTCGAGCCGCTGATCGTCATGTTCTCGGTGCCGCTCGCGATCATCGGCGCCTTGGTGTTGCTTGCGTTCATGGGCAAAGTTCAACCGGAACACGGGCAGTCGCTCAACATCATCTCCATGTTGGGCATCATCATGCTCTTCGGATTGGTGGCGAAGAACGGTATTCTGCTCGTCGATTATTCGAACACGCTCGTGAAGCGCGGCATGCGCGTTCGCGAAGCGGTGCTCGAAGCAGCCTCGACGCGTTTCCGTCCGATCATCATGACGACGGCCGCGATGATCTTCGGCATGCTGCCGCTCGCCCTGGGTTATGCCGAAGGCGGAGAGTGGCGCCAGGCGATGGGCACGGTCATTATCGGCGGCTTGATGAGCTCGCTCATCCTCACGCTCTTCCTCGTGCCGATGGTGTACAACACGTGGATGGGCTGGTTCGAACGGCGCGCCGATGCGCGCGCGCTCAAAGAGGAGATGCGCGAAACCGTCACCGCCTAACCGGAGCAAGCGTGCAATCTCTTACGCTTGTGGTGGGTAAGCTCGGGCGCGGAGGAGTTTTGCACATGGATCTATTCAAACGGGTCGCGTCGGCAGCGGCCGCCGTGGCCTTGCTTGCTGCCGTTTCTGCACCCGCGCTCGCGGCGAACGTAAACGTCGTCGTGAACGGCCAAGTGATGTCGTTCGATCAGCCGCCGGTGATGCGCAGCAACCGCGTCTTCGTGCCGATGCGCGCCATCTTCGAACGCTTGGGTTCGACGGTCGTGTATTCCAACGGTACTATCAACGCGCAAGGCAACGGCCACGCCGTTCATCTGCACATCGGATCGACGGAAGCATCGGTAAACGGCAATAATTTCGCGATGGACGTCGCGCCGTTCACCGTTGCGGGCCGCACCGAAGTGCCGTTGCGTTTCGTCGCGCAAGCGCTAGGCGCGGGCGTCAGCTGGAACAGCAACACATCGACGGTCTATATCAATACGTCCGGCGGCAATAATTCGCCGAACCAGAACTACACGCCGCAGCCCTCGACGAACGCCTCGTTCCACGTAACGGACGAGTCGCCGGCGAACGGCGCGACGGCGTCTTCCACGCATCCGGCGATTCATGCCTCGTTCAGCGAAGCGGTCAATCGCGATTCGCTCAGAGTGAGCATCGACGGTCATGACGTGACCACGCTCGTCTATGCGAATACGAATGGGTTCGACGTAACGCCGAACTTCGAACTCGCACCGGGCACGCATAAGGTCACGCTGACCGGCACGACCGCGGCAGGAGCGGCATTCAATACCGGTTGGTCGTTCGTGACGTCGGCGCGAGCGGCGGCGAACTATATCAACAACCTCAGTCCGGGGCCGGGCGCCAAAGTTGCCAGCACGTTCACCGTGCGCGGCCACACGATCCCGGGTTCCAAGGTACACGTCGTTGCCACCGGCACAGCGGCCGCGTTAGGCGGATTGCTGCAGATCGGCACCGGCACGTTCCAGAACGACGTGACGGCCGACGGCAACGGCAACTTCAGCGTCTCGATCGGTCTCAACGCCGTCTCGGGCGGTCAAGTGCGCGTCATCCTGACGTCCACCTCGCCCAGCGGCGCGTCTATCGAACGCCAAGTGGTCTACAGCAGCTAAGGTCTGCAAGCAAGCGCGGCGCCGGGAAACCGGCGCCGCGTGCGCGAAACGCGCCCCTTCCATGACTTTGGAAGAAACCACAGGGCACCGCGCTTTCGCTCTGCCCGGGTCCTCGCTGCGCTACGGGCCCGATAAACTCGTCGACGTTCTGCACATCGATCTGCACCTGACGCCCGATTTAGAGAAGGCGTCTCTGCAGGGCGTTTGCACGACGACGGTCCGCGCACTGGACGAACCGGTGGACGCGTTGGAACTCGACGCGGTAGATTTGCAGATCGCCTCGGTAACGCGCGGCGGCAAGCCGCAAAATTTCGAGAGCCGCTCCCACCGTTTACGCATTACCTTCGATCCGCCGATCGCACCGGAAGAAGAGGCGACGTTTACTGTCGAGTACGGCGTCTCGCATCCGCGTCATGGATTGTTCTTCATCGAGCCGGACCGGGACCATCCGGACAAAGTGCGCCACGCGTGGACCCAGAGCCAGGACGAAAACGCGCGCTATTGGTTTCCGTGCTTGGACTATCCGCACGAAAAGCAAACGACCTCGGCGACGATCGCCGTTCCGAAAGGTGCGTTCGCACTTTCTAACGGCGCGCTGGTGGAACGCCGCGACGAAGGAGATCGCACGATCTTCCGCTACGAGCAAAAGGTTCCCCATTCAACGTACCTGACCACGATGGTGGCCGGGCCGTTCTCCGAGATCGAACAGCGCAAAGCCGGCAGCGCACAAACGCCGGTTTTTTACTACGTGCTCCCGGGGCGCGAGGCCGACGGCGAGCGCGCATTCGGCAACACGCCGAAAATGATCGACGTCTTCGAAGAGCGTTTGGGCACGCCGTATCCCTACGAGCGTTACTCGCAGATCGCGGTGACGGATTTTATTTTCGGCGGCATGGAGAACACGTCGGCGACCACGCAAACGGACCGCACGCTGCACGACGACCGCGCGCATCTGGACTTCTCGAGCGATCCGCTCGTTTCGCACGAGCTCGCGCATCAGTGGTTCGGCGATCTGCTCACGTGCCGCGATTGGTCGCACGCGTGGCTGAACGAAGGTTTCGCGACGTATTTCGAAGCGGTGTTCCGCGAAGCCGACCTCGGCTACGACGAGTACTTGTACGACATCTTCGGCTGCGTCGAGCGCTATCTGGACGAAGACAGCGACCGGTACCGCCGTCCGATCGTCTGTAACCGGTTCAAGGATCCGATCGAGCTCTTCGACCGGCATCTCTACGAAAAAGGCGGCGCGGTGCTCCACATGCTGCGCGGCGAGCTGGGAGAGGCGCGGTTTTGGCGGGCGATCCGCCGCTACGTCCGTGACAACGCGCAGCGCAACGTTGAGACGATCGACTTCATTCGCGCCATCGAACACGCCACCGGCCGGAATATGCGCGGCTTCTTCGATCAGTGGGTATTCCGCAGCGGCCACCCCGCGCTGCACGTCGCATGTTCGTACGACTCGAAACGCCGCACTGCAACGCTGACCATCGATCAGAAGCAGCACGTGGATGCGCAGCATCCCGCATATGTCTTCGACGTGGACGTGGTTCTTGCGCCGGCGGACGGAAAAGGCGGGCGCCGCATCCGCGCGCACGTCGAGCGCGCGCATGAAACCATTACCGTGCCGCTGGATTTCGAACCGGCGATCGTGCATTTCGACCCGGGCGCATCGATTTTGGGTGACGTGCGTTACGCGCTCGGCGCCGATTACGCTGCGAATCTGCTTGCCGGCAACGTCGACGTAGTCGCGAAGATTCGCGCTGCAAGGGAACTCGCAAAAGACGGCTCGGCTGCCGCGCGCGACGCGCTCAAAGCTGCGTTCTCGCGCGACGAGTTCTGGGGCGTGCTCGCAGAGAGCGCAAGTGCGCTCGGGCGCACGCGTGCTCCGTGGGCGCGCGACATTTTACTTGGCGCGCTAGGACACCGGCATCCCAAAGTCCGGCGCGCCGTCGCCGCAGCGCTCGGCAACTTTCGCGAGAGCGCGGTTGCAGAGGCGCTGCTCGGACCCGCGCAAAACGACGAATCGTATTTCGTGCAAAGCGCGGCGTTGCACGCACTGGGGCGCACGCGCGATTCGCGCGCATATGACGTGCTTGCCCGCTTCATTGGCGGCTCGTCGTGGAACGGCGTCGTGGAATCCGGTGCTGCGCACGGACTCGGCGAACTTGCGGATCCGCGCGCGATCCCTTTGCTGATCGAAGCCGTCCGCCCGGCCAAAGAAGAAGCGTTACGCCGCAGTGCGCTCTCCGCCATCGCGCGCGCCGGCGAATTGCTCGAGCCGGAGCGCCGCGCGTGCCTCGATGCCATCGCACGCTTCCTGGACGACCCGATGTTCATGGTGCAGCGCGCAGCGATCCACGCCGCCGAGATGCTCGCCGATCCGCACTTCTTGGGCGCGCTCGACCGCTTGAGCCGCAGCGCGTTCGACGGGCGGATTCGCCGCGACGCTACCGAAGCTGCCATCCGGATACGTGAATCACAGAAAGTACCAGCGCAGGTAACCGGACTGCGCGCCGATCTCGATGCCTTACGTGAAGAACAACACAAACTACAGGAAAAGATCGAAGCGCTCTCGCGGACGTAAACGCGCCGCCGCGCTTGGAATCCTCTGCCTCCTCGCCGTCATTCTGGCGCTAGCGCTCCGCCCGCACAGTCATGCTGCGGGCGTTGCCGCGTTCCGTCCGGAAACTGCCAGCGCTGCCGTGGTGCACCGCGTGCACGCCGCGCCATGGAGCCCTGCTGCGCGTGAAGATTTGCGAAAGCAGATCCGCAGCGCGCTCGCAGGCGGCACCGACGGCGCGCGCGAGTGGAGCTGCATCGTCATCGCACAGGACGGAACGGTGCTCTACGACGATCGCGCCTCGCACGCCGTTTCACCGGCCTCGGCGCAAAAGCTCATCGTCGCGGACGCCACGCTCACCGCGCGCGGAACCGGCTACCGCTTCGACACGCTCTTCGCAGCAACGCAACCGCCCTCGGGCGGCACGCTGCAAGGCAATCTGTACGTCGCCGGGTCCGGCGATCCGTCGCTGCGCAGCGACGATTTAAAGCAAGGCGTCGCAGCACTGCGCGCAGCCGGCGTCTCGACGATTGGCGGGCGTGTCGTCATCGATCCGTCGGCGCTCGCGGGCGAAGAGATCAATCCGCTGTGGAATGCCGATGACGCGAACGAAGATTTCATGACGGCAACCAGCGGGATCTCGCTCGACGGCGATACGGCGGAATTTCACGTCATCGGCGAGAGCGCGGGAGCGCCCGCAGAAGTCACCGTTTATCCGAAGAGCAGTGCGCTGCACGTGTACGGAAGCGTGGCGAGCGGCGGCGGCGACGACGTGATCATCGCGGCGACGGAAACGCCGAACGAGTTCCGTCTCGCCGGCAGCATTCCGCCGGGCGTCGAGGAGAAGTACTGGCTGCCCGTACACGGCATTCCGCAATACGCCGGCTCGGTCATGGACGCGATGCTGCGCGGCGGAGGCATCGTCACGGATCATCCCGCGACGACCGGCGAGGCGCCCGTGGACGCGTCCATCTTGTGGACGCACCGCTCGAAACCGCTCGCGGATCTCATCAAGCACATGCTGATCTTCTCCGACAACCACTACGCCGAACAATTGATGCGCGGCCTGGGTGGAATGAACGGCGGCATCGCAACCGATGCGACGGGACTTGCCGAAGAACGTCATATTTTGCAAACCGAAGGCATTCCGGTCCCCGGTTTGCACATCGTGGACGGCAGCGGCCTGGCCCATGCGAACCGCGTTTCGGCGCTCACGCTCGGAAAGATCCTGGCTCATTTCGACGCTGCAGAAGGCGGAAACTCGCTCTATCCGCTCCTGCCGCGCGGCGGAAAAGACGGGACGCTTCGCATGTATCACTTTACGAGCGCGGCCGGCCGCGTGCGCGCGAAGAGCGGGCACTTGGACGATGCGGCGTCGCTCGCCGGGTATGTGAATACGCAAAAACACGGGCGCGTCGTTTTCGCGTTTTTGATCAACGGCTCGCCGGGCGATCCCGACGGCGCCATCGTCACCGCGGTCGATCGCATCGCGGAGCGCTAAAGGAGAACTATGCTCGACCCCGCCGACGTAAACCGGATCCTCTCCACGGCGCTCGAACGCGGCGGCGATTACGCCGACGTGTTTTGCGAGCGACGCTTGGCGACGTCGTTCCGGTTGCAGTCCGGACAGATTCACGAAAGCGGCCTGTCGGTCACGCAAGGCGTAGGCATTCGCGTTATCGTCGGCGAGTCCGCGGGATATGCGTACTCCGACGATCTCTCATTCGAAGCGCTGCAACGCGCGGCGCGCATCGCCTCGCTGATCGCGCGCGGCAACAGCCAAGAGCGCAGCGTGCGCGTGCGCGACACCGGCGTCACGCCCTACTATGACGCCTCGCGGACGGCGCACGCGGATTCGGCGGCGTACGTGAAACTGCTCGAGCGGGCGCAGATCGCAGCGCGCGAATTCGATCCGCGCGTGAGCGCGGTGAATGCGACCGTGACCGATGAATTGCAAGACGTGTGGATCGGAACCAGCGACGGACGCTGGCTGCACGATCACCGTCCGCTGATCTCACTCGGCGTGCAAGTCGTTTGCTCGCGAAACGGCGATCGGGCGCAAGGCTTCGTCGGCGACGGCGGCCGCACGTCGATAGCATTCTACGAGACGCGTACGCCGGAATCGATCGCGCTCGAAGCGGCGCGCATCGCCGCGTCCAACGTCGAGGCGGTGCCCGCGCCGGCCGGCGAGATGGAGATGGTCGTCGGTTCGGGCGGCGGCGGCGTGCTGCTGCACGAAGCCGTGGGCCACGGACTCGAGAGCGATTTCAACCGTCAAGGCGTTTCGCTGTACAGCGGGCGCATCGGCGAACGCGTGGCGAGCGATCTCGTAACGATCTACGACGACGGCAATCTGGAAGGCGAACGCGGAAGCATCTCGATCGATGACGAGGGAAATCCCGGCGCGCACAAAGTGCTGGTCGAGAACGGCGTGCTGCGCGGCTACATGCAAGACCATTTGAACGGTACGCTGATGGGCGTCGGATCGACCGGCAGCGGGCGGCGGCAATCGTTTCGCGTGATGCCGCAGCCGCGTATGTGCAACACGTACATGCCTAACGGCGATTCCGCCGTAGAAGAGATCATCGCATCGACCAAGCGCGGGATCTACGCGAAGTCGTTCTCCGGCGGACAAGTCGAGATCAGCCGCGGCGATTTCGTCTTCATGGTTGCCGAAGGCTATCTCATCGAAAACGGCAAGGTGACCGCGCCCGTGAAAAACGCCACGATCGTCGGCAACGGCCCCGAGGTCATGACCAAGGTCGTCGCAGTCGGGAACGACAGCCGCCTTGCGAACCGGCATTATACCTGCGGCAAAGGCGGGCAGTACGTACCGGTCGGCGTCGGCATGCCGACCGTGAAGATTTCGTCGGTGACCGTTGGAGGCTCGAATGTCGGTTGAGATCACGCCGGACAACGCGGTGGATTACGCGCAGGCCGCGGTCGATGCCGCGCTCGCATCCGGCGCATCCCAAGCGGAAGCAACGCTCTCGATCGCCGATCGTTTTTCCGCAGAAGCGCGCGACAAAGCGGTCACAAAGCTCGAACAGTCCACGGGGCGCTCGCTGCACGTGCGCGTTTTCGTGGATGGACGAAAAGCGGCGCTCGCGACATCCGATTTCGATCGCGGCCATCTGAAAGACGCGATTGCCGCTGCGGTCGCGCAAGCGCGCCACGTCGCATCGGATCCGTATACGGTGCTGCCGGAGATGAACGGAGCGCCGCGCAATGCCGATGGGCTCTCGCTTTTTGCGAGCGACGTGGCCAATCGCGATGCTCAATCCAAAATCGACGAAGCGCTGCAGATCGAACGCCGCATGCGCGAGATCGATCCGCGCATCACGAACAGCAACGGTTCGCACGTCGGGGATAGCGTCTCGACGATCGCGCTCGTGAATTCCAACGGCTTTGCGGGTTCCTACCGGTCGACGCGAGTGCATCGATCGGGCAGTCCCGTCGCGCTCGACGGCGAGGCGAAACGTACCGGCTCCTACGGTTCGGCGTCGCGCAGTCTCGGCGAAATGGAAAGCGCGAACGCCGTAGCGGAAAAAGCCGTGCGCCGCACGGTCGAGCTTTTCGGCGCGCGCAAACCGGCGACGATGCGCGTTCCGGTGATCTTCGAACGCGACGTCGCCGCTTCGGTCCTCTCGGATCTCTTTGCGGCGCTCAGCGCGTCGAATGTTTCGGTCGGCAATTCGTGGCTGGCCGGGCGCACCGGTGAAAAAATCGGCAGCGATATCGTCACGATAGACGATGACGGCACGCTGCCGGGTTTGCTCGGCACTTCGCCGTTCGACGGCGAAGGCGTGCCGACGCAACGAACCGCCGTTTTCGAGCGAGGCATTCTGAAAACGTTTCTGTACGACACGTATTACGCGCTCAAACTTGGCGCGCGCAGCACCGGAAATTCCACCGGCGGAGGCGTGGGCCCGAACAATTTTTATCTGCACGCGGGCGATCGCTCGTTGGACGAGCTCATCGCGGGTACGCAGCGCGGGGTGCTCGTCCTCGACACGATCGGGTTTGCGACCGAACATGCCAGCGGCACCTATAGCCGCGGCGCGCGCGGCTTCTACATCGAGAACGGCGAAATCGCGTATCCAATCGAGGAATTTACCATTGCCGGCAGTTTTCCCGAGATGCTGGGCGGCATCGACGCCGTCGCGGACGATTTGCGCTTCGACGGCGGCGTCGTCTCGCCGTCGTTCCGGGTGCGGGAAATGACTATTTCAGGAGACTAACTAACTCAAGGGTTTTACATGGCAGTTGCAATCAGTTTCACGCTCATCATGCGCGTCGAGATGCCGAACAGCCCGGGCGCCTTCAACGCACTCGCGGCGGCAATCGGGGACGCCGGCGGCGTGATAGCCGCCGTGGACATGCGCTCCGTAAGCAAAGCCGCGGTCGTGCGCGACGTGACGGTGAACGTCAGTTCCGACGTCATAGGTAAAGCGGTGCGTGCCGCAGTCGAAGCGCTCGACGGCGTCACGATGATCAGCATCTCCGACAGCACGTTCCTCGCGCACCTCGGCGGCAAGATTCAAGTGGAACCCAAGATTCCGGTGAAGACTCGCCAGGATCTCTCCACCGTCTACACGCCGGGCGTCGCGCGCGTCTCGATGGCGATTGCTGCGGATCCGTCCAAAGCCTTTAATCTTACGATCAAGCGCAACACTGTCGCGGTCGTATCCGATGGCACTGCGGTGTTGGGCTTAGGCGATATCGGCCCGCTCGGCGCGCTGCCCGTGATGGAAGGCAAGGCGATGCTCTTCAAGCAGTTCGCCGGCATCGACGCGTTCCCGATCTGCTTGGATACCAAAGACGTCGACGAGATCGTCGAGACGGTCGTGCGGCTGGCGCCCGTGTTCGGCGGCATCAATCTCGAAGACATCGCCGCGCCGCGCTGCTTTGAAGTCGAACGCCGGCTCATCGAGGCCCTTGATATTCCGGTGATGCACGACGACCAGCATGGCACGGCCGTCGTGATCTTGGCCGCGCTGATCAACGCCGCGAAAGTCGTCGGCAAAGAGCTTTCCGATCTGCAGATCGTCGTGGCGGGCAGCGGCGCTGCGGGCACGGCGACGATCAAAATGCTGCTGGGAGCCGGGGTGCGCGACGTTATTCCGGTCGACCGGGCGGGCGCCATCAACCGCACCGACCGCTACGAAAATTCGCACTGGCGCTGGCTGGCCGAGCACACGAACCGGGAGAACCGGCGCGGCGGCCTGGCCGACGTACTCAAAGGCGCAGACGTCTTCATCGGCGTGTCCGCGCCGGGGATTCTTCAGCCCGAGAACATTCAGCAGATGGCCCGGGATCCGATCGTCTTCGCGATGGCGAATCCGACACCGGAGATCATGCCGGACGTCGCGGCGCCCTATGTGGGCGTCATCGCGACGGGCCGCTCGGATTTCCCGAACCAGGTGAACAACCTGCTGGCCTTCCCCGGCATTTTCCGGGGTGCCCTGGACGCCCGCGCAAGCCGCATCACGGAGAAGATGAAGCTGGCCGCCGCGCACGCGATCGCATCGATCGTGGCGGACGACGAGCGGAGCCCCGAATACATCATTCCGAGCGTCTTCGACGTGCGGGTCGTCGAGGCGGTCGCAAAGGCAGTGGCTGCCGCGGCCGTGGACGAGGGAGTCGCCCGGCGGCAGTTGGTACTGTCCGAAGGGGAAGATATCACCGCGAGCACCTAAAATAGCCCCCAACAGCTAAGGAGGCAATGAGTGGCGCAGGCCAAGATCCTAGTTATCGAGGACGACGAAGACATCGCAAAACTCGAGCAGACGGTGCTCGAGCGCGCCGACTATGAGGTGAAGGTCACCGGCAACGGCGCCGAAGGTCTGGAACTTGCGGATACCTACAAACCCGACGTGGTGATTCTCGACATCGGCCTGCCGGATATCTCGGGCCTGGACGTTTGCACCTCGCTCTCGAATTCGAACAACGCGTTCGTGCTGATGGTCAGCGGCCACTCGCGCGAACAGGACGTGCTGCTCGGTCTCGGCCTCGGCGCCGACGACTACATTACTAAGCCGTTCTCGGGCAATGAGCTCGTGGCGCGCGTGGCGTCGTTCTTGCGCCGCCGCGAGAAGTACAACCAGAAAAAAGAGGAAGCCGGCGTTCTGCAGGTCGGCACCGCGAAATTGGTGCGCGACTTCCATACGCTCGGTAACGACGGCAAGACCGTCTCGCTGACCGCGCTCGAGTTCCGCCTGTTGTGGTTTTTGGCCGAAGCCGAGGGCCGGCTGCTCACGCGCGCGCAGATCCTGGAGCATGTCTGGAACGACACGTCCGGCGTGCCGACCCGCGTAGTAGACGTGCATATCGCCGCGCTTCGCAAGAAACTCGCCGAGGTCGGCGCGCCCGTCGAAATAGCGAGCGTGCGCGGCATTGGCTACCGGCTCGATACGAAGTAACGCGCTCGGGCTCGTTCTCGAGCCGTCCGATCCGCGGCCGCTCTACGTGCAGATCGCGGATCAGCTCGTCGAGACGATCGAAGAAGGGCGGCTCAAACCCGGCGATCGTTTGCCGGCCATGCGCGAACTTGCGCGCGATCTGGATTGCGCGCTCGTTACCGTTTCGCAAGCCTACGAACTGCTGACCGCGCGCGGTCGCGCGACTTCCCGTGTCGGCAAAGGCACGTTCATCTCGGAAACACGCGATCGCGGCGAGCCGTTCGCGCGCCGCTGGGAACCGGATCTCGGACGGCTGGCACGCGCGGAACGCATGGAAGGCGTGATGGAACAGCTCACGCGCGCGACGGCGCCCGGAGCGATTAATCTGGCGAACGGGCATCCCGCTCCCGAAACGTTTCCGCTGCAAGACTTCGCGCGCGCGTTTCATCGCACGCTCGTTGAAGATCCCCCGGAACTCATGCAATACCGCGGCGCGAGCGGCGATCCCGATCTCTGCGAAACGCTCAGCGGGCTGCTCCGCGGCCGCGGCTGTCAGGCGACTGCGGCCGATATCATCGTGTGCTCGGGCGCGCAGCAGGCGGCCGATCTCGTCGCAACCGTGCTGCTCGACGTGCGCAACGTCGTCGCGTCCGAATCGCCGACGTATTCCGGCACGCTCGGCGTGTTCGACGCGCGCGGCGTGACGTACGTGGAAGTGGAAAGCGACGGCGACGGGATCCGTCCCGACGACGCGGAGCGCGTTTTCGCGGAATACCGCCCGCGATTGCTGTACGTGAATCCGATCGCGCAGAACCCGACCGGCGCCGTGCTGCCGCAGCGCCGCGCGAAACAACTGGTCGCGCTCGCGCGCCGCTACGATGTCGTGATTTTGGAAGATCAAACCGGCTGGCAGCTCACGTACGATGCCGCCGCCCGGCCGCCGCTTGCGGCGTTCGATACCGACGGCCGCGTGATCGTCATGGAATCGCTTTCCAAATCGATCTTTCCGGCGCTGCGCATCGGGTATCTCTATTGCAAAGGCGCGCTTGCCGACGCGCTGGAGCTGGCCAAAGCCCGGACGGACGTCTTTACCTCGACGCTCACGCAGCGCGCGCTCTGGCGCTTCATGAACGGGCCCGGATACGCGCGCCATCTGCGCTCCGCGCGCGCCTTGTACATCGAACGGCGCAACGCATTCGTCGAAGCGCTCGCGCGGCATGTGCCGTGGGCCGACGTGCGTCCTCCGGCAGCGGGGCTCAACGTGTGGCTTCCGCTGCCGCCGCGCATCTCCACGCAAGCTGCATTCGACGCGTGCGCGCGCCAAGGCGTGCTCGTCATGCCGTCCGAGCCGTTCTATCCCACGCGTCAGGGGCCGCCCGCGCTCCGCCTCTCCTTCGGCCATCTGACTCCCGAAGCCGCAGCGGCCGGCGTGGAGCGTGTGGGGACGGCGCTCTCGAAACTCATCGAGTAGGGTATATAGGGCGCACGATGGAGTTCGTCTCAAAGCAGCAGACTTACGATGCTACGCGCAAACTCGTGCTCGAATGGGCCGCGCAGTTCCAGGACGCCAATCTCGAGGGTTTGGCCCGCGACATGCAAATGGACGGCGACCACTCGCAGAACCCCGAGTTGTATAAGAAATTCCTGGACGGCCTGACGGCGGACCCGCTGGAGCCCCAGGACGCGCTGGACGCTGCCGCCCAGTTCTTCGAGGAGAACGTGCCGGCCGGCGGCAACGGCCAGGTCGCGCAGCTCGTGCGTACCTCGCGGGCAACCGCAGAGAACCCCGAGGATAACGCGGCCTTCTGGAATCACTGGATCGAGGTCCTCGACTCGGTCTAGGCGCAGGCAGTCCTTCAAGGGGCGGCGGCGCGCCCGGACGTAAGCCCATCGGGTGAACTTGCGAGGTGTTACCTTAGCCGCCATGGCGCTTGCTCTGCTCGGAGCCGCGCCGGCACCCACCGTCTATAGCGCTCCGGCCGGATCGCGTGTGGCGGGCGCTCCCGATCCCGGCCGTCCCTACAATGTTATTCTTCCGAACGGACGCATCGTCGCGCCCGTCGGGAAGAACGTGGTCGTCGGCATGAACGCACTCGGCGTAGCGCTCTCGCCGGACGGCAAGTATGCGATCGTCACGAACGACGACGAACGGCAGGGTCAGGCGGTCAGCAAGGTCGTCCCTAATGCCCGCGGCGGGTATTCGCTTGCGGTGGTCAACACCGCGACGATGCGACTCGTCGACGTGTACCGCGCGGAAAACGAAACGTTTTTCCTGGGCGTGACGGCGCTGAAAGATCCGGCGAATCCGTCCAAGACGCTGGTGATCGCGCCGGGCGGCGCCAGCAACACCGTGCACTTTCTGCAACTCGACGCGCAAGGGCAACTGCACGAAATCGCAAACGTCACGCCGCCTCCGCCGCTGGATCGGCGTTTTGCAAACGACAATCACACGTTTCCGGGTTTTGTGACGTTGTCACCCAATCACCGCGTGGCCTACGTCGTGAACAATTTGGGCAACAGCGTCACGGCAATCGACGTCGCAACGCGTTCGCTCATGCACACCGCGCCCGTCGGCTATTTCCCATATGCGGCTGCCGTCGCCGGACACCGGTTGTACGTCACGGATCCCGGCCTCATGACATACGCGGATCTGCCGCAGCCCGCGCGCTATCCGGCCTTTGCGAACGTGCCGTTCGCACCGCAGTCGGCATCCGCATTGACCACTATTCCAATCGCCGGCGACGGCGATCTCGCGGTAAGCGGCATCACCGCGACGGCGATGGACAGCGCGCCGGACGGCTTGGAGAACGTCGGCGGCGCCGCACCGACGTCGATTGCGGTTTCGAAGGACGGACGCTACGCGTACGTTTGCATGACGAATGTGGACCGCATCGCGACCGTCGATCTCTTCGGCATTCCGCGCGTCGTGGGCGGTTTGCAGCTGCGCTTGTTCGACCGCTCGCCGTACGGCACGCAGCCGAATGCGATCGTGCGCAGTCCCGACGGCAAACGTTTGTACGTCGCGCTCGCGGGGATGAACGCCGTCGCCGTGCTCGATGCGCACAATCCGCGCAAACTGCACCGCTTGGGATTGATTCCGACAGGATGGTATCCCACTGCGATCGCCGTCTCGCCGACCGGCCGGTATCTCTACGTCGCGAACGCGAAAGGCTTCGGGCAAGAACCCGGTTTCGAAGGCGGTCCGCCGTACCGCATGGATGCGGCCGGGCACGTGCTGCAGTCGCTCGGCGACAGCAACACGATTTGGGCGACGCTGCAGCGGATCGACTTACACAAGCTTCCGCTCCAAAAAACGACGCTTTCCACGCTGCGCTATACGCGCACCGCGCGCCGCGGAGAGCCGAACTCGATCGTTCCGCCGTTGCGCTCCGGCTTCCGCAGCAGCGCCATCCGGCACGTCGTCTTCATCCTGGAAGAAAATAAAACGTACGACTCCATGCTCGGCGATCTCACCGACGCGCAAGGGCGCCCGTACGGCAAGGGCGATCCGTCGCTGGTCTCGTTCGGGCAAACCGTCACGCCGAATCTGCACGCACTCGCGCGCGAATACGGGTTGGCCACGAACATGTACGCGGACGGCGATGAATCCGACGCCGGCCATCAGTTCGCGACCGCCGGCGTTGCCAGCGCGTATAGCGAGAAGACGCTGCTCGTAAAGACGGGCCGATCGCCGCTGGTGAACAAAAACGAGGATCCGGAAGATTATCCGCGCGCGGGATATATTTTTAACGCTGCCGCGCGCTCGGGGCTCACGTATCGCGATTACGGCGATCTGGTTCGCCTTTCCGGATACGATGAAGGGCGCGCCACCGATCCGAAAGACGACGATCCGTATTACGCAGGAATGCAAGACGAGAATGCGCCGACCAGCGGACTTGGCGGCCTGTACTCGCTCGACGTTCCGGCGCTCGCGGCGCTCAAAGACCGGATCGACCCGAACTATCCCGGCTGGAATCTGCGCATCCGCGACGTGCGGCGTGCAAAAGAGTTCATTCGCGAATTCTCGCAGCTCGAATCGCAAAATGCGGTGCCGGATTTCACGTACATCTGGCTGCCGTCGGATCACGGCGGCGCGGGTCCGGGCATTCCGCCGCTTCCGGAAGAGGTTGCGGACGGCGATCGCGCACTCGGGATGATCGTCGATTTCCTCACGCATCAGCCGGCGTGGAGCTCCACCGCGATCTTCATCACGCCGGACGACGCGCAAAGCTCGCGCGATCACGTGAACGAACACCGTACCTACGCCGTCGTCGTCTCGCCCTACGCCAAACGGCATTATGTGGGCGGCGAGCATCTCTCGACGGTGAGCATTCTAAAAACCGAAGAGGAACTGCTCGGGCTCCCGGCGCTCTCGCTGGGCGATCTGCTGGCGACCGATCTCTCCGGTTTCTTCACGGCTACGCCGGATGCTACGCCGTTCAGCGCCATTCCGGTGCCCACGCAAACCGCCAGCGTCGAGGGCCGGCGGATCGCCGCACTCCTGGAACAAACCGATCAAAGTGCTGCGGACGCGGACGTCGAACGTTCCGCCCGGATCATCGACCTCTCGCGGCAGGCCGACGCTCTGGCCGCACGGCGCTTCGCGCTGACGCCGCAGCTCTATGCCGCCAAGCAGAACGCGCTCTACCGCGCGGCGCTGCACGCCATGAAAATGAACGACGACGACTGATGCAAACCACGAATACTTCTTGGGGTCCGCGCCTTGCGGCCAATCCGACCGGAGCGCTCCGCGCCGCGGTACTCGTTGCTCCGCCGCCCGCAATCGAAAGCGCGCGTCCGCTTCCGGGCGAGCCGAATTCGCTGCAGCCGCGCGCGCTCGCCCAGCAAGCGATTCTCATAAAGACGCTGCGTTATTTCAACTGCGAGACGACGCTGCTCGAAGCGCACACCGCCGATCCCTACGCCAGCGCCATTGCGGATGCTGCGGTAATGTTCGAGAACGGCGCGGTGATGCTGCGTCCCTCGTCCATGCCGCGCCGCCCGGAAGTCGCATGGCTCGAGGGCCAATTCGTGAAGATCGACGTGCCGATTGCCGGGCACATCGCGGCACCGGGATTGCTGGACGGCAGTGACGTGCTGATGGCCGGCAACACCGCGTTCGTCGGTTTGAGCCGCCGTTCCAACGCGCTCGGACGTAACGGGTTCGCGCAGATCGCGCGCGCTCACGGGTTCAAGGTGGTGGAAGTCCCGCTGACGGACGCGGTGCCGAGTTTGCGCTCCGCGGCCGGCGTGCTTTCCGCCGATAGCGTCGTGCTCGCCGCGCCGCATCTGGTCGATCACAACGCCTTTTCGGGATTCAAAATCGTCACCGCGCCGGTCTCCGACGAGCTGGGCGCGGGCGTGTTGAACCTGGGCGAGCATCACGTTCTTGCGGATGTGCGCTATCCGCGCGTAATCGACGCTATCCGGAAAACGGGCGTCGTAGTGGAAGCGATCGATTTGCACGACTTCGGCCGCGTCGGCATCACGCCGTCCATGCTGGTGTTGGATTTGAAGCGCGTTTAACATCCGCATGCGTATCGCGATCTTTTCAGATATTCACGGGAACCTGGTCGGCCTGGACGCGTGCTTGTCCGACTTGCAGAACCAAGGCGGCGCGGACGTCATCGTCGGCGCCGGCGATTTCTGCATGGACGGGCCCAAGCCGAAAAAAGTGCTGCAGCGCCTGCAAGAGATCGGCGCTCAATGTTTGCGCGGCAACACCGACCGCTACATCTGCGCGCAGAGCGACGAGGAACTGGCCGGCAGCGACGAGGGCGATCGGAAGCAGGCGGCGTGGCAGCGCGAGGAGATCGGTGAGAAGCAGCTGGGATGGCTGCGGGATCTGCCGTTCGCGCTGCGTTTCGGCGAACCCGGGAACGAGCTGCTGGTCGTCCATGCAAATCCGGCGTCCGACGACGAACATCTGTGGCCCGACGCCGACGACGCCACGCTGGAGCGCTTGATTGGCAGCGAGCGCGCAGCCGCGATCGCCTTCGGCCATCTACACATTCCGTACGCGCGCATTTGGCGCGGCAAGCTGCTCGTGAACGTCGCGTCCGCGGGGCTCCCCAAGGACGGCGATCCGAGAGCGGGCTATGCGCTGCTCACCGAGCGCAGCGGCGGTTGGGAAGTCAAACACCGGCGCGTTGCGTTCGACGTGAAAAAAGTTGCAACCCAATTGGCCGATTGCGGGATTCCGGAGAGTGCAGAATTAATTTCCACCCTTCGCCGCCACCGGTACAAACGATTAAAAACATTGATCCCTTAAACGGCGCGCCGGCTCTCGAAATTTCCGGGGTCGTCAAGAAGTACGGAGACTTCACCGCGGTCGACGGCGTTTCGCTCCGCGTCGAAGCGGGCGATTTTTTCGGTTTTCTGGGCCCCAACGGCGCCGGGAAGACGACGACGATCAACGCGATAGTCGGCCTTGCGCGCATGACGGCCGGCAGCATCCGCATTTACGGCTACGACAACGTCACGCAGTGGCGGCAGGCGCGCCGCCTGATCGGTCTCGCGCCGCAGGAGTACAATTTCGACCGGTACCTCTCGATCCGCGATATCCTGATTTATCAGGCGGGATATTTCGGGCTCAAGCCGGTCGACGTCACCGAACGCGCGGACATGCTGCTCGAGCGTTTCGGCCTTGCCTCGAAGGCAAAACAAGATTACATGAAACTTTCCGGCGGCATGAAACGCCGGTTGACGCTTGCGCGCGCGCTGATTCATTCGCCGAAACTGCTGATTCTGGACGAACCGACTGCAGGCGTGGATGTTGAGTTGCGCCTCGAACTGTGGGATCTTTTGCGCGAATTGAACGGTGACGGCATGACGGTGGTGCTGACGACGCACTATCTGGAAGAAGCCGAAGCATTGTGCCGCAACATCGGCATCATCCGCGCCGGAAAACTGGTCGCCCTCGAACCGACGCGCGATCTGCTCGACCGCGAAGGGAAGCGCCTTCAGGACGTCTTCTTGGAGCTCACGCGATGAATTCGGTCGCCATGTTCACGCTGATGAAGCGAGAGATGGTCCGCAGCTTGAAGATCATCAATCAGGTGATCTGGCCGCCCGTGATCACCACGCTGCTCTACGTTTCCATCTTCGGCCTCGCGCTCGGCACGCGCATCAAGAGCGTGCAGGGCGTCTCGTACGCCGAGTTCCTGATTCCCGGCCTCATCATGCTGCAGGTGATCGATTCATCCTACGGCGAGTGCAGCAGCTCGGTGTTTCAGGGCCGCTTCATGAACTCGATTCAAGAGATGCTGATCGCTCCGATGTCGGCCGGCGAAATGGTGTTCGGCTATATTCTGGGCAGCCTCGCGCGCGCGGTGTTGATAGCCAACATGATTATGGCGCTCGGCTTTTTCCTCGTGCACACGCTTCCGTCGAATTGGCCGCTGTACTTCGGCGTAATGACGATGGTCTCGATATTGTTCTCAGCACTGGGTCTGATATTCGGATTGATGGCAGAGAAGTTCGATCATCTGGCCGTCCTCACGACGTTCGCGATCACGCCTCTGGTCTTCGTGGGCGGCGTATTCACTTCGGCTCAGCAGCTGCCGCCTCCGCTGCGGCACGCCGAACTCGCAAATCCGATGTTTTATACCATCGACGCATTCCGGTACAGCTATACCGGACAGAGCTATCTGCCGCTCTGGCTCTCCGTGACCGCTATTGCCGCGCTGATGCTGCTGGCAATGGGCATCGCCTTGCGCATGGCGCTCGCGGGTTATAAACTACGCACATGATGACGCTCGCGCTTATCACATTGCTCGCGGGTCCGTGGAAGGGGCCGTCGCTTCCGACGGTTACGCCCGGATCGCAAAAATACAAACTCACGCTGCGCGGTCCCGCCTCCGCAGACGTCGATTTACGGGCGCAGGGATTGCCGAAAGGCTGGATCGCTTCGTTCTGCACGGAGCGCTCGTGTTCGCCGTTTCACTACACGTTGGAGCTGAACGATCGAGGCCACGGCGAGATCGAGTTCGCGGCCATTCGCACCGATGCGGCGGCTCCGGTCCACGTGCACGTCACCATCACCGCAGACGGCAAAACGCATAAAGAACTCGACGTAACGGCGCACTAGAAAAAAGGGTTGTGCTCGCGTTCCCAGAGCACTTTGCTCGGCGGGCCGTGGCCCGGCATCACGACCGTGTCGTCCGGAAGCGTGAAGATTTTCGAACGCACGCTGTTCAAGATGTCTTCGTAGGTGCTGGCGTCACCGTATGCGCCGCCCACGCTTCCGGCAAATAACGTGTCGCCGGTAAAGATCGTCGATTTGAACAGATACGAAGACGACCCGTCGGTGTGTCCGGGCGTGTGCAGCATGCGGATTCGCACGTCGCCGAACGGAAGTTCCTCGCCGTCCTTCACTTTGAGCGCCGTATCCCCCAAACTGCCCAGCGCGTGTACGTCCGCCGCGTGCATCACGATCTTCGCACGCGGAAAATTCATCGCGACGTCCGCCGTCGCATCGCAATGATCGGCATGCTTGTGCGTGACCAAAATATACTCTAGGTGATACTGGCCGGCGGTGAGCACGCGCAGAAGATTCTGCGGAATGCCCGCGGGATCGACGAGCGCGGCGCGCTTGCCGCCGTCCAAAAAAAAGACGTAGCCGTTGCTCGGATGCGGGTCTTGCGGATGATGACGCACGTCGGGTAGGCGGATCTCGTCCGGGTGCCAGCGCTGTGCTGCGGCGTCCGCAAGCTTGCCGGGATCCATGCCCAGCACGGGCGCAATAGCGCGCGCTTCATCTTCACGCGGCGCGGCCTTCCCGCCCGCCCACGCGCCGACCGATTCGAGCGGAAGCCCGGTTGCCCGGGCCAGCGATGCGACGCTCGTGCGCGTGCCGCGCATTGCCTTTGTGAGTACGTCGGAGAATTCATCTTCAAGCGCCACGCACTGCTCCTCATGCAACCGGAAGCCAGAACCGCACGGTCGAAGGGTCCGGTATGGAACGCCTCATCATCATCGGGTCAGGTCCGGCCGGTCTGACCGCAGCCGTTTACGCCGCCCGCGCAAATCTCGCTCCCCTCGTTCTTGCCGGCGGAATGTACGGCGGTCAGCTCATGCTTACGACCGAAGTGGAAAACTTCCCGGGTTTCCCCGACGGCATCATGGGCCCCGATCTGATGATCAAGTTCCGCGAGCAAGCGGAACGCTTCGGCGCGCGCATTGAAAACGTCGATGCAACGGGCGTCGATTTTTCCAAGCGGCCGCTCGTCGTCAGCACCGGCGATACGGAGTATGAAGCCAAAAGCGTTATTGTGGCGACCGGTGCGAGCGCGCGCTGGCTCGGCATCCCCGGCGAGGAACGGCTGCGCGGACGCGGCGTCTCAACGTGCGCCACGTGCGATGGCGCGTTCTTCCGCGACCGTCATATCGTGGTGGTCGGCGGCGGCGATTCGGCGATGGAAGAAGCGCTCTTTCTGACGCGGTTCGGCAGCAAAGTCACAGTCATCCATCGACGGGAGGGCTTGCGCGCAAGCAAGATCATGGCCGACCGCGCGCTCGCGCACCAGAAGATCTCATTTATCTGGAACACCGTGGTCGAAGAAGCGATCGGCGGCGACACGCTGCAGGCACTCAAGTTGCGCAACATCGAGAGCGGCGAGGAATCGGAGCTCGCGGCCGATGCGCTGTTCATCGCGATCGGGCACGATCCGAACACGGCGATCTTCCGCGGACAGCTGGATCTGGATCCGGCGGGCTACATTCTTTCGCCCGATGGAACCGCCACCAACGTTGAAGGCGTTTTCGTAGCGGGAGACGTGTTCGATATTCGTTACAAACAAGCCATTACCGCGGCGGGCTCGGGGTGCCGCGCTGCCATGGATGCCGAAAAATACCTGGAGGCTATGGAGTTTCCGGTCGAGGAGGCTATCGCTTAGCATGCGTTTTGCGCGCTCCGCGGCGGCACTGCTGCTCGCGCTGGCAAGCACGGCCACAGTCTCGCTGGCCGACGGAAATACCGGTGCGGTCTACATTAAGGTGACCGACGGGCGCAGCAGCAAGCCGTCTCCGGGTTGGACCGTACAGTTGACGGCCCGCGACGGAGACCAGCAGCGTATTAGCGACCACAACGGCGACGCGACGTTTTTAAGCGTCATGCCGGGAATGGCGCGGGTAGACGTGCTGCAAAAGGGCGAACTCGCCGTTTGCCCGGCGGTCATCATGGTGAGCGCGAATCAGGAAACGGTCGTGCGCGTGCACGCGCACCCGATGCGAGGACATCACATCTCGGATTGCACGCCTTCGCATTCGCAGACGATGGTCAAACCCGGCGTTACCGCCGACGTGTACGATATCTACTGAAGTGTAAGCTCGTAGACGAATTCATTTGAAACCACGCCCTGGCCGTGCTTCACGGCCTCGTGCGTTTCTCTTTGCTCGAACCGCAGCGACTCGATGAGCGCGATGGATCGCTCGTTTTTCGTGTCGATCTCCGCCCAAAAGCGGCGAATGGCGTAGGTCTGTGCGACGTGATCGATCAGCGCTCGCACGGCCTCCCGGCCGTAACCTTTGCCTTGCTGTTTCGTGAAAACGCCGTACGCGACGTACGACGCCTGCGCCGCCGGCACGATCGTTGCCTGCACCTCGCCCACGAGTTCGCCGCTATCGCGACAGCGGCATACGAAGTTCAGCCAGATCTCCGATTCATCGGCCGAGCCTTGCGCGCGCCGCTCGTAGATCGTGCGAAGATGTTCCAGGGATCGCGGCCGCAACTCCGGATAGAACGTCCACATGCGCTCGTCGTCGAGCCCGGCCCAGGATTCATCGGCGTGTGCGGCCGTGACCGGTTCTAAGATCAGGCGCGCCGTTTCAAGCAAGCGCAGCTGCGCCGGTAATGGCTTCCACTTCGTCGATGCGCTTCGGAATCGAACCCGTCAGATTCTCGTTGCCCGATGCCGTTACGAAAATGTCGTCTTCTATGCGGACGCCGATGCCTTTGAAGCGTTCGTCGCAATCGAGATCGCGGTGCACGTAAATCCCCGGCTCGACCGTCGTCACCATCCCCGGCTCGAGCGCGCGGTAAGCATCGTCGTCGTTGCGGTAGCGGCCAAGATCGTGAACGTCCAGGCCGAGCCAATGCCCCGCGCCATGCATGTAGTAATCGCGGTAGCGCTCTTTCTCGAGGTTCTCCTCGACGCTGCCCTTCAGCAGCCCGATATCGACGAGGCCTTCCGTAATGACGCGCGTGCACGCGTTATGAAACGCCCGGCACGAATTGCCGGGTTGAACTTGCTCGATGCCGGCTTCTTGTGCTGCGAGCACGATCTCGTAGATCGCGCGTTGCTCCGGCGTAAAGCGGCCGTTCACCGGCCACGTACGCGTAACATCGCACGTGTAGAGTTCGAATTCCGCGCCGCTATCCACGAGCAGCAAATCGCCGTCGCGAAGTTCGTCGCGATTGCTCGTATAGTGCAGGATCGTGGCGTTCTCCCCGGCGGCGACGATCGAAGGATAGGCGTACGTTGCGCCGGCGCGCAGATATTCGTATTCGATGAGCGCTTCAATCTCGAATTCGCGCATACCCGGCCGCGTGCCGCGCATGCCTGCAAGGTGACCGGCCTGCGTGATCTGCGCCGCACGGCGCATCTTCGCGATCTCGTCGGGATCTTTTAGCAGGCGCATCTCGTGCAGCACCGCGCCGGGGTCCGCCGTTTCATCGGGTGCGCGGCCGGCGCGGCGCGCTTTCGCATGTGCGGCTGCAAGTGCATCGCGCATGCGGCGATCGAACGCCTCGTCATGACCGAAGGCATAATAGAGTTTGCGCGCGCCGTAGAGCAGCTCCGGAAGCTTTGTGTCGAGTTCGTCGATCGCGTAGGCGGCATCTACGCCCAGCCGTTCGGGCGCCGCCTGCACGCCCATGCGCCGTCCGGTCCAGATTTCTTTCGAGCGATCGCGCGGACGCACGAAGGCTACCATCCGTTCGCGTTCGTTATGCGGCGCTATGACGAGCACCGCATCCGGTTCCTCGAACCCGGTTAAATAGTAGAAGTCTGAATGTTGGCGGAACTCGTAATCGGTATCGTTGCTGCGCAAGCGTTCGCGCGCGGCCGGAATGACGGCGACGCCGTCTCCGATTGCGGCGGCAACGCGCGTGCGCCGGCCGTGGTAGGCATCCATGCCTAACCTATTTGGTTATACTGGCGTTCCGCCTTCTTGCCCAGCGCCGTCAGCGGCGACTCCGTCGCTGCCGTCGAGCTTTCGTGACCGCGCATGCGCTGTTGCTCCACGCCGCCCGGTCCGGGCAAAAGGGAAGCGCTTAGGCGCATAAGGTTCGAGACGAACGCCGGCGCGATGCCATGCAGCAGCGCGATGCTTTGTGCCGGCAGCGAAAGAACCACTTCGGCCTGATTGCGCAGCGCGGCGTCCAAGACCGCCCGCGCTGCAGCGCGCGCGCCGATAGAGAGTCCTGGCAACGTGTCCGAGAGCGTGAACCACGTATACTCTTTGCGATGCTGTCCTTTGAAGAAAGCATTCCGCGGGCTTCCTGTGCGCATCAAGCCCGGGCACACCGTCGTCACGCTTATGCGTTTCGGAGCTAACTCGGCGCGCAGTCCCTCGGAGTAACCGACTGCGGCGAATTTGCTCGCGCTATATGCAAGCAGATGCGGGACGCTCACTTTTCCGCCGATCGACGTAATGTTGGCAATGCGTCCGCCGCCCTGGTGCTGCATGATCGGACGCGCCGCTTCAACGGCGTTGTACATCCCCCAGAAGTGCGTGTTCATGGCGTCTTCGTAATCTTGCCGCGTTAACGACTCGAGCGGTCCAACCGAAATCGTGCCGGCATTATTGACGAGCATGTCGATCCGGCCGAACTGCTCGAATGCCGCACGTACCGCTGCAGTGACGGACGCGCTTTCGCGCACGTCGCAAGTAAGCCCAAGCACTTCCGCTCCGCGTTCGCGCAACCGCTCGACCGCGCGTTCGACCGTATCCTGTTCTCGGCCGCACAGGACGATGCGCGCGCCTCGCGACGCTGCCTCGAGCGCAATAGCAAACCCGAGACCGCGCGAGCCTCCGGTAATAAAAACCACATGGCCGTTCATACGGCGCGGGGAAAACCCGCGCGCGATTGCACGAATTGCAAGCGTCCCGGCCAACACGGCGCCTGCCGCCCGAAGTATTCTGCGAGTACGCATGGCGTGGGATTACCCTTTTCCTGGGAAAACATGGCGCATGGATAAGCGAAGCACCGCGGTGTCGTTGTTTGCTGCCGGCGCGGCTGCCGGATTGACGCTTACATACGTCGCGAGAAACGCACGTGCGCGCATGCGCAAGCCGATCGTTCAAGCGATGACCGTGCTCGTTCCCCGCGATCGCGTGATGGCGTTCGTTCAAGACCGGCAGCTGATGGCGCAGGCCGTCGGATCGAAGAAAATGCTCGGCACCATTCAACATTTAGAGCTGTGCGACGCGCCCGACGGGCGCGGAACCGAGATGTATCTCTCGATGCGCGGACTCGGAAAATACTCCATCAAAGAAGTGCTGCGCCGGTTGAAGGCGCTGCTTGAGGCGGGCGAGATCCCGACGGGAAGGCGGTACGCATGAAAGCGGTGGTCTGGCACGGCAAGCAAGACGTGCGCGTGGAGCGTGTGAAAGATCCGGAGATCCTCAACCCGCGCGATGCGATCGTGCGCGTGACCGCGACGGCGATTTGCGGATCCGACATGCACTTATACAACGGCTACATGCCGACGATGAAGCCGGGCGATATACTCGGGCATGAGTTCATGGGCATTGTCGAAGAGGTGGGGCCGGAAGTCCGCAATCTGAGCAAAGGCGACCGGGTCGTCGTGCCGTTCACCATTGCGTGCGGAAACTGCGAGCCGTGCACCCGCGAACAATGGTCGCTGTGCGATAACTCGAATCCCAACGCCGGAATGGCGGAGCGGTTGTACGGATATTCGTGCAGCGGATTATTCGGTTACACGCACCTCTTCGGCGGCTACGCCGGCGGACAATCCGAGTACGTGCGCGTACCGTTCGCCGACATCGGCCCGTTGGTCGTGCCCGACGAGATCGATGACGAGCGCGCGTTGTATCTCACCGATATCTTCCCGACGGGCTACATGGCTGCCGAGAACTGCGACATCAAGCAGGGCGACGTGATCGCCGTGTGGGGCTGCGGACCCGTCGGACAATTCGCGATTCGCAGCGCACTGCTGATCGGCGCAGCCGACGTCATTGCGATCGACCGCATTCCCGAACGCTTGGAAATGGCTGCCGCTGCCGGCGCGCGTGTCGTGAACTTCGATGACGTCAACGTGCTCGAAGCCTTGAACGAGATGACCGGCGGACGCGGTCCCGACGCGTGCATCGACTGCGTCGGCATGGAGGCGCACGGCGTCGCGCCCGACGCGGTGCTCGACAAAGCCAAACAAGCGATGCGGTTGGAAATGGACCGGGCGCACGTGCTGCGCTTGGCGATCCAAGCGATCGGTAAAGGCGGCACGCTCTCGGTGCCCGGCGTCTACGGCGGCTTCATCGACAAGATGCCGGTCGGCGCGATGTTCGAAAAAGGTATTCAAATGCGCGGTGGTCAGACGCACATGCACCGGTATCTGCGTCCGCTCATGGAGAAGGTGCGGCGTGGCGACATCGACCCGTCGTTCATCATCACGCATCGCGGCACGCTGGACGACGCGCCGCAGTACTACGATTTTATGGCGAATCACAAAGCGGACATGGTGAAGTCGTTCTTGCGGCCCAACGCCATGATGCAGGGCGAGGTGTCGCGCTACGAACGCTCGCGCGAGGAGATGACGGCCGCCTCCAGGTAAGTTCCGGCCATGCGCCGGTCCTGGAATCTTAAAGCCCTTGCCGTCATGGGCTTCGCGCACGGCGCGAGCGATTATTTTTCGGGGATGGTGCCGCTGCTGATCTTTACGATCGTCAGCGCACACCATCTTCCGCCGTTGTATCAGGGCGCGATCGGGTTCCTGTGGTATCTCACCAGTTCGATCGTGCAGCCGTTGTTCGGCGCATACTCCGATCGTGCCGGGCGCTGGTGGTTTTTGCCCGCATCCGTCGCGCTCACTGTCGCGGCCGTCTCCCTTATCGGCGTCGCCGGCGGCTTGGCGATGCTCGCGGTGCTGGTCGTGATCGGCGGTCTAGGCTCGGCCGTCATGCATCCGGAAGCGGGAAAATATGCCGCTTTGCTGAGCGGCGAGCGCAAATCGGGGGGTATTTCGATCTTCCAGATCGGCGGCGCCGTCGGCTACGCGTTCGGTCCCGTCACGATCTCGCTGTTGTTGCAGCATTACGGCAATTCCGGTTCGCTGTGGATGCTGTTGCCTGGCGCGCTCGCGGTCATCGCGCTTTTCGCCTGGATGCGCGGCATCGACGCGCACGCGCAGCGCGAACAGGAAGCGCACCGTGCAAAACTCGACGCTTCCGGCATCGCGGACGTCGACAAGACCGGCGTCGGCTTGCTGGTCGCCGCAACGGCGCTGAAATATTTGGCGGCCGCCGCATTCATGACGTACCTGCCGAACCTCGTCGTCGCGCGCGGTGGAACGATTGCAGAAGCGGGCGTAATCGTCACGGCGTTTCTGGCCGCGGGTGTTGTCGGATTGTATGCCGGCGGATGGCTCGGCGATCGTTTCGGTCCGGTGCCGATTGCTGCGGGAAGCTTGGCCGCGGCCGCGCCGGCGTTGTACGGATTTTTCGTGCTCGGCGGCGGTGCGGGCATCGGGTCGCTGTTGCTGGCGAGCGCGCTGCTCAACGTGCAGAGCGCCCCGAGCGTCGCAATCGTGCAGCGGATGCTGCCCCGCAACCTGGGCATGGCGCTCGGCTTGATGAACGGCGTGGCGTTCGGCGCGGGCTCCGCGCTCGTGACGGCGGTGGGTTTCGGCGTCGCGCGGGTCGGCGCTGCAAACGCGCTTTCGGATGTCAGCGTTTTGCCGCTTGCGTGCGCAGCCGCGTATTGGATTGCGGGGCGCCGGGGCGGCCTAATTCAGACCAGCGCGTCGAGCAGTGCGACCGCTTCCTGATTCAGATTCTGCTGCGCTATTTTTGGATGGCTCAGATAGAACAGCGCCATGATCCGCAGCGCGAAGCGGTGCGCCCGCGGCATGCCGAGCGTTGCGAAACCCGCTTGGGCTTGACCGGCTAAGGCGGCCGCGCGCGTTTTGAAGGTCAGGAAACCGTCGTAACAAGCGATCCAGTTCAGGTCCCCGTGCTCGCGATCTTCCCGCTGGTCGATGAATGAGTCGAGCAGCACGTGAAGTGCCGAGAACGCCGGAAAGTACGCGTCGTACGAGCGTCCGATGCGGTCAAAATCGCTGCAGAACGCCGCGTACAACGGCGCGTACACTTGAAACTGCGAACCGGCTGCCGCAGCAAATTCCCACCAGGCCAGTCCCGGATAGCGCGCCCCTTCCTTCGCGTGCCACTCAATACACGCGCGAGCGCGATCGCCGTCCGGGAGATGTGCGTAGGTTTGCACGTCGGCGTAGAGCCGCGCCGCCTCGCTGAAATACGGCACGAGCAGCTCGTGATCGCCCAGGCGCCCCAGCGCCGTCCGCACGCGCTTCACGAGCGTGCGCAGGTAATCGCCGTCGTCGCCGGGCGGCCCGTGCAGGTAGTACTCATGCAGCGGGCGCGCGGGATCGAGCGCGTCGGCAAGCGCCAAATGCAGGTGGCGGAACGCTTCGGGCGGCGTTTCCGGATGACGATCGCAAAGGCAGTCCAGAAAATCGTAGATCGTCTCGAGCGGCGCGACGATGTCGACGTAGTGCTCGCGAGCCGCGCTCGGCAGAAACGTCGCTAAAATGCATGCGCCTGCGACGTGATATGCCTTGTCGCGCAAACTGGATTGCGCCTGCGCGCGAAGTTCCGCGTCGGGAATGCGCTCCGCCAGCCGTTCCAAACGTGCGAGCGCTTTGCGCGCCAGCGGGACCACGTGCACCAAGAACGTACGCAGATCGAACGCGTCGTCCAGACCGCCGCGAAGCAGAAATGCGAGGCGGCGCGGGCCGAACAATACGCGCTTGACGGCCCAGTCGATCTCTTGCGAGAGCACCGCTCTAAATGCCGCCGACGAAGCGCCCGGGATTCAAGATGCCGCGAGGATCGAAGCGCTCTTTCATGCGCCGCATTGTCTCGATCGCGGCCGGCGGTTCGCCCCACGCGTCCAACGCGCTGCGGATCGGCGCGGCGCCGGCGACGATGGCGCGCTTGGGCTCCAATTCACGCAGGATGTCGTCGTAGCGTTCGATCTTTTCCGCGAAGGCGCGGCTGTCGCGATCGCTCACCCGAAGGTGGGCGTCGCCGTTCATGATGTCGAGCAGCACGTCGGTGAACAATTCGCGAGCGTTCGCCGCATCGCGGATCGCCGTTGCACGCTCTTCGACGGCGCCGGGCGTGGTGAGGACGCGATAGGTGATCGAACGCTCGCCCAAATTCTCCACGTGCGCATCGAGCACGCGATCGAAGCTCTCGCCTGCGCCCGCATCGACGATCAGCGTTTCAGGAACGCCCGCGCGTCCCAGAGCCGAACGCGCGTCGCGCGTCGCGCGATCCACCAGCGCTTCGGAGCCTTCGAGCAATACGTACAAGCGGCCGTCGATCCCATCTTCACCATCGATGCTCTTGCGGAAACCTTCGATGCAGAACGCGGCGGCGGGCGTGATGGCCATGCCCGCAATCTGCGCGACGGCACGCGAGCGCGTCCGCTCCGGTAATTTGGCGAGCAGTACCCGCCGGCGCGGTGGTAAGGGAATCGTTTTGAGATTGAGCTGCGTGATGATGCCCAGCGTTCCGAGCGAGCCGATGTACAGCTTGCTCATATCGTAGCCGCTGACGTTTTTTACCACCATGCCGCCGGCATTTGCCAGCGTTCCGTCGGCGAGCACGACCTGCGATCCGATCACATAATCGCGCGCGCGGCCGTACAGATGGCGGCGCGGGCCGAGCCATCCTGCTGCGAGCGTGCCGCCGGCGGTAGCTTTGCGGCGAAGCGGCGCGTCGAGTGGAATGAACTGCCCGCGCTGCGCGAGGGACTCCGCCAAATCGCCGAGGCGGATTCCGGCTTGCACCGCGCACGTGAGATCGTGGTACTCGTGCGTGATGAGCGCGCTCAAGCCGAGCGTTGAAATGGAGAGATCCGCCCGTGACGGCGCGTTGCCGAGTCCGTTCAAGGTTTGTCCGCCCTCGATCGAAAGCGCGCGGCCGTCGCGTTCGCACCCGGCGACCGCGGCGCGCAGTTCATCGAGGCTGCTCGGCGAGATGCGTTCGGCGATCATCGCTGCCGTACTTCGCCGCAGCCGACGCCTGCCGGAAAGATCTTTTCGGGATTCAAGCGGCGTTTCGGATCGAAGACGTCGCGCACGCGCGCCATCGTCGCGAGATCGTCCGTGCTGAAGATCCGCGTGAGCGTGCCGCGCTTTTCGAAGCCGATGCCGTGTTCGCCGCTGATCGTTCCGCCGAGCTCGACCGCCGCTTGCAGAATGTCGTTGCCGGCGTCGATGACGGCGGCGACTTGCTGTTTGTCGCTGCGATCGTACATCAGCAGCGGATGCAGATTTCCGTCGCCCGCGTGAAACACGTTTGCCACACGGATGCTGCGCTCGGAGCACGCATGTTCGACGGCGCTCAGCGCTTGCGGAAGTTTCGTCCGCGGCACGACGACGTCTTGAATATAGTAGTTCGGCGCGAAACGGCCCGTCGCGCCGAGCGCGCCTTTGCGACCGGCCCAAAGCGCGTCACGCTCGGCTGCCGATCGCGCGGAACGCCACGACGTTGCGCCCGCCGCACGAACGATCGGCGCCATGAGCGCTTCGTACGCGTTCAAATCGTCTTCGAATCCGGCGCTCTCGATCAGCAGCACCGCGCCCGCGTCGGTGGGATATCCGCTGTGAAACGCAGCCTCGACCATCTGCAGCGCGAGCCCGTCCATCATCTCGAGCGCCGTCGGCACGATGCCCGCGCCGATGATCGCGGAGACGCCCTCCGAAGCACTCTCGACGTCGGGAAATCCGGCAAGCCACACGCGCACGGCTTCGGGCTGACGCATCAGCCGCACCCAGGCGGACGTGACGACGCCGAGCGTCCCTTCGCTGCCGACGAGCGCGCCGGTGAGATCGTATCCGTCCTCTTCAACCCACGTGTGCTGCACGTCGCCGTTCTCGTCGACGATCTCAAGGCCGAGCACGTGATTGACGGTCGTACCGTAAGAAAGGCAATGCGGGCCGCCGGCATTTGTGCCGATGTTGCCGCCAATTGTCGAAGCTTTCTGCGATGACGGATCCGGCGCGTAAAATAATCCGGCATGCGCGACCTTTTTGGAGAGGTCGAGATTGATCAGGCCGGGCTGCACGCGCGCGCGGCGGTTCGGCGCATCCAATTCCAGAATCCGGTTCATCCGCGCGAAGGAGAAGACGACGCCGCCTTCCGCGGGAACCGCACCGCCGCACAGGCCCGTGCCTGCGCCTCGCGGCACGATCGGTTCGTCGCACGCCTTGGCGATCTTCACGGCGGCCGCGACGTCGATAGCCGACGCCGGCAATACCACCGCTGATGGCATGCGCCCTTGCGTGTAAGCATCGAAGGCGTACACGGAAAGGTCTTCCGGAGCGGTTTTAACCGCGTCGGGACCGAGTGCTTCGATGAGCCGTTCGACAACCACACCGCATCTTTAGAAGGAACCGCGCCGACTGCCTTTTAACGGCTCATCCCAGCGTGTTCTTTTTCAAAAAAAAGAAACCGGCGAGCCGTCCCAAAGCCGCGGCTCCCAGCTCGACGCAAAAACGATCGTCGTTTCGAATGCCGGTCGAGTTCGACTTGCTCTATACGCTGGAGGGCCGGCGCGGCCGCCGCAGCGGCAAGGCAAACGACCTGAGCGCGGGCGGACTGCGTCTCTCGTGCGACGAGGACTTGGTCAAGGGCTCGGTGCTCTTGCTCGACTTCAGATTACCGGACGAGTTTCTTGCCTCGATGACTATCGAGAAAGAAGTCTTCGAACAAAGCCCGTTCGGCTTACGCCCCGAGTCGATTAAGACGGCGCCGCCCGGATTTGCCCCGATGAGCGTGCACGCGAAAGTGCTCGTCACGTTCTTCAGCATAGAGCAGAAGAAATTCGCTCACGGCATGTCGTTTGTCGACATCGACGAGAAAACGCAAGAGGAGCTGCAGCGCTTCATCCACCTCTGGCAGCTCAACTACATCCGCACCCACCGCAGCGAACTGTAGCTAGTACAAGAGATACTTCGCGCGGATTGCTTTGAAGCGCGTGAGCGCCGGTTCCCATTGCGCGAGAATTTGCGGCGCGCTGAGGCCTTCGGTCAGGCCCGATGCGAGCGTGCCGGTGCCCCAATCCGTCGCCAGAGGTTTTTCCGATATCGAAATTGTGCGTGGTGAAACGCTGCGCACCGCGGTAATGAGTTCGACCGCCGTGCGTACCGCCTGGAACTGGTACGGATCGAAGACGTCGAGTTCTACGCCGCCGATCTGTTGATCTTTGAGAGCGCCGAAGAACGGCGACCAATATGCGGGCCGGAAATACACGCCCGGAAGGTTCCGGGCGTTAAGTACCGCCGCCACGCGGTATGCGTCGAGTCCGACGGCACCGGCGTATTTGAACGGTTTTGTAGTGCCGATGCCGGCGTTCAATCCGACGTTGTCGATCAGGCCCGTGCACGGATAGACTATCGCGGTGTTCCACTCGGGAATGTTCGGCGAAGTCTGCACCCATTGCAGGCCCGTGTCCGGCCACAGCATCGAGCGCCGCCAGCCTTCCATTTTGATCACGCGCAGCTTCGCGCCGATGCCGAATTGGACGTTGAACATCTGCGCGAGTTCGCCCACCGTCATGCCGTGGCGCATTGCGATCGGATACAGCCCGATGAACGATTTGAAGCGCGGGTCGAGAACCGGACCCTCGACTTGCACGCCGCCGATCGGATTGGGGCGATCGAGCACCCAAATCTCTTTGTCGAATTCCTTTGCTGCCTCCATCGCGTACGCCATCGTGGAGACATAGGTGTACGGGCGCGCGCCAACATCTTGAATGTCGAACAACAGGACGTCGACGCCCGCGAGCATCTGTGCCGTCGGATGCCGCTGCTTGCCGTACAAGCTGTACACGGGAAGACCCGTACGCTCGTCGGTGTACGAGGAGACGTACGCGCCGGCGGCACGGTCGCCGCGCAATCCGTGCTCCGGCGAGTAGATCGCCTTGATGCAGATGCGCGGGTCCGCTTTGATTGCATCGACGATGCTGACCAAACGCGACGTCACGCCGGTTTGGTTTGTAATTACACCGACGCACCGTCCGTGGAGATCGCGTTCCGCAGTACGCAGGAAAACCTCATCGCCGAGTACGACGCGCGCCGCGGGCAGCGGGGCGGCCGCAGCCGTGCTAAAAAAAGCCGCCGCGCAAACCGCGGCGGCGAGCAGCATCGGTAGTGTGCGCTTAAACAAATTCGGCCTCCGTGCTTTCGGGAATGATGCGCGCTTCGTGCGCGCGGCGAAAGAGCTCGTTAACGGCAGCGATTCCGGCATCACCTACGTCATCGGTATATTCGTTAACGTAGAGCGCGATATGCTTTCGCATCACGTCTTCGCTCATCTCGGTTGCGTGCTCGCGTACGTACGCGGCGATCGCGCGCTCGTTTTCGCGCGCAAGCGCGAGGCTGCGGCGTATCGCGTCGTTGACCGTCGCCGCTTCATCGTCCTCGAGATCGCGGCGCGCCAGAATCGCGCCGAGCGGAATCGGCATGCCGGTCTCGCCTTCCCACCATTCGCCGAGGTCGGCCACTTTCGCTAGACCGCGTTCTTGATAGGTAAAACGCGACTCGTGGATGATGAGCCCGGCATCAACCGCGCCGCTCGCGACCGCATCCACGATCTTATCGAAGCGCATTTGAATAGTTTGCGGGCGCGCGCCCATCGCCAAACGCAGCAGCATGAACGCCGTCGTCATCTCGCCCGGAATCGCGACGATGGCGTCTTTCAAATCGTCCAGCGTCTTCGGGCCGTTCTCGCGCGCGACGACGAGCGGTCCGCACCCGCGCCCCAGCGCGCCGCCCGAGCGCAAAATGCGGTAATTTTCCATCAGCAGCGGAATCGCGCCGTAGCTGACCTTCGTCAGGCAATAGTCTGCTTTTAAAGCCGAGGTATTGAGACTTTCGACGTCTTCCAACTGCACGCGCACGTCGGGCGCGCCGTCGATGAGGCCGTTTGTCCACGCCGCGAAAATATACGTGTCGTTCGGGCAGGGCGAGTATGCAAGGGTGATCGGTCTATCCAACGGATACGCTTCCTAAAATCGAGAGTACGGCGTCCAAAATGCGCTCCGCGCCGCGAACGCCTGCGGCGAAGTCCCAGCGGCTGCGAGAACGTTCGCAGACGACGTTCGAGATGCCCCGCACCTCGACTGCCGGAACGCCCGCGATCTCCGCGGCTCGCAGCACCGCGAAACCTTCCATGCTCTCGACACCCGCGCCAAGCGCAGCGAGTTTTGCGGCCGTTTCATCGGTCGCGGTGACGCGCGGTACCGTAATGCCGCGCACGCTGCGGAAACCCAGTTCGACCAAGCGATCGACGAGCACGAGATCAGACGACGCACGATCGATCACACGCAGACCGTCCGGCAACGCGATAGCGGCGCCGGTTTCAAGATCGAGTTGCAAAAAATCGTCGCTGACCACAACCGCATCGCCGACATCTGCGGTTCCATCGAACGCTCCGGCGATGCCCGCGTTGATTACGTAGTCGTACGAACCTTGCGCGAGTGCGCGGGAAACCGCGGCCGCCGCTTCGACCGGCCCAATGCCCGTGACGAGCAGTTCCACGTGCGGGCGCGGACGGAAAAATTCGAGTTCTTTACCGGCTGCGCAAGCGATCAGGATCACTAGCGGACGCCGATCAATTTATGCGTTTGCAGCGAGAGGCGGAAACGATCCGGATGCGCCATCGCATACTCCAGCGCGAGCTCGACGTTCTTGCGCTTATTGCCCTCGGGCTGCAGCAGAAGCAACGGCTTATCCGAGAAGAGTTGCAGCCATTCTTCGGGCACGCGTTCGTCGACGATCAGTTTGACTTCGTTCGCGCGCTGCGCCATGCGCGGATCCACACGCTCTTTCGGAGAGACGCACAGCCACACGTCTTGCGGGAGCTCGGTATATATCGTGCCGTTCGACTCGATGTGCACGCGGCGCCCGTCGCTCCGCAGCGCATCGATCAATGCAAGCGTTTCGCGCTGCGCGAGCGGTTCGCCGCCGGTGAGAATCACCATCGGGCAATCGCCGCCCAGTTCCCGCACCTTCGCCACAACCTCCGCCACGCCGGCAAAAAATTTCAACGAATAATCCGTGTCGCAAAAGTCGCACGACAAATTACACCCGGCAAGGCGCACGAAAACCGCGGGCGTGCCGCTGAAGGCGCCTTCGCCTTGGATGCTATAGAAAATCTCTGCAAGTTGGAGCATTAGTGAAAGTCGGAGGCTCGTAACACGGCGCACGAGGTCGCCGTTTCCCACAGCACCAGTTCGTCGAGGCCGGGGAGTTCGGGAAGCAATCGTTCCCAGATCCACGCGATGATGTGCTCGCACGTCGGATTTTCGATCGTGTCGTTGAGGGAGGTATGGTCCAAAACGTCCAGGATGGTATGGTGCACGACCGCGCGGACGTGGTCGAAGTCCTCGATCATGCCGCGGGCGGGCCCTTCCTGGCGAAGCGGCCCGCGGATGGCCACTTCCAGCCGGTACGAGTGCCCGTGGGGCCTCGCGCACTTCCCCAAATGGTAAGGGAGAACGTGCGCCGCCTCGAACCGGAAATGCTTACGAATCTGCACTTCGTTCATTTTCGAGGTAGGCCGTATAGTGAGCCTTCGCATTAATCGTTCCGAGCTCGTCGTGACCGCCGTGTCCGGGGAGGCAGCGCCGCCGCTGCTCAACTCCGGGCTCTACGACGTCAGCTTCGACGGGCAGCCGCTGATCGTGCCGAGCGTGGGCGGGATCAATCCCAACGTTCGCGTGGGCGACGGCGCGTTCGACTTTTGGGCCGACCATATCGAGCCCGCAGTCAGCGTGCGGCACCCGGACGATCGCATTAACGCCGGCCTCAACGTGATGGCTTGCATCGGCAACGAAGCCGTGGTGATCTCCGGCGATGCGAAAGGCGCTACCGGGCGCGTAACCGGTAAGCACGGCGGCATCGAGCATGTCATGGTCGACTTTACGCCCGAGATAATGCGCAAGATGGCTATCGGCGACAAGATCCAAATCTGGGGCTGCGGCCTGGGGATGCGCTTGCTGGACGCGCCGGAGATCAAAATTTTCAATGCCGATCCGGATTTTGTCGAAGCGTGGGACCCCCAGCTGCGCGACGGCAAGCTGCACGTGCGCGTCGCGAAGCTCATTCCTGCGGCGGTCATGGGCTCCGGCCTCGGCCGGGCCACGGTCGTGCGCGGTGATTACGACATTCAAACCTTCGACGACGCGACCGCCGAGCGGTACGGGCTGCGTGACTTGCGGCTCGGCGACATCGTCGCGATCGTCGACGCCGATCATTCGTATGGCCGCATTTACCGCACGGGCGCAATATCGGTCGGCGTCGTCGTGCACGGGCGATCGTTCGTGGCCGGACATGGGCCGGGAGTCACATCGTTGCTCACTTCGTCCGCCGGAAACATCGAAGCGGCGGTCGATTCCAGCGCGAATCTCGCGCAGATCTTGAGGTTACGCTGATGGATGCCGAATTGCGCCGTGCCAACGCGCTGCTTGCCGCCACGCGGCGTCTCCATGCAGCGACGAATGCGATTTTAAACGCGCAAAGCATTGAAGATCTGGATCGCACGATCGTCGACGTGCTTCCGGGCGCTATCGGCTTCGAGCGCGTGGCATTGCTGGCGCCGCCGACGTTGTACGGTGAAGCGCGCATCGTGCAAGAGCTGGGATATCCGGCGCTCGACCTCGCGACGGTTCCGAAAAACTCCCCGCTTGCGCCCCAAGCTATGTTGGACGCAGCGCGCAGCGGAAGCGAAGACGACGACGATCTGCCGCATGGCGACGTCCGCGGCGCGTACGTGCTTGCGCCGCTGCGCGTGCGCGATCGCACGGTCGCGATGCTCTATGCCGATTCGCTGCGCGAGGATGTCGAGCCGCCGGATGCCGTTTCCGGTGTTGCGTACGCGCTCGACATCGCCGGCATCGTGCGCGCGAATCTGTCCCTCAGCGCCGAACTCGCGCAGCTCGCGCGCATGGACGGTATGACTGGGCTTGCGAACCGGCGCGTGTTCGACGAGCGGCTGGAAGACGAGCTGCAGCGCAGCGCGCGCAGCCGCCGGCCATTCGCGCTTGTAATGCTAGACGTGGATCGCTTCAAGCAGATCAACGATGCGTACGGACACCGCACCGGCGACGAAGCGCTCCGCGCCTTGGCGGAGATTCTTCGCACGCACGCGCGAAACGTCGATCTGGCGGCGCGGTTTGCGGGTGACGAATTCGCGATGATCTTAATCGACGTCACTCCTACGGATGCGCGTAGCATCGTGGACCGCATTCTTACGGCTATTCGCTCGTGCGACTCGGTGCGTGGCGTGCGCCTCTCGTCGTCCGCAGGAATTGCCCTGAGTTATCCTATCGATACCGCCGAAAGCATCCTCGAGCGCGCGGATGCCGCATTATACCAATCCAAGCAGGCCGGGCGCGACCAGGCGACCCTGGGATAATGTCAGATATCGGACGCCGCCTGCTCGCCCTTGCCGGAATTGGGAATAACCAAAGGGTGAAGCACCTGTACTCTCAAACCGCGGTCGACCTGCTGCCGCGCGATCTGCCGCTCCGTAAGAGCTCGCGCGTGCGCGAGCGCGCCGAATCCATCGCTCTTTTGGCGGGGATAGCGGCGTTTTGGGTCTTCGTCTTCGTTTTGAACTTTTTCGTCGGCCAGTTTTCAACGCCGCTTATCCGGTAACTACGCAGAGTTACAGAACGCCCGAGGGCCCCATCCCTTCGAGGCGTTTCTTTAAATCCGCAAGGAAGCCGCTGGCGACGTAGCCGTCGACCACGCGGTGATCCAGCGAGAGACAGACGTTCATCATGTGCCGGATCGCAATCGCATCGTCTGCGGTAACGACCGGCTTTTTCACGACCGTTTCCATCGTTACGATTCCGGCCTGACCGCCGTTGATGATCGGCGCCGACGCGTACGATCCGTTCGCGCCGTTGTTGTTTACCGTGAACGTGCCGCTTTGCAGATCGTCCGCCGAGAGTTTGCTGCGCCGCGCCTTGTCGATCAGCTCGCCCGAGGCGATCGCGATGCCTTTGATCGAAAGTTTGTCCGCGTTCTTCACGACCGGAACCACAAGATTCGTCGGCAGGCCGATCGCGATGCCGATGTTCACGTTTTTCTCAACGGCGATGCCTTCCGCCGTAAACTTCGCGTTCATCAACGGAAACACGGCCAGCGACTCGACGACCGCGCGGATGAAGAAGGGCAGCAGCGTGAGCTTATAGCCGGTGTCGCGTTCAAATTTGTCTTTTTCGCGCGCGCGCCACTTCCACACGTTCGAGACGTCGACTTCGACCATGGACCACGCGTGCGGCGCGGTGTGCTTGCTCTCCACCATGCGTTCGGCGATGATGCGCCGCGCAGAATTCAGCGGAATGAGCGTTCCCGGAATAGGCTCGCCGTACGTGCTCGTGCCGCCGGGTCCCGGCGTCGCGGGCGCTTTGGGCGGCGTCGCGGCCGGCGGCGGCATTGCCGCCGGCGCACCGGTTGCGCCGAAATTCGTGCCGACGCTGATTGCCTGGCCGACGGCGGCTGCCGGGCCCATGCGCGCGGCGGTGAGCACGTCGTCCGCAGTCACGCGCCCGTTCGCGCCGGTTCCCCGGATCGCGCGGATGTCGATGTGATGTTCGCGCGCGAGCTTGCGCACCGCCGGCGAAGCGCCGCGCAGCGCGGACTCTGCCGCCGCGCCGTTGCCTTGATGCACGACTGCGTGACCGTTGGAAACGGGCTGCGCCGACCCGACGTGCTTGACCGGCATCTCGGGAATGTTGAAGCCCGGAACCGGTTCGAAATTCGCGCTTTGCGCCATGCTCTCGCGTGACTCGGGCGCCGCGTTCGCAACCTGCTGCGTGGGCTCGGTGCCCGGCGCGTTCGTTCCGGTAGCCGCTCCGACTTCGTCGATCACGGCAATCGGCGTCCCGGTCGGCACGGTAGTGCCTTCCTGAACGAGAATTTCGCGAAGCGTTCCGGTCACCGGCGCGGGTACTTCGGAGTTGACCTTGTCGGTCGAAACTTCGACGAACGACTCGTATTTCTCAACGGAATCGCCGGCTTTTTTCAGCCACCGCTCGACGGTGCCTTCGGTCACCGTTTCGCCGAGCTGCGGCATCGTGATCGTGGTCGCCACCGTTAGAACCTCACCATTTCGCGCATCGCATCGGCCATTTCAGCCGGCGAACTCATGTACTCTTCCTCGAGCGGAAGCGCGTAGCCCATCGCTGGAACGTCCGGCGCGCATAGGCGGCGGATCGGCGCATCGAGTTCGAAGAGCGCTTCCTCGGCAACCATCGCGCTAATCTCCGCGCCGATGCCGCCGAACTTATTGTCTTCGTGAACGATCAGCAGTTTGCGCGTTTTGCGCACGCTTTCCAGAATCGCGCCGCGATCCATCGGACGGATCGAACGCAGGTCGATGACTTCGACGGATAGGCCTTCTTGTTCGAGCGCGTTCGCCGCTTCCAACGCCCAGTGCACGTACAGTCCGTACGATACGACCGTGAGCTGATTACCTTGCTTCTTCACGTCGGCTTTGCCGATCGGAATCGTGTAATGACCGTCCGGTACTTCGCCCTTGATCAGGCGGTACGTTTTCTTGTGTTCCAGGAACAGCACCGGATCGGGATCGTCGATCGCCGCGTTGAGCAAGCCCTTGACGTCGGCCGGGAAAGCCGGCGCGACAATCTTCAAGCCGGGAACGTGATAGAACAGCGCTTCGATGGACACCGAGTGCGAGAGCGCGCCGCGCACGCCGCCGCCGTAGGGCGTGCGGATGACCAGCGGACACGTGTATTCACCGTTGCTGCGGTAGCGCGTCTTCGCGGCTTCGCCGACGATCTGGTTGAACGCCGGATAGATGAAATCCGCGAATTGAATCTCGGCGATAGGGCGCAGGCCTTCCATCGCCATGCCGACCGCGATGCCGACGATCGACGCTTCCGCGATCGGCGTGTCGATCACGCGCTCCTCACCGAACTCTTTGACGAAGTCTTTGGTGATCAGGAACACGTTGCCGCGATTGCCGACGTCTTCACCCAGGATGACGGTGCGGTCGTCGCTCTTCATCGCTTCGTACAACGTCTCGCGCACGGCCTCGACGTTGTTGAGAATTTTGCTGGTGCTTGCCGCTACTGCCACGGTTCCCAGGCTCCTTCGTAGAGATGTTTGTACAGGTCGGACGCCTCGGGATAGGGCATCGCCTCGGCTTTGTCGGTCGCTTCGTTCGTCTCGCGCAGCACCGATTTTTTCATCGCGTCGATCTCGTCGGCCGTCATGACGCCGCTCTCGAGCAGCACGCTTTCGAAACGCGGCACGGGATCGTGCTTGCGGTTCTCGGTGACCTCGTCTTTACTGCGGTAGGTCATGTCGTTGTCGTCGGTGGAGTGCGCCAAGAACCGGTAGCACACGCCCTCGATGATGCTCGGACCGCCGCCGGTGCGCGCGCGCTCCATGGCGCGGTGCACGGCGTCGTAGGTCTTGACCGGATCGAATCCGTCGAACTGCTCGCCCGGCATGCCGTACCCGGCGGCGCGCTTATAGATGTTGGGCTCGGCCATCTGGCGGTTGAGCGGCGTCGAGATCGCCCACTGATTGTTCTCGACGAGCATCACCAGCGGCAGCTTGTGCACGGCCGCAAAGTTCATGGATTCGTGCCACTCGCCTTCGCTCGTCGTGCCGTCGCCGCAGGTTACCAGGACCGCGCGGCCGGCTTCGTTGCGGTATTTCATCGCATATGCCGCGCCGACCGCGTGCGGAATATGCGCGGCCAAGATCGACGAGAACGACATCAAACCGGCTTGTTTGGACGAGTAGTGATTCGGAAACTGACGGCCGCCGTTGTGATCCTCGGCGCGCGCGAAAATCGAGAGCATGATCTCGTACGGCGTGAGGCCGATGCCGATCGCCAATCCGAGATCGCGGTAATACGGCGCGAGAATATCTTTGCCGCGGTTGAACGCCATCGCCGCGCCGGCTTGCAGCGCCTCGTGGCCTTCGCTTCCGAGCGCGAACGGCACTTTGCCTTGCCGG
Source organism: Vulcanimicrobiia bacterium (assembly GCA_025934645.1). Classification (GTDB taxonomy): domain Bacteria; phylum Vulcanimicrobiota; class Vulcanimicrobiia; order Vulcanimicrobiales; family Vulcanimicrobiaceae; genus JAICWY01. Next base: position 53,651 of record JAICWY010000001.1, read on the forward strand.
TTCAACTGGAAGCCGCGGTTGTCGAGCTGACGCTGGAGCAGCATGGTGCGGAAGATCGCCTTGAGCTGCTCGTCGGACAGCCCGTGCCGCTCGAGTGTCTTGCGCACTTGAGGTTCGGTTTTTGCCATCAGAGTAGTGGTCCTTAGGTGTAAGTTGTTACTGCCATGGTTCCCACGGCCCGGCGTACACTTGCGAGTACAAATCCGAGGGCTGCGGGTACGGCATGGCTTCGGCCCTATCGGTGGCTTCGTTCGCCTCGGCCAGCACGGATGACTTCATCTGCTCGGCCGCTTCGGCCGTCAGAACGCCGTGTTCGATAAGGAAGCGCTCGAAGTTGGGAACGGGGTCGTCCTTGCGCCGCGCGTTGACTTCGTCGCGGCTGCGGTAAGTGCGATCGTCGTCGTCGGTCGTGTGCGAGAGGAAGCGGTAGCACTTGCCCTCGACTAAAGTCGGACCTCCGCCGCGTCGGGCGCGGTCCATAGCCTGCTTCACTGCGCCGTAGACGGCGATCGGGTCGAAGCCGTCCACGAGAACGCCCGGCATGCCGTAGCCTTCCGCGCGCTTATAGACGTTCGGCTGTCCCATCTGACCGGAGAGCGGCGTGCTGATCGCCCATTCGTTGTTCTCGCACAAAAAGACGATGGGCAGCTTATGAACCGAGGCGAAGTTGAGGGCCTCGTGCCATTCGCCTTCACTCGTCGCGCCGTCGCCGAACGTCGTGAGTACTGCGCGGCCCTGTTCTTTACGAAGTTTCACCGCGTAGGCGGCGCCGACGGCGTGCGAGGTCTGCGCCGCGATGATCGAGCTGATTGTATACAGCCCCAGCTGTTTGCTGGCGTAGTGGTGTGGGAATTGCCGCCCGCCGCTGTGGTCGGCCGCGCGGCCGAAAAGCGAGAGCAGTACCTCATACGGCGTCAGGCCGATGCCTAGATCTAAACCCAGGTCACGGTAATACGGAACGAGGATGTCTTTGCCGCGCTCGAACGCCATCGCGGCGCCGGCTTGAACGGCTTCGTGCCCTTCGCCGGCGGATGCAAACGGAATCTTACCTTGACGGTTGAGTTCGAAGCCGCGCGCCTCCAGGCGCCGGTGCACGAGCATCGTCCGCCAGATCGCGATCAGCTGTTCGTCGGTCAATCCGTGCCGCTCGAAGGCGGCTTTGGCGGTCTTGGTTTTGGCGGCCACAGTTCCGCCTAGTCACCCGCCGCTAGGCCGAAATCCTGCGCCGCTCGAACTCGCCATGCGTGAAGCGCTCGAACCTCGGTAACCTCGTTGCGGCCGCCCTTTTCGCGGCCGTCCTTTGTTTCTGCGCCGGCGGTAAGGCGCAAGCGGCGGCGGAGTTTTGCCCGGCGGCCATTATCGGCGGCGTTGCCAAAGTGGACGCGGTTTCGTACCGCTTCCGGCTGGGGGCGATCAGCGAACGGACGCTCAGCGGATTCGCGCGCTTTCAAACGGATAAGGGTTGGTTCAACGCGCCGTTCTCCGGCGTTACGCTGCACCAATTTTCCGCGCAGCATAACGACGAAGGTTTTGCATTCAGCCACGAAGACTATCTTTCCGACGACATCATCGTGAAATTTCCGCAGGCCGTCAACGTGCTGTACGGATACGTCAGCCAAGCGCAGACCAAGGGCGAAACGCTGCTGGATTGGGATAAAGAAGGCTCGGTGACGTGTTTGCCGACGCCCGTTTCGAACAAACCGCCGCGCGCGGCACCGGCGCTTCCACCGATGACGAAAAACGCGATGACGCTGACCGCGCGCGGGATCGATCCGCCGTTTGATTCGAAGTGCCCGGACCCGAGCGCGGACGTGCAACTGAGCAAAGCGGAGCCGCTCCATATTCCAGCGCTGTTCTCGCACGACAATTTCACGCAGGTTCCGTCGGGAACCGCGGCAGTCGTCGTTGCGGTGGAGCGCGACGGAAGTGTGGTCGACGCGTGGCTGTGGGAGAGCAGCGGCACGCCGATTCTCGATCAGGCCGCGATGGATCAAGCACGCAAGAGCACGTTTACGCCGGGGCGCGCATTTTGCCGCAACGTGCCCGGGTATTTCTTGATGCGGTCCGAGTTTAAAGGGTAACGGTTAAAACGATTACTGGACCAGCGACTCCACGTACAGTTTTTGATTCGGGTAATCGAAGATGAGATTGAAGTCCGAGAGAATGTTGCGGCCGAGCAGTCCGTCATAATCCAAGTCTTCAAATTTTGCGCCTTGCGCCACGATCGCGCTTGCATCGGCGAAGGCGAGATCGCCTAAATCGAAGCGGCTGAACGTGTAGCGGTGAAAATCCACCGCTTCGCGGCCGATGCCGACAACTTGTCCCATCACGTCGCCCGCGCGGTTCGGGTGAAATTGCCGGAAGAAGTGCGGGTAGAGCATGGTTTCGTCCGCGCCTAAATCGACGATGAACGCGCCGTCGACGGCGTTGAACTTCGCATGCGCGCGCGGAACGCGATCGTCGACTTGAATCGGCACGCTGACCCAAGGCGAGGCCGGCGCCTCTTTCGCGGGCGGCATAACCGTCAGCGTTTGATCTTTGAAATTGACCGCGACGCGCTGCGTAGCGAAGAAGTCGCCTCCGAGCAACCCGACCACTTTGCGATCGCCGACGTTCTCGTCGAACGGTATCGATTCAATCGTTACGTTACGCGCATGCAGATCGCCGAGCCCGAGATCGGCGACTTGCGTGCGGCCGTGTGTAAAGTCGCCGCCGAAGTCCGAGCGGTGCACGTCGCTAACCGTGAGGCCGAGTTGCCGCGCGACGGCGGCGTCGAGTACTAGCGTTGATGCGCCGGAGTCGAGTTCGAAATCCAAGCCGCGGCCGGCGATCGTGAGACGGACGATGATGCCGTGCTCAGTAAATTCGGCCGGAATGCGCACCGATGTGCGTCCCCCGAGATCGAAGAGCGGCTTGTTGGCGGGCGGTGCGGCGTGGACGAGCGAGGGAGAGACCCGCTCGAACGCGAGCACGCGCGTGCGCGCGGTGTTTTCCGGATGTGAATCGCTGAACGAGATCGATTGCGCGTACGTCAGACCGTAAGCGGTCCTGAAGTCATCGTAGGTGTATGTCGTCGTCTGCCCCGCGTAATCGGTCGTATCGATGCGCCGGAGCAAGAACGATTTTGCATCGTAGTACCGGTGCTGTACCAAGCCTTTTTCCGGCGTGACCTCCACGACTACGCATGCAGGGTCGCCGGTCGTGATACCGAGCACTTTAACCGGTGAATCGGCAACCGTCTTCGGCTTGGCGCTCAGCGCGGCGTTGAACGGATCGTCGCTGACGTGAAATCCGCTGACGAAGGTTACGGCTCCGTTCTCGTCCTGCTCCCATTCGGTATCGCCGTCGGCGCCGTACGCGATTGTGAATGGTCCTTCGCGCTGCGTTTCGACGTATTGGTCCGCACCTTCGTAAGCATCGATGTGCACCGTTCCGCCGGAGCGCGTCGTCTCTTCGACGCGGTGATAGGCGCCGTGTTTCAACCGCCCGCGTGCGGCGACGGCTTTCGCAAAGACCGCTTCCGCCGTAAGGTTCGTCGGCGCGTACGTTTCCGCAGCGTGTGCTGCGGGCGGTAAGGCGGCGGCCAATGCAAAAATCAGCAGACCCGTAACTGAAGGACGCATGGCATAGAGTTGGGCAGGGAGCCGCCGCGTGCCTGCGCAAGCGCACAGAATGACCGCTGCGCTACATGTTCCGATGGACGAACTCGTCCGCCACCGCCGCCACTTTCACATGCACCCCGAACTCTCGCTCAAAGAGTTCGAGACGGCCGCGTACATCGAACGCGAATTGCGCGCGCTCGGCCTGGACGACGTTCGGGCGAAGATCGGCGGAACGGGCGTACTCGGAACGCTCAAAGGCGGCAAACCCGGTCCGGTAACGCTGCTGCGGGCCGATATCGATGCGCTGCCTGTTAGCGAGACGGCCGACGTGCCGTACAAGTCGCAAAACAGCGGCGTGATGCACGCGTGCGGGCACGATGCGCACATCGCGATTCTGCTCTGCGCGGCGAAAGAATTGGCGCGCCGCCGCGGCGAGATCGCCGGCACGCTCGTGTTCTGCTTTCAGCCGGGTGAAGAAGGGTATGCGGGCAACAAGCTGATGATCGACGACGGTGCTCTGGAGAACCCGCACGTGGACCGCTGCTTCGCGTTGCACGTCTTCAGCGGACTGGAAGCCGGTAAGATCGGCGTGCGCGACGGCCCGTTCTTTGCGTCGTCGGATGAGTTTCACTTGACGATCACCGGCAAAGGCGGTCATGGCGCGATGCCCGAGCGCGCGATCGATCCCATCGTTGCCGGCGCGCATTTCGTTACCATGCTGCAGACGATCGTCAGCCGTGAGATTGCGCCGAAAGATCCGGCGGTGTTCACCGTGGGGAAATTCCATGCCGGCTCGACGTTTAACGTGATTCCGAGTGAGGCGCACATGGAAGGCACGGTGCGCAGCTTCGACCGCGACGTGCGCAAATCGATGCCCGAGCGCATGGAGCGTATCTTACGCGGCTTGTCCGAAGCGATGCGCGTGGAACACGAAATGAAGTACCGGTACGGCTATCCGCCGACCGTCAATGACCCGAAGATGAACGAGATCGTGCGGCGCGTCGGCGCGGAAGTGCTCGGCGAGCAGAACGTCGTCTTTCCGCACGACATCGTCATGTGGGCGGAAGACATGTCGTACATGCTGGAAGAGCGTCCGGGCGCGTATTTCATCGTTGGCGCGCGCGGGCCGGAACTGGGCGTGTATCCGCAGCACAGCGCGCAATACGACATTGACGAGCGCGCCCTGGAAACCGGCTTTAAGATGATGGTGGGACTGGGCTTGGCATAACGCCTAGGGCCGGCGGTTGAGGTCCTCGCGTATCGCCTGCGCGGCGATATCGGCGGCCTTCTTCAGTTGCTCCGCGCCCTTGCGGAAGAGTCCCCCTAGTTGCACGGCGGCGTCCTCGGTTTGTTCCTGCGTTTGGCGCAGCGCCTCTTGCATGCGCGCCTTGGCTTGTTCCAACATCTCGTCGTTCATTTTTCCGTCACCGTGAGCACCCACCGGATCGCCCGCGCGTACTGGTCCAGCTCCTGAACCGTGCGCGCAACCCAACCGGCGGCGGTGTCCTCCTGTAGGCCCGTACCCTCGCCGTCCGGCAAGTGTTTCGCGAAGCGGCGGGCAGCTTCGAGCTGCGCCTCGATCGAGGGCCAGCGCTCGCGCAGCGTCTGCTCGGAGGCATCGGGCGGACGGTCGATGACTGGCGCCGCGGGCTCCCCCGGGCGTTTTATCGAGAATTCGAGGCGCGCAAGCGCGTAGTCGCCGCTCACGCGGATGAACGAGGCCAAAAGCTGCACCAGCCGCACGTCCATGCTACCGGGAGCGCTTTTACGGGCCGCCGAACGGGGCCTTCGTGAATCGAGCGGGAGATTTCCGGCGCTATGTGATCGTCGGCAACGGGTTTGCCGGCACGACGGCAGCCGAGCAAATCCGCAAGCACGATCCCTCGTGCACCATCACGCTCTTCACGGACGAGCCCTACACGCTCTACAACCGGATCGCGCTCCCGCCACTGCTGCGCAAACAGGTCACGAAAGAGAAAGTGATCATGCGCGACGTCGAGTGGCACGTCAAGCAGAACATCGATCTGCATTTGGAGACGCGCATCGAACGCGTGATTCCCGAAGAAAAGATCGTCACGGCCAACGGCGCATCGTATCCTTACGATGCGTTGCTGATAGCGACCGGCGGACGCCCCAACCCGCACCCCGCAGCGGGCTCCGACGGTGCAAACGTCTACAACTTCCAATACATGAACGACACGCTGTCGATTTCGGAGCAGTTGGAGAGCGCGAAGGCCGGCGTTTCCATCGGTGGATCGTTCATCGCGTACGAACTCGCCGAAGCGTTCGTCTCGCGCAAAGTCGAGACGCATTGGGTTATGCGCGGACCGCGGGTGCTGCACCGGATGCTGGACCAGATTGCCGGCGAGCTCATCGATGAGGCGGCAAAGACCGACGGCGTGCACATGCACTACGGCGACGAGATCGTCGAGTTCGTGCGCGACAACGGCGTCGTGAGCAAGATCCGGCTCAAGAGCGGCGTCGACATCGAAGCGCAGTGCTACGGCGTCGGTTTAGGCCTCACCATGAACACCGATTTGCTGAGCGGCAGCGGTATCGAAACGAGCAAGAGCGGCATTCTTTGCGACGACGAATTGCAGACGAATATCCGCGGCATCTATGCAGCGGGCGACATCGCGGACTTCTACGATCCGATTTTGGAGATGCGCTATCGCATGGGCACGTGGAACAACGCGGGCGCACATGGCAAAGTCGTCGCGCAAAACATGATGGGCGGCAACGCGAAGTACGACGACGTGCCGGAGTACTCGAGTCTGCTCTTCAAAGGGCAAACTATCACGCAGTTCGGCCTGTCGCCCGAATACCGCGACGATATCGAGACCGTGTTCATGGTGGACCGCGAGAAGAAGTGGTACCGCGCGCTCTACTTTTGGGAGAACCGTCTCGTCGGCGGCTGCTTCATGGGCAAAGGCAACCGCAGCGGCAAACGCAAGTACGTAGACGCCATCAAGTCCAAACAGCGCTATCCCAAGGGCGAATGGAACTCCATGCTGGAGTGGACGAAGGATTAACGAGTTTAGACAGACTCGAATCGCGCCGCCGGCATTAGATCGTCACCGTCGTGCCGCGCGCTGCGGCCATCGCTTTCCACGTATATTTGTTGCGGACTAAATCGCAGAGCGCCTGAGCGGCCACGGGATCTCCGTGAACGGCGTAAAACGCCGGTTTGGTCGTGCATGTATCGAACCACCGCTGAATTTCGTTGCGATCCGCGTGCGCGCTGTAGCCGGTGATTTGCCCAATGTGCGCCGCTACCGGCAACGTGTCGCCGTAAATCTTGATCGTGCGCGCGCCGTGCGTCAAGAAAAAGCCCAGGCTGCCGGCGCTTTGATAGCCTACGAAGAGAATCGTCGCGCGCTCGTCCCCGATGTGATTGTAGAGATGGTGCAGCACGCGGCCGCCCGTCGCCATGCCGCTGGCCGAGACGATGATGTGCGGGCCCTGCACGTGATTGATTGCTTTGGATTGCTCGGTTTCGATGGCGACGGTAAGATGTTCGCAGCCGAACGGCGTGCCGTTCGTGTCGAACTGGATCGGCTTGTGCGCATCGGGAAAATGCTCGAAGAGATCGTCCACGTGCGCCGCCATCGGGCTGTCCAGGTACACGGGAATGTTCGCAAGATCCGGGTTCCTACGCTGCAACTGGCCGATCGAGAGAAGAATTTCTTGCGAGCGTTCGACCGCGAACGCGGGAATGACGACCGCCCCGCCTCGCTTTACTGCCTCGACAAGGGTCTTTTCGAGATCGCCGAGCGCATCGGGCGGGTGAACGCGATCACCGTACGTTGATTCGCAGACGAGTGTGTCGGCCCGGCCGATCGGCTGCGGATCGTAGAGCAACGTCCGGTTGTAACGCCCGAGATCGCCGGAAAAGACGATGCTGTGTCCGTCGATGGAGAATTCCACGAATGCCGATCCGATAATGTGCGCGGCGTTTCGGTACGTGGCTTTTAGTCCCGCCGCTTCGAACGGCGTTTCCAGCGGCGTGGGTTTGGTTTGCTGAATCGTCTCTTGCACGTTCGCTTCGTCGTAAAACGTCGGCGCTGCGTAGGACTCTTCGTGCAATCCGCGCGCGTGCAGGTGCGCCTGCAGATTCGCCGCGTCTTCGAGTACGATGCGCATGAGGGCGCGCGTCGCCGGCGTTGCGTAGATGGGGCCGCGGAATCCGTCGCGCACGAGCTTGGGTAAATACCCGACGTGATCGATGTGCCCGTGCGTAATCACGACGGCGTCCACATCTTTCGGCGCGATCGGCAGCGGGATGCTGTTCAGCGAAACGATGTCGCGCGTGCCTTGAAAAAGCCCGCAATCGACCAATACGTGCCGGCCGTTGTTCGTGAGCAGATGTTTGCTGCCGGTCACCGTTCCGGCAGCGCCGATAAACGTCAGTTCAGCCACGGGTCTCCTGTACGATGCGCGGACGCGGCCGCGACGGCGGAAGCGATTGCTGCGCGTCCCGGTCGAACGCTTTGGAGCTGGGGATGGGCTCGGTCTTGTATTTGTCCAAGCACCAATCGACGAGATCTTCGGGACTCTCGGTCGCAACGATGATCGATCCGGTCGTTTTCTTTACGAGATCGGCGATGCGTTCGAACTCATTGGAGATGCCGCCGGAGTTGCGCAGGATGCCGATGAGTTTGCCTTCGTCGTAAGCGATGCAAAACTCGCCGAGCGTGCCGCTGCGGCCGCCCAGAAACAGCACGAAATCCGAGCTGTGAATGTTGTGCGTCTCGCGGCCCATCAATCCCGAGCCGGTGAAGACCATCGTCGTGTACGGCTGCAGTGGGGAGCCGTAGACATTCACGTGCTCTTCCGGTGAGAGCGCAGGCGAAACGCCCATGCTGATGCCGCCGGCCTCATGCGCGCCGAGTACGGCCGCGTGCGGCAGGCCGGGACAGGCGCCCGTGACGATGGTGCAATCGCGCTCCGCGATGCGGCGTCCGACCCGGCGCGCCAGCGCAAGCTCTTCCTCCGAGATGGATCCGCCCGCCGAACCCATGAGACCAATCTGAATCTTCAAAATGAAAGACTCCTATGAATGGCGCAGGTAGTTCAAGTGAACGCTTACGCTGACCTGGAAACGCGCTGGAAAGCCTTGCGCCGCCGCGGCGATGCCGCCGTCCGTGAAGTCGCATGCGCGGGCGCGCCGCGAACGCTGCTCTGCGCCGAGATCGGCGAGGCGCATCTGCCCGCGATCGCCTTTGCATCGGGCGTGCACGGCGACGAGCCGGCGGCGCCGTGGGCGTTATTGCAGCTCGTTGAAGATCGCGAACTCGATTCGCGGTATTCATATCGGATCTGGCCGTGCACGAATCCTAGCGGTTACGCGTTAGGCACCCGCGAGAGCATCGACGGCATAGACGTCAACCGCAGCTTCGGGCGCGGCGGGCAGACGCCCGAAGCGCGCGCGATCGTCATGGCCAACCGCAACCGCAAATTCGCGATATCGTTCGACTTGCACGAAGATGTGGATGCCGCCGGTTTCTACTGCTACGAATACGGCACGCCGCAGCTCGGGCACGCCATGGTGGACGCCGTCCGCGAAGCGGGCTTTCGCGTTCAGGATCTCGGGCAGTGCGATCTCGGCGCGCCGTTCACCGCGGCGCAACTCGACGACGGCGTGGTGCGCCCGAGTCCGGCGAGCGAGATCGACGCAATCGGAGGACTCTCCTACAATCTATCGCTTGCGCGGCACGCCGCCCAATGCGCGCTCACGCTGGAGACGCCGGCGCGCTTGCCGTGGGACGACCGCCTTAGCATTCACAGGATTGCGGTAAAGGCGGCAATCGCAGCGTTTGCGAAGCAGAAAAATCATGGCTGAACGCGATTCTCTGGAAGTAGACGTCCTTTTCGTCGGCGCGGGTCCGGCAAGCTTGGCAGGCGCTATCCGTCTGATGCAGCTGGCCAAGGCGGCGGGCAAAGAATTGGAAGTGCTCGTCATCGACAAAGCGGGCGAGATTGGCAATCACGGGCTTTCGGGCGCCGTCATGGATCCGAAGGCGCTTGATGAATTGCTTCCCGGCTGGCGTGACGAAGCGCCGGTTGAGTCGCCGGTAACGGGCGATCAACTCTGGCTGCTCACCGAGAACGGCAAGATTAAAGCGCCGATCGTTCCGCCGATGATGAACAATCAGGGCAAGTACGTGGCGTCGTTGCAGAAGATCGTGAAGTGGCTGGCCGGCAAAGCCGAAGAGGCCGGCGCGCAAGTTTTCGGCGAGTTTCCGGGGCAAGAGCTGCTGTGGGAAGGCGATCGCGTCATCGGCGTGCGCACCGGCGACAAAGGCCTGGACAAGCACGGCAATCCCAAACCGAATTACGAACCCGGCGCCGACATCTTCGCGAAGATTGTCGTGCTAGGTGAAGGCCCGCGCGGAACGCTCGTAAAGCAGGCGGAACCGCGCCTGAATTTGACCGATGGACGCGAGCCGCAAGTGTATGCGGCCGGTGTGAAAGAGCTGTGGCAGTGTGCGCCGGGCAGCGTGCAAGCCGGCAGCGTGATTCACACGATGGGCTATCCGCTTCCCAACGACACGTTCGGCGGCGGCTTCATCTACGGCATGGCGAACGACATTCTCGACATCGGATTCGTCACCGGCCTCGATTACAAAGACCCCACGACGGATCCGCACAACACATTCCAACTGTTTAAAGCGCAGCCGGCGGTACGCAAATTGCTCGAAGGCGCAAAATTGCTGCGCTACGGCGCGAAAGCGATTCCCGAGGGCGGCTTGTATGCGATGCCGCGCTTGTACTCCGACGGGCTGATGCTGATCGGCGACTCGGGCGGCTTCTTGAACGGCATGCGCCTCAAAGGCATCCACCTTGCCATGAAATCGGGCATGCTCGCCGCGGAGGCCGCGCTCGAAGCGCTGCAGGCCGAGCGCTTCGATAAAGAACAGCTTTCATCGTACGAGACGAAATTCAACGCCTCGTGGGCGTACACGGAGTTGCATACCGCCCGCAATTTCCATCAAGGATTCAAAAACGGGCTGATCAACGGCATGCTCAACACCGGCATGGGCATGTTCACGCGCGGGCGCGGATTCGGCATATCGGATCGCCTGCGCGGGGAGCCGGGCTACGAGCGCATGGAAAAACGCGGCTATAAGCCCAAAGAATCGCGCCGCGCGAGCATCGACAACGTGGTCACGTTCGACAAACTCACCGACGTCTTCAACAGCGGAACGATGCACGAAGAAGACCAGCCGTGCCATCTGAAAGTGCAGGATACCAACATCTGCCGCGATCGCTGCACGGTGGAGTACGGCAATCCGTGTCAGTATTTCTGCCCGGCGAAAGTCTACGAGCCGATGTTCGAAAAAACGAACGGTTCTGTAACCGGCGAGCTGGTGATCAACTTCACCAATTGCGTTCACTGCAAGACGTGCGACATCGCGGATCCGTATCAGATTATCACATGGGTTCCGCCCCAGGGCGGTGAGGGGCCGGTCTACACCGGGATGTAGATGAGGCCGCTTGCGCGTTTCGATTTCTCGCTGCTCGTGCTGCTGCTCGTCCTCGGGCTTTTCGGCGGCGCGATCGTGGAAATGGCGCGCGCGTACCCTGACGCGGGACGCGGCCTCATCATCTATGCGAGCGCCCAAAAGGACCTGTTCATCGACGCAGGGTTGGTGAGCGAATCCTATCACGTGCGCGCTCCCGCCTCGCTCGTGCAGCGTCTGCGGGCGCAGACTGTTATCGTCGGTACGCGCACTTCCGAACACACCGCGTATATGGGCGCGGGCGTGATCGTAGCGGCAAAACACGGCATGCTGACGATTCTCACGGCAAAACACATCGTCGCGCACAAAGGCCCGCATTTCGTGGTCTTCGCGAATCACGAAGGCCGCGCGGCGGCGCGCATCGTGCCTTCGCGCACGGCCGATTTGGCACTGGTGTACGTCCACGCGATTCCCGGACTCTTCTACCGCATTGCGCACCTCGGGAAAATCGGATTCATCAGCGGGCAGCGTTTCGTCGTCATCGGACATCCCGGCGCGAGGGACTGGCTCGCCTCGCCGGGGGTCGCCGAGCACCACTTGCGTCAGACGCTGCTGTTTTGTCCGAGCTGCGATCGCGGCGACTCCGGCGCCGGCGCATTCGATACCGGCGGAACGCTGCGCGGAATCGTGGTCACGAAAGCGGTGATCTCCGCACCGGACGCGCGCAGCTGGCAGCCCGTTACTCTCACGGCATTTGAAATAGAACGTCCGGAAACGATTCGCGCGTTCTTGCAGCGAAACCGGTAACGCATGGCGGATGTAGCGATTGCCGGCGGCGGCATCATCGGACTCTCGATCGCATTCGAACTCGCATCGCGCGGCGCATCGGTCCGGGTGTACGACAGCGCCGAACCTGCGCGCGCCGCCTCATGGGCCGCGGCCGGCATGCTGGCGCCGTTGACCGAACGCCTCGCCGACGATGCGATGCAAGCGCTTTGCGAGGCGTCGCTGCGCCGTTATCCGGCGTTCGCCTCCGCGATTGCGAACGCAGGCGGCGTCGATCCTTACCTCTCGCTCGACGGCATTCTACACACCGCGTATGACGACGCGTCGCTCGAACGTTTGGCGGCGCGCGGAGCAGCATTAGAAGCCGCCGGTCATCGCGCTACGCTGTTGGAGCGCGCGGAAACGCTGCTCGCCGAGCCCGCGCTCGGAAAACACGTGCGCGGCGCGTTGCTGGTGGAAGGCGAAGGGCAAATCGACAACCGCCGGCTGGGACGCGCGCTCGCGGCGGCGTGCCGGGCACGCGGTGTGCGCATACACACCGGCATCGAGCATTTGCGCATCGAGTGCGACGCGCGTCGAGTGCTGGGCGTGCGCAGTAGCGCGGGCTACGATCCGGCGGGCGCGATCGTCAATGCGGCCGGCGCATGGGCCGCGCAGTTGGAAGGCGTCCCGCAAAATTGCGTGCCCACGGTTCGTCCGGTCAAAGGGCAAATGCTCGCCATCGAAATTCCGAAGGGCTTCATGCGTCACACCATTTGGGTTCCCGGCGGATATCTGGTGCCGCGGCGCGACGGACGGTTGCTCGTCGGAGCGACGGTGGAAGAAGCCGGTTACGACGCGCGCGTTACGTCGGGCGGCATCGCGTCTTTGCTGCGCGCGGCGCTGGATGCGGCGCCTGCGCTCAGCGCTTTCTCGGTGAGCGAGACGTGGGCGGGTTTGCGGCCCGGCACGCCCGACGAACGCCCATATGTTTGCGCCACGCCCTTGCACGGCTATTACCTTGCGGCCGGACACTACCGCAACGGAATTCTGCTCGCGCCGGAGACCGCGACTTTGGTCGCCGGCATGGTCGAAGGCGCGGCAGCCGGACCGCCCTCGTTTACGCTCGAGCGCTTCAGCACGAAAGCGCGCTCCGCGTAGCGAAGATCGCGGCGTGAAGGCTTCCATCAACGGCGAGGAGCACCAGCTTCCCGACGGATTAACCGTCGCCGGCTTGCTCGAACATCTGCAAAGGCCCACGCGCGGCATCGCGGTTGCGAAAAACGATCGCGTGGTGCAGCGCGCGCAGTTCGACCGTGAATTCGTCGCCGATGGGGATCGCATCGAGATCATTCAAGCCGTCGCCGGCGGGTAAAGACTGGACTGTAAGGTATGAACGACGTTCTCAAAATCGGTAAATACGAATTTTCATCGCGCCTCATCGTCGGGACGGGAAAGTATCCCTCGCTCGAAGTGATGCAGGCCGCGCACGAAGCCAGCGGCACCAAAATGGTGACGGTGGCGATCCGGCGCATCGGCCTGGACGACAAGAGCGGTAAAACGATGCTCGACTATCTGGACCGCGAGAAATACACGATTCTGCCGAACACGGCCGGCTGCTACTCCGCCAAAGAGGCGATCCTCACCGCGCAGCTCGCGCGGGAGCTGCTGGAAACCGATCTCATCAAGTTAGAGGTAATCGGCGATCCGCAAACGCTCTATCCCGATACGCGCGAAACGCTCGCCGCTGCGGCGCAGCTCGTAAAAGATGGGTTCACGGTGCTGCCGTACGTGCTGGACGATCCCATCGCGTGCAAGCAACTCGAAGAAGAAGGCTGCGCGGCCGTTATGCCGCTCGCGGCGCCGATCGGCAGCGGCCTGGGCGTGTGCAATCCGTACTCAATCCGGATCATCAAAGAGCGCGCGAACGTCCCGGTGATCGTAGACGCGGGCGTGGGGACCGCCAGCGATGCGGCCGTAGCGATGGAACTCGGCGTCGACGCGATTCTTATGAACACCGGCATCGCCGCGGCTAGAGAGCCCGTGCAAATGGCGCAAGCCATGAAGCATGCGGTGATTGCCGGGCGCCTCGCATATCTCTCCGGGCGCATGGAAAAGCGGCTTTATGCCAACGCGTCCAGCCCCATGTCCAACCTCATTGCTATTGAAAAACCGTAAATGAAGCGGATGACCGTCGAAGATCTGCACGCGCTCCAAACATCGGGCCGGCCATTCGTTCTGCTCGACGTGCGCGAGTCTTCCGAATTAACGATGGCGGCTCTTCCGGGAGCCGTGCACATTCCCATGCGTTCGGTTCCGGCGCGAATCGGAGAACTCGATCCGGGCGCCGAGATAGCGGTGATGTGCCATCACGGCGGACGCAGCGAACAAGTCGCGCACTTCTTGCACGCGCGGGGTTTCTCCAACGTGCACAACGTCGAGGGCGGTATCGACGCCTACGCGTTGCGCGTCGATCCGAAAGTCCGGCGCTACTAACCGGCGCGTTTGTGCAGCTGCGCGAACCAGTGCACCGTTCCAACCGGCACCCGCGCGTGCGCCCACCCTCCGACGATCGCATCGGCATTCAGTTCCTCGAGGGCGTCGATCGCAAAGCAAGGTTCGAGCGCGCGCCGTAACGCGGCTTCGCCGAAGAAGACGTGCGGCACGCCGGCCTCTTCGCCCTCAAACGCAGCGTAGGTATCCTCGTCAATACGCCGCCCGTGCCCGAAGCGCGCATCGCGCGTTGACGCGAACGTGAAGTACGCCGGAGCATCATCGCATAAAGCGGCGGCGGTTTCGCGCAACAGGTCTTGCACCTCGTGCGGTGTCCCGTGCAGCAAGCCATGCGTGCTCAGCGCGGCCTCGAACGTTTCCGAAAGCCTCAGCGGCGCGCTCAGCGCGTCGTCGGCAATCGCGGTTACATGAAACCCCGCTGCGCGCAGCGCAGCCGTATTCCGGCCGCTTCCGCTGCCGAGTTCGAGCACGCGCATGCCTGACGATCCGGCGCGCTCGATCAGGCGCAGCGCGAGCGGATGCGGGCGGCGGAGGTTGGACGGCTCCGGCGAATGGCTGCTCATGCGTTCGCTGCCTCTCATTATTGTGGTAGGCGCCAATGACCTTGCCGTACGCGTTTGCGAAGAGCTTTGCGCGACACAAGGGCATGACGTCGTCGCGGTTTGGGACGGCGCGGAGTCCGCGCCGCTCATCGTAGGCGCGGGCGCCGCATTCGCGCAGCTGCCGCCGAATACGTACGATGCGCTCGAAGCGGCCGGCGTGCGCGAAGCGGCGTGCATCATTCCGGTTTCCGAAGACGATCGCTTGAATCTGCAGGTCGCGCTCAAAGCGCGTGATCTGAATCCGCAGATCCGCATCGTGCTGCGCCAGTTCAACCGCGCTTTGGGCCGCAAGATCGAACAAAATCTTCCCGATTGCACCGCAATCTCGCCCGCGACGCACGCCGCCGCAACATACGCCGGCGCGGCAGTGGATCCGTCGTGTTTGTACGCCGTGCAATTTCCGGGCGTAGGGGGGACGCTTCTCGGTTTTTCCGAGCGTAAAGCCGCCGCGTTCGGGCTGCACGATACGAGCGTCGCCGAAGCGGAGAGCCGCTTGGGCATCCGCATCGTTGCCGTCAACGGAGACACGGCCGTTTCCGGCGGCGCGAAAATCGCGCGCGAGGACACCGTGGTGGCGTGCGCTCCGGTACGCGCGCTGCAGCCCGCGCATTCCAGGCGCGGCAAAGGACCGCGCCGCGCGGCGCGCACACACACGTCGCTGCGAGGCGTTTTGCGTGGTGCCGCGCGGTTCGAACCCCTGGTGCTCTACACGTTTGCTGCCGGCACGATGATGTACGTCGCCGCTGCGCTGTACTTCATGGCCGCTATGCATATTTCGGCGATAGAATCGCTCTACTTCGTTGCCGCTACCATGTTCACGGTCGGGTACGGCGATATTACTCCGTACACGCATCACGCGGCATGGCCTACGTACGCGGTTTCGATTTTTGTGATGGCGGTCGGCGTGACGGTGGGCGGCGTGTTCATCGCGACGATTGCATCTGCGCTCAACCGCGCCCAAGAGACGGCGCTGCGCGGCCTGCGCCGTATTCGAGCCGAGGACCACGTGGTCGTGTGCGGCGCCGGAAACGTCGGAACGCGCGTAATAGAATTTCTCCTCGAAATGGAGCAGCGCGTGGTGGTCATCGAGCCGCGCCCAAGCGCACTGATCGTCGAGCACGCGCGTACGCGGCGTATCGAGTTGCTCGCATCGGACGCTACCGACGATGATACGCTGGGTTTCTGCGACTTGCGCCGCGCCCATAGTCTGGTCGCGGTAACCGACAGCGATACGGCCAACCTGGAAGCCGCGCTCGGCGCGCTTGTGGACAATCCCGATCTTCCGGTCGTGCTGCGCATTATGGATCCGCAGTTTTCACGCTCTGTCGAACGCAATCTGAAGATCGCAAAATCGTTCTCGGCAAGCGAACTCACGGCGCCGGCGATCGCCGGTCTTGCGCGCGTCCCGTCCAGCCGCGGGCGAGTCACGTTCGCTCGCGAAACGTTCAGCATCAACGAACGGGCGGCCGAAATGACGATGCCGCGAGAGGAAGACGGCATTCCGCTCTACGTATGGCGGGAAGGGACGCTCCGGCCGATCCGGGATTTTGGCGAGGTGCGGGACGGCGACCGCGTTCTGGACATGGTGCCGCTCTCGCAATTCAAAGCGGGCTAACGAAGGAGGAGACGTGCTCGAAGCAGGCTCAGAGATGCCGCGCGTAACGGTAACCGGCGACGCCGGTGAAACGCTGAACACCGGCGATTTGCTCGGAAAAACGCTGGTGTTGTGGTTCTATCCGAAAGACGCAACGCCGGGTTGAACGAACGAGGCGTCGCAGTTCCGCGACGCATACGAGCGGTTTAAAAGCAAGGGCGCGGAAATCGTGGGCGTTAGCCGCGATTCCGTCAGCTCGCATCAAAAGTTCAAAGCGAAATACGGCTTGCCGTTCACACTGATTGCCGATACTGAGTCGAAGCTTTGCGATGCCTTCGGGGTGATCTCCGACAAGACGCTGTACGGAAAAGTTTTCAAAGGCATCACCCGCTCCACATTCGTCATCGATCCTTCCGGCAAGATCCGCAAGGTTTGGCCGAACGTCAAAGTCGCCGGCCACGCCGAAGAAGTGCTGGCGGCGCTGTAAAAGCGCCGCCAGATCTCCACTACTTCACGATAACCGTGCCTTCCATGTGCTCTTCGTCGTGGAAGAGGCACTCGTACGCGTACGTACCCGGCTTGGTAAACGTCAGATGGAACTCGTCACCGGAGTTCAAGACGCCGGAGTTGACGATCTCGCTGCCGTCGTACGTCGTTCCGCCGGTCGGCGGCGAGAACGGGTTTCCGTAAGCGGGCGGCAGCGGTTGACCCGCAACCGGGAACGTGACGGTGTGCGGTTCGTTGTTCGAGAGATTGCGCCACGTGATCGTCGTTCCGGCCCGGACAGTGATAGTCGTGGAATTGAGCCGGTCGCGATCCAAGAACGATAGGACGGTGGCCTTCGAAGGCTCTCCGTCGCTTTGAGCCGGCCCCGACGTGCCGGCCGCGATAGTGGTACCGCTGTCGATGGGGAGACGCAAAACGGCCGCTTGCGCTTCGCCGAGCAACGTGAGTTCTTGCAGGTGACCCGTCACGTCGTATGCGGTCTGCGAGGCCGGATACGGCGTGCCGCGAGGCTGCACCACGACCACGCCGCTCATTTCGGGCGCGTGCAACACGCAGAAATAGGCGTATGTGCCGGCCTTCGTAAATGTCAGAGTGAATTGCTGTCCGGGCTGCATGAAGCCGGAACTCACAAAGGTGCTCCCGTCGAACGACGTGCCGCCTTGCGGCGCGGTCGGGTTCGCCGGCGGACTCGAATAAGGACCCAGGAAAGTCACCGTGTGGGGCTCGCCCTGGCTGGTCCATGTAATGCTGTCGCCTTCGTCGACCGTGATTTTGCCGGGGAGGAACGCCAGCGCCTGAAGAGACCCGTCATGTGCGGCGCCGCCGGATTGCATCTGCCAATGCACGGGACCCGCGGAGTCCGGCGGCAGTCCCAGCGACTGCTGCGCTTGGCCGCCGCTAGCGGCCGGTTGTGAAGAAATGGGCGGGCGGCTTCCGCCGCCCGAACAAGCCGCAAGACCGGCGGCAAGCAACGCTGCCGTAACGGTAAGAATCCCACGGCGGTAGTGAAAGAGCCGCATGTTCGTTCTCCAATAGAAGGTTATGCGGCGATACTAGCCGTGGGGCGTCTATAAACCGTCTAGAGGCGTTTAATTATCCGTCTGCGCGCGCCCGCGGGGCAGTGAGAATTGGATCAGCGATCGCACCGGCGCAAGTCCGCGGCTGATAACCGCGCAGCACGTCACGCGAAGATTCAATTCTTCCAAGCGCGCTTTTGCAGCGAGCAGCTCGCGCCCGCCGCTTACGATGTCCTCAATCAGCAGCACGCGCTGGCCGGGGTCGTACTGGCCCTCGACGTACTCGTTTGGAAACGCGCCGTAGCCCTTCGGCTCTTTGCGCACCGCGAGCAGCGGAATATTGCACATCTGCGAGACCGTCGTGGCAAGCACAACGCCGCCGAGTTCGGTGCCCGCGATAAGCTCCGGATGCGTTTCCGAGACGATCGGCACGAACATGCGCGCGATACGGCGCAGAATTTGCGGATCGGAGAAGAGGCGGAACTTGTCGATGTAGTAGTCGCTGCGCGCGCCGCCCGAGAGTTGATAATCTCCACGCGTAAGCGCGCGCTCGACGATGACCTTGCGCAGCCACGTGATCTCGGGAATGCGGCCGATCGGATCGGAAGGTCCTAAATACTCCATTGCCACGCATTCCAGGATTCGATCACCGGACTTGGCGCGAAGCCTTTGAAGTTCTCGCTGATCGGCTGCATCTGCCGCTGGTAATAGGTGAAGATTTCAGGTACGTCCCGGTGCAGCAACTCTTGAATCCGGAAGTACGCTTTTTTACGCGTGGGCCGATCGTAGTTGGCGAGCGCCGTCTTTTGTGCGGCCTCCATATCCGGGTTGCAATATCGCGAGTAATTGTAACCGTTGGGCGCCAGATTAGCGCACGTGAATTGCGCCGAATCGTCCGGATCTACGCCCGCGTACCAGCCTGCCAAACTCAAATCGAACTTCCCGCCTTGTAGAATGCCGCCTTCGCCGACCGGTGCGAACAGCACGTCGGCCTGATAGTACTTCACCTGCAAATCGATGCCGGCTTCGCGCAACATCTGTTGCAACTGCACGCTTTCCTTGCGCCGCGTAACGTTGCTTTGATTGCTGGCCATAACCAGCGTGAGACGCTCGCCGTTCTTCGTCATGATCCCGTCCGGACCCGGAGTCCAGCCCGCCTGCTGCAGCAGTTGTTTGGCCATGTTGGGGTCGTGAGGATAATCCTTGAGATTCGGATCGAAGGACCACATGAACGGCGGCTGATCTTCGATCGCTGCCTTCTGTTGTCCGAAGGTCAGCGTTTGTATGATCCGCGTCTTATCGACGGCGTATGCGAGGGCCTGACGCACGCGTACGTCTTGCAGATAAGGACGCTGCACGTTCACCTGTATGTCTTCGTACCCGTTTACATCGACGAATACCAGTTTGACGCCCGGCATGTCCTTGAGTTCGGGATAGTTGTTGATCGATGCTTCGAACATCCAGTCGATATCGTGCGTGCGCAGCAGGCTGCGAATGGTGTTTTCGTCCGGCACGATGCGAATGTAAATGCTGCGCAGGCCGGGCTTACCCATAAAGAACTGATCGTTCGCCGCAAGCTCCACGTGATCGCCATGCACCCAGCGCACGAACTTGAAGGGGCCGTCGGTTACGTTCGGATCCACGTTGAACGGGATCTGATTGATGTTCGGATACTTGGAGAGGATGTGCGCGGGCGCGACGGGATACGGCTGGTCGCTGTCGGCAAAGAACGTGTTGACGAACGGCGCGAACTTTTGCTTCAAATGAACGACCACGGTGTAATCGTCGGGCGTATCCAGCGCCTTGATGAAATCGTAGCCGTGACGCGAGATGATGTTGTTGTTGTTGTTCATGATCGCTTGCCACGACCACTTCACGTCTTTGCCGGTCACGGGAACGCCGTCGGTCCACTTCGCGTCTCTGCGCAGGTGATATGTGATCGTCAGGCCGTCTTTCGAGATGCCGCCGTTGGCCTGCGTGGGAACCGCGGTGGCCAGCATCGGAACCGTGTCGCCCTTTTCGTTTGCCGAGACGAGCGGTTCGAACATCAGCCGTGCGATGAAACCGTCCGTTGTGTTCGAACTGAGCAGCGGATTCAGATTCTTCATGTCCGACTGGATGGCGATCCGCAGCTGTCCGCCGTGATCGCCCCCGCCCGCACCGCCGGCGCCACCGGCACCGCCGGTTTGCGTGCAGCCTGCAACGAGCGCGCCCAAAACGGCCAGCGCCAAAAGACGTTTCACCTGGTACTAACCCTCCATGCGAGCAGACTCGCGCCTTTCGCTAGTTTCAGACGGCAGCCTTCGGGCCGGTCCATTTTCCGGGAACTGCGTCGAAGCGCTCGTGCCGCCACGAGTACGTTCCCAAACCCTGTGTGGCCGTGCGCAGCTCCGTGATGTAGCGCGAAAGCTCGACCTGCGGAACGTCGGCCTCGACAACGTCGTGGCCGGGCTTGTCGGCCGGGTTCATCCCTAAAATCTGGCCGCGTTTGCCGGTGAGCTGCTGAATGACCGACGAGGTGTACGTTGCCGGAACCGTGACCGTGACGCGCACGATCGGTTCGAGCACCACGGGATTGCATTTGGGCAGCGCTTCGCGCACGCCCATGCCGGCCGCCGTTTTGAATGCCTGCTCGCTCGAATCTACGTCGTGATACGCGCCGTCGTACAATACGACGTGCACGTCGGTGACCGGATAGCCGCCGACGCTGCCGTGCTGCAGCGCTTCGCGCACGCCTTTTTCGACGGCCGGAATGAACTGCCGAGGCACCACGCCGCCCACAATCCGCTCTTCGAACGTCACGCCGTTGCCGCGCTCGCGCGGCTGAAAGCGCAGCCACACATCGCCGAATTGGCCGTGGCCGCCGGTTTGATGTTTGTAGCGCGAATGGATCTCGGTGCCCGCCGAAATGGTTTCCTGATAGGGAATCGCCGGCGGCGCCGTGCTGACTTCCACTTTAAATTTGCGCGTCAGCCGTTCGACGGCAATCGTCACGTGCTGCTCGCCGCTCCCCAGCAGCAATAGTTCGTTGGTAATCGGGGCGCGTTCCAAACGCAGCGCGGGATCTTCGTCGACGATGCGCGCCAGCATCTGCGAAATCTTCGCCTCGTCCATGCGGTCCTTCGGTTTGATTGCGACTGCGAAAACCGGCTCCGAAGGGGGAACGCGGGGCAGAAGAACCTTGTAGCCGTTCTCGGTCAGCGTATCGCCGGTTGCGACGTTCTCGAGGCGGGCAATTGCCGCAATCGTTCCGGGCCCTGACTCCGTAATGGCTTCCTGTTTCTTGCCCTGCAGACGATACAGGCCGCCGGATCGCACTTTTTCGGAGTTCCTCGAAATATTCGTGAGCGTTGCGTCGGCTTTTAGCGTGCCCGCGATGACGCGCACGACCGAAAGTTTTCCGGACTGCGGATGCACGATCGTCTTGATCACTCGCGCGATCAGCGGCCCGTCGCTCTTGGGTTCGATCGGCCGCCCTTCGGCATCGACCTGCGGAGGATCTGCCGGCGAGGGCAGCCACTTTTCCATGGCTTGAACGAGCGCGGCGACACCGTGACCCGGAAGACCCGCGGCTGCGAGCACGGGAATGATCTGATCGTGCGAACATTCCCGGCACAGATCTTTCTGCACCTCGTCCTGCGGCGGCTCGAGGCCCTCGAGCAGTTCTTCCATGAGATGGTCGTCGAAGTCGGCCATCGCTTCGAGCAGCTGCCCGCGCGCTTCTTCGACGTGGTCGGTCAGATCGGCCGGAATCTCTGTTTCTTCGGTCTTGTCGCCGCCGTACAAATACGCTTTGCGCTCTGCCAGATCGACGTAGCCTTTAAATGTTTCCGCGGCGCCGATCGGCCATTGTTCGGCGACGACGTGGCGGCCGTAGCAGCTCTGTAATTGCTCCAGCGTCGCCGCGAAATCGGCACCGGGACGATCGAGTTTGTTGACGACGAACAGATGCGGTACTCGGCGCGATTCGAGATACTCGACCAGCATTTGCGTTTGCACGATCCTGGACGGCTCGGCGTCGATCACGATCACCGCCGCGTCCACGCCCGCAAGCGCGAGTTTCGTCTCTTCGAAGAAGTCGATGAACCCGGGGCAGTCGATCAGCGTCAGATCGACGCCGCCGCAACTGCAATGCGCGAAGCCCACTGTCGTGGATTGCGCGTGATCGATGCATTCCGGCTCGTAATCCGTCGTCGTGGTGCCTTCGGTCACCGAGCCTTTTCGCGGAATCGCGCTGCAATGCGCGAGAATCGCCTCTACGAGAGTAGTCTTGCCCGCGTGGTGCGAGCCGACGATGGCAATATTGCGGACGCGCGAGATATCGAACGCCATACAACTCTCCCAGGCGCGCTGGTATCGCGCGCCTTACCGACGTTTCGTGGTTGTCTTCTTTGTTGCCGCTCGCTTGGGAGTTGAAACTTTGCGCTTGGCCGCTAACGGTGCTTTTTTCGCCGGCGCTTTTTTCACGGCTGCCGCTTTTTTCGCCGGCGCCTTTTTTGCCGGCGCTTTCTTCTTCGCAGCCGCAGCGGGTTTCGGCGCGGCTTTCTTCGCGGCCGGCTTTTGGGGCGGCGCGGCCGGTTTCTTTACCGCTTTCGCTGCGGGCTTCTGCGCCTTTGCGGCTGCCTTGACAGGCGGCTTGACAGGCGGCTTCACAGCTGGTTTAGCAACTGGCTTCGCTGCAGGCTTGGCAGCCGGTTTCGGCGCAGGCTTCGCGGCTTTTGCAGGCTCTGCCGGCTTGGTCTTTGCCGCCGCTGCCTTGGGCTTGGGCTCAGCCTTCGGTTTCGGCTCTGCCTTCGGCTTCGGCTCGGGTTTGAGCTTGGGCTCGACCTTCGGTTTCGGCTCCGCCTTCGGTTTTAGCTCCGCCTTCGCTTTGGGCTCTGCTTTTGGTTTGGGTTCGGCCTTGGGCTTGGCTGCCGCCTTGCCTTTTGACTTAGCCTCGGTTTTTGCGGGGCTTTCGGGCGCGGTCTCTTCAGCGGCGGCCTTTGCCTGCCGGTCCGCTTTGGTCTCGCGCTCGGACGTTTCTTTCGCAGGCTTCTTGGAAGCGCGCGCGGGGCCGCTAGCACGTTTACGTGGACCGGCATCGTGTCCGGTCTTTGAAGGCGAGGCGGCAAGTGCGGCTTCACGCTCCTCGGCCTCGTTGCGCTCGGGAAGCCCGAGTTCCGCGCGGCTGAACCCGCTGATGCTGCTGCCCGGCTGCTGAACCGGCTCCTTGGACTTGACCTTTTGCAGATGTTCTTTTGTAGCACGCAGGGCGACGCGCGCCAGACGGCCGCCGACCGGGAAGACGATCTCGTTAATCTGCGCCTCGTCGAGCATGCGCAGCATCTCGGCAAATCCGTTGCCTTGATCTTTCGGGCTGTGCGCGTCGGACGCGATGGCGATGCCGACGTTTTTCGCTTTGGCCTTTTTCATCAGGCGGAAGATCGCGGCGCGGTATTTCTCTTTGAGCTCGTCGGGATTATCGCGGTAGAGGTAACGCGTGTTGACTTCGATAGCCATGCCGCGCGAGGCGCAGGCGTCGAGCAATTGATTTTCATACTGCTCGAGCTTGGCTTGATCGGGCCAATGACCGAAGTTCGCCGGGACGTAGAAATGGCCGACGATGTGGCCGGGCAACTTTTCAATGTCGTCGAGCAACTTGGTCATGTAGAGTTCCCAAACGCGTTCGGTCCCGACGACGTCGTATAGATCGACGAACTCCGGATTATCGAAACCCCACTGCCAATCGGGCCCCTTTTCGGGGTGCTCGATCGTCAGGAAGTGCACCGACCGGATCAATCCGTCCGGGCGCATCGCATCGACGATGTTTTGCGCGTCGGGTCTGGCACGCGGATCGTTGTCGACCTCCGCGCCGATGGAAAAACGCATGCCGCGGCGCAGGCCTTGAGAAACCACTGCCGCGTGCCCGACGTCTACGCCCGCGGTTTCCGCGGCTCCGTACAGGTCGCCGGCTTCGGCAAGTTTTAGCGCCCGGCGCACAGTATGAACCGCGCCCGGATCCTCGAAGGTCAGGTAGTTGATGTGGTCGCTCACCATCATGAAGCGCGGCGAACCGCGGCGGCACGCGTGGTAGAACCACAGGAAAAGCATGCGCGGGGAGTACGCTATAGGGCGCTCCTCGGCAAACGTCTTGTGCTCGCCTTTTGCGTGTCCGTGGACGTCGGGGATGGCGGCGATACGCGGGTCGCTCAGCGTTCTACTTCCTTTACACCACGCGGGATCCACATCTGCGGTCCCTTAGCCGCCGCCGGGCGCGCTGGCCCGCGATCCGGGGTGCGTTGTTCGACCCACGGAACGACGGTTTCGATCATGATTTCGATGGCGCGCTTCATTAACTCGAGCGACATGGACGGCGTCCGTTCCGCCCCGAGCGCCGCTGCCTGCGCCGGCAGATACGGCAGATGAACGAAACCCGCGACGATCGGCGGCGAGGCGCTCTCGCACTGACCCAGGGTTTCGTACAACAATTGATTGCAAATGAACGTTCCGGCCGTATTCGAGACGTAACCGGGAATGCCGTGCTCGAGCCATGCCGCGAGTATTTCGGCGAACGGCATCACCGAGAGGCGTGCGTCCGGGCCGCCGCGCAGAACCGGGTCGTTCTTGCGCATCACGCCCACGTTGTCGGGCTGCGAGAAGTCCAGGACATTTACCGCCACGCGTTCGAGCGCGAGGGAGTGGCGTCCGCCGGCCTGACCCAGAGCGATGATGACGTCGGGCGAGGTCTCCTCGATCGCACGCGAAACCCGCTCGCCGATGTTGCGCGTTTCGACCGGCACCACGCGAACGGCAAGAGGACGCCCTGCAATAAGGCGCCCCTCTAGACTGCGTGCGACGAGCTCGCTCGGGTTTACCTTCTCGCCGCCGAACGGCTCGAATGCGGTAATAAGGACGTGCTTGGCCACCTTCTAAAAGGTTAACCGCAATTCGTCGTTCACCTGTTCACGGCAAATCTTTCAGGCGACCTCGGGGAGATTCGCATTGCGATGGGGGCTCGGAGCCGGGCGGAGCGCCGGTTAAAACGAAGGTGCCGCCCTAACGGGCGGCACCTCCGATCGATTTACTAGAACTGTCAGTACTAATAACGACCACCTCCTTTGCCGGCGGTTTGCCCTCGTTCTCTCTATCTGAGGGTGTCCGCAAGCGAATACAAAGATCGTGTTCAGCGCCGCGGCGTATAGCCCTCCATCGTTAGTAACCGCGCTTTCATTTCGATACCGTAGCCGTAGTTGTGCAGGTCGCCGTTCGAATCGACGACGCGGTGGCACGGGAAGAAGAGCGGAAGCGGATTACGCGCCATCACCTGCCCCACCGCACGCGCGGCGCGGGGACGGCCGATCGTCTGCGCTACCCAAGCGTAGGAGCGCACTTCGCCCGGCGGAATCTGCGCGGCCGCTTGCAAGGCGGCTTGTTCGAACGGCGTCAGATCGCTGATGTCCACGACGTCGACGTCGACGCGCCACGTTTTAAAGAAGCGATCGAAGAGGTCGCGCAGCCATTCGGGCGTAGCGCCGGCGATCACGGGGCGCCGCAACCGGCGTTCGACGCGTTCGCGAACAGCCTCGTCGGGTTCGCCGTTATCCAAACCGATGTACGCGATGCGCGTGCCCTTGTATCCCACGTACACGCGGCCGATCGGCGTTTCGATGCTGGTAAGGGAAACCGGTTCGGTGCGGTAACGGTGTTTCGCCGCGGCGATGTGCTGCACGATTTTCGCAGTCAGATCGCACGAGGGTTCCGGCGATTTCAGGCACGAGAGGCAGTAGGCCACGCCTTCGTACTCTTCATACAAATCTTGACACGGCGGACAAGTGCGGAGATGCTGCATGACGGCTTCGCGCAGGGACGGCGCGTTCGAGGGCATTCCCTCTCGCAGTTCATCCCACAACGCCTCGACTTCACGACAGCGCATGGACGGTAGCTCCTTGGGGCACGATTTTTCCGATCTGCGGACCGAGGATCCGGCGCAAGATGCGAACGGCGCGATGCACGTGCGATTTCACGGTGCCGATGGGCTGATCCAGGATCTCGGCGATCTCCGGATGGCTTCGGCCTTCGATGAACCGCAGCGTGGCGGCGGCGCGCAGGTGCATGGGCAGTTGCAAAAGCGCGCGTTCCACCAATGCCATATCGGCATTCTGCTCGACGATCTTCTCGGGCTGCGCCGGCGACTCGCGAGTCGCGCCGCGAAGCAGCGCGTCCGGATCCGCCAGCGCATCGAGCGCGACGTTCGCGGGCCGCTTGCTGCGCAGGCGGTTCCGCGTGACATTGAGCGTGATCGTGTACAGCCACGGCTGCAGACGCAGTTCGGACCGTTGCTCGACGGACATTTTACCGAGCGCGCGATACGCGCGCACGAACGCGTCCTGCACGATCTCCTCGGCGTCTTCGCGGTTGCCCGTCATGCGCAGGGCAAAGCCGTAGAGGCGCCGCTGATACTCGTCGACGATGTCGTCGAAGCGATCGAGCGCCGGCGCGCCGATTGCGGCCGGTCTGGACGGGCTCTTGGATCGATTCTGTGCCGCCGGTGGCACGGTGTACTCCCTCATCAGGAGTGGTGCTGCGAGCACGCTCATACACGCGTC
This sequence comes from Vulcanimicrobiia bacterium, assembly GCA_025934645.1. Classification (GTDB taxonomy): domain Bacteria; phylum Vulcanimicrobiota; class Vulcanimicrobiia; order Vulcanimicrobiales; family Vulcanimicrobiaceae; genus JAICWY01. The sequence goes on from JAICWY010000001.1 coordinate 80,299, forward strand.
CCAACCCCACCCCAAGGTGCAATGGTTGCAATGGTTGCTATGGGCCCTTACCGTTTCTTTCCCGCTTGGTTTCGCCTGCCGTACGGGCGCAGGGCCCGCGCCCGCGATGACGGAACCCCTCGTCATGACGCCACACGCGTTCATGCATGAAAACTCCGAAGCCGCTCCGCGCACTCGCGCGAGCGGTTTTTTGTTATTGAAGAGGTACCACGGTATGGAACATGCGATCGAACCACAGGAAGTCTCGTTTGACGCGTACACGATGTGCAGTTTCCTTCCGGATCTCGACTCGTCACGGGCGATTCCGCTGCTGCTCATCGGCTACCGGCACAATGAGGATCCGTGGTTCGTTTGGCTCGTACCGAAAGAAGGCATCAGGGCCGAGGGATTGACGGACGACCCGTATTACGCCAAAGTCTTACGCGATCCGCAGACGTACTTCGTGAAAAAACTCGGCAAGTACATTGAAGAAAACGGCTCGGTGAAGCGCGGCATCGAGATGCTGATCGATTGCCATCAAAACCACCTTGCGTTTACGCCGCTCGTGTTTCTGCACGAGCGTCCGTTCAGCCATCCCATGACCGTCGAGTTGCTCGCCGCGGTGTAAACTGCGGTTTACCGTTTCAGTGGGAAGATGCTTCGGTTTGCGGCGGTTGCGCTTGGTCGGCCTTAATCGTGCGGCTGTACGTAATCGTAACGGGTGAGCTTTGGCCGCGATTGCGCAGCGTGCCGGCGATCGTGAGCGTTTCGTTCAGTGCGAGCAGCAGCGGCTCGCCGCGCAGTGAGTAGTAGGCCGTCCCGCGCATGCGCATGCTGCCGGAGATCGTCATGTCGTTGTGGTCGGGCAGCGGTCCGCGCATCGGACCGCTCGCATCGAAATCTACCGCCAGCACCGGACGCGAGGATACGCGGCCGATCTGACCGCGCTCTAGAAAGCCCTTGAGCATGCCGCCGGTCATGGGCGCCGGGAACGCGAACGGCACTTGTCCGCGCAAGTGTAAAAGATCGTTCAGCGTCGGCTTGTCCAGCTCGATAGCGAACGGTTGGTTGAGTACCGTGAGATAATCCGGATCCAGATCGGCCGAATCGTGGAGTTCGCCGGCCGGCGTCATCACTTGCACGAAGGTTGCCTGGGCGGGAACTTTGCCTGCGCCGTCGGATCGGGTATAGTGCGCTTGCGCGGTAAAGCGGGTCTGCGGGCCGTCTTTGCGGACCTGCAACGTTTGCGCACCGCTATAGGAGATGCTCGTCTGAAGATCCGCCTGACCGATACGGTACCTGTCGTTTCCGCTGACGACGTAGCGTTGATCGGCGTGCGCGGGAGCGGCGAGCGCCAGCGCCGTGGCCAGGCCGAGGCCTACGAACTTGACGCTTGTGCTGATGGTGTTGGCTCTCTTTCTAGGTCGAATCTCAGGGCGCGGTGTAAGTATTATCCCAGAGAAATTGTGTTTGCGAAACATCTCTCAGGATGTTTTTTTAAATACGCATCGCTGCTTGTATTGCCGATAACGTAATCAGGACGTAAGGAGAACCGGCTATTGGGGTACCTACGGAGTATGAAGCGGGTTGGAATCGTCGCACTATTGCTGACGTTCTCCGTTTCGTTTCTCTCGGCGCCCGGCTACGCTGCTCCCACGGCCGAGATCCCGAACCGCCCGCCGGCGGTTGCGGTGACGCTGCAGAAAATCTATCAGCGCGCGTACGACGAGGCGTATAGCCGTCACGCGGTGCTCGAGCGCGACGGCACCACCTTCGTCTCGACCGGCGACATCGGCATGGAATGGCTGCGCGACTCCAGCGCGACGATGACGCCCTATATCGGTTTGGCGGTCACCGACCCGTACGTGCGAAACATGCTGCGCGGCACGATCGCGCGCCAAGCCCGCTACATCGAGATCGATCCGTATGCGAACGCATTCACCAGCGATTACCGCGTCGCCGAGCGCAAGTTCGAGATGGATTCGCTGCTCTATCCCATTTGGTTCGCATACCTGTACTGGAAGGCCACCGGCGACAGGAGCATCTTTACGCCCGACGTGCAGCGCGCGTTTCAGCGCGCCGTCTCGACCCTTCGCACCGAGCAGCACCACACGCGGCAGTCGAAGTACCGCCACCCGGAGCTGGCCAACGGCGGCCGCGGCACGCCTACGGCGTATACCGGACTGGTTTGGACGGGATTCCGGCCTTCCGACGACGCCGCGCGCTATCAGTTCAACATTCCGGACAACATGTTCGGCGTGGCGGTGCTGCGCGATCTCACGGAGATCGAGAAAAAGGTTTACCGCGACGAGCGCACAGCCGAGAACGCTTGGGGGCTCTCCGATCAGATTCAGCGCGCGATCGAGCGATACGGCTTGGTGAACCTGCCGGGCTTCGGCCGCATCTACGCCTATGAAGTCGACGGCTACGGGCACGCAAATCTGATGGACGACGCGAATGTTCCCTCGCTGCTCTCGATTCCGTACTTCGGGTACGTGAACGCGCACGACGTGGTCTATCAGGCAACGCGCAAGTTTATTCTCTCGCCGCGCGACCCGTATTTCTTCCAAGGCAAATACGCCTCGGGAATCGGCAGCCCGCACACGCCGCACGGGTACGTTTGGCCGCTCGCGCTCGTGATGCAGGTGCTGACCTCGACGGATCAGAGCGAGATCGACCGCGTCATGAAGTACATAGCTGCGAGCGACACCGGGGATCACCGCTTGCACGAATCGTTCAATGCCGATTGGCCCGAGTCGTACACTCGCGACGATTTTGCATGGCCGAACGCGCTGTTCGCGCAGATGATGCTTGGGCGGCAAGGGCGCCTGCCCGCGATTCTGGAGTCGATGGCCACGCCGTAAGGCGCGGCGGCGTCATTCGGTAGCGCTGCGCTCCTGCGCCAGTGTGTCGAGGTATGCGACCGTAAACAAGACGGCAAGCGGCGCCGTAACCAGCGTCCAGAAGAGCAGTTCGATCATCGTCGCGTCTTTGATGCCGGCCGATGCAAGGCCGCGGGCCAGCAGCAGGTCTACGACGTTGAGCCCGAGTTGGATTGCGAAGAGCGAGAAGATGCGCGAGACGTTCACCCACGAGAGCATCATGCTTCGCATCAGCGCGAACGGCAGCACCATGAGCGTCGTAACTTCGCGTTCGAGGCAGGCGAACGGCTCGGCGTAGACGAGCATCGCCGCTAAGAAGAGTGCGAGCAAGCCGAGCAGCGTTGCGCCCGGATCGATCGTTCCGCCGCCCATCGTTTGAAGTCCGGCAAGTTCGACGAAACTGATCCCGACATCGAGCAGGACGATGGCCCAACCGCGTTCCAAAATGCGCGCCCATCGCTCGCCGGCGGATTGCAGCGTTCCCGTCGCGTCCGCGCCCGCGTTCACCATGACGACGACCGAGATCAGCGGCGCGCCGATCAATGCGGCGTAATATTCGGCGAACCGGACGTGTACGAACGTGTAGAACAATGCCTGGAACGCGAACATCACCGCGCACGTACCGATGTAGAGCGGCCAGCGGCGCGCGAAGAGCCGCGCGGCGACAAGGCCGAGTGGACGGTACGACGGTAGGGCGGGCTTAATGATGAACCGGCGAACGGGCAGGCAGGTAAAAACCGACGTAGGTGATGCTTCCGCACACGACGACGTCGCCGGCGTCGTGGTATTCGCGTCCGTCGATGACGACGGTGAAACGTCCGGACTGCAAGCCGCTCAGCGTGGTGCGCAGACTGCGCGCGAATTTATCCGACGGTGCCCGCATGCCGATGGCTTCGCGAACGGCAAGCGAGATCAGGTCCGCCACACGCAAGGGCGTCGCGAGCGCGAAGGCGCCCGAGCCGCTGCACGCCACGGCATGAACATCGAGCGGGACCCGTACGCGAATCATTTGCGTATGGTTTTGCCCAGATTCGAGGAGCCGCCTGCCGTCAGGGAGTAACGATTTATGCAATGTCGGTTTTCGGCAACTACGCCCCCGCGGAGGTCATCGACGCGGCGGAAAAATGCATCAGCAAGATGGACGAGGCCGACGTGGCGCGCGCCGTCGGGCAAAGCGAGCAGACGATGAGCGCGGGAGACCGCACGCTGCTGATCGAGGCGATCTTCGACGCGTTCCGCGCGCGGGGCGAATCGTCGGACGACGTTGCGGAAGGGGCCGGCACGAACGTCGACGCTCTGCGCTCGGGGAACTCCGCGGCAGTTTCCGCGTTGATGGAATATGCGCGACAAAACCCGGGCTTATTTAAAGAAGCGGCGATCGTGCTGATCGAGCGCAATCCCGAAATCGTTTCCCAACTTGCACCCGAGCTTGCGGGCGGCATCGCCGCGCGGCTTCGCGATCGATGAGCGACGACGATCTGCGCCGCCGCCGGCGCCTTCCGCAAAACGAGGGGCCGCGGCGTACCAGCGGCGGCGGGAACAAAAATTTCACGCCGTGGATCGTGACCGTCGTTGCAGCGATCGCCGTTATCGCCGGCGGCTGGTTTTTGGGACAAGCACTCGCGCATGCGTTCGGCGGATCCAATAACGGAACGCAGGTTGCGCAGCAGCAGCCGACGCCCTTGAGCGTGACGCCGCTGCCCTCGCCCTCGCCGGCCCAAGCGCCCGCGTCGCCTTCACCGCAGCCCACGTACACGCCCACGAGCGCGCCCACCACCGAACCGAGCGTTGCACCCACGATCGAACCTACGCTGCGGCCGACCGCGCCGCCGACTGTTGCACCAACGGCTGCGCCGACAACGGAACCGGCTGCTGCACCCACGGCAAATCCCAAAGAGGCGGCGTCTGCAGCGCCAACTGTGCGTCCAACGAGCGCGCCGCGCAAAACGCAGCCGGTGACGCGCCGTCCCGAGATTACGCCGGCGCCCGCAGCTGCAGCGAGCGCGTCAACCGATGCGGCGTCGCGGACTGTGCGCTCGTACATCGAAGCCATGCGCCGCGGCGATCCGCAAGGCGCGGCGATGTATCTGGGTAACGGCTCGCCCGACGAGGGCTTCATCGACGCAGGCACGCGCGTTACCGGTATGACCAGCACGCGGAACGCAGACGGCAGTTATAAAGTGGAGGTCGACATGAAGACCTCGCAGGGCGAATACTACGAAACGTTCACCGTCTCACCGACGGCAAACGGCACGCGCATTTTAGACAAGACGGCAATCAAACCGTAAGCCCTCGTCTTACTCGGGCGCCCTTCGACAGCGCTACGCGCGCTCAGGATGACTGAAAATTAGCTGGGCGGCGTTTTACGTTCTGTTGCGCTTTCAGTTGAGCGGCGCTTTACGTTCTGCTGCGCTATCAGTTGAGCGGTGCTTAGTTCTGTTGCACAACGCCCCGGAGAGCGGTCAGGTTTGTCGTTGTCATGGTGAGCCGCGTAGCGGTCGAACCACGGCCGAGTAAGACGAGGCCAAAAACTAGCGCGTGAGCATGCGCCGCAGATCGTCGCCGATTAAATACTCAACGGTTAAAGCGGTTAGGAACGTCGCCAGTGCGAGGATCGAGATGACGCGATAGGTGCTGTCATGCAGGCCGACGTACAGCAGCGCGAGCGCGAGAAATGCGACGATTGCTCCGCCGATGAAACGAAGCATGCCGGACAGCGAAAAAAGCGAACGCGTGAGCGTCGCGGGATTCCAAATTTGAAGCGCTAGAAACCAGACCAGGATCGAGATAAAGAGCGTGACCGCGATCACGTCTCGTCCGGCCACCCCGCCAACTCGCCGACGGCCGCGCTTTTGAGGACTTTGAGCCCGAGCATCGCGCACTTCATGCGCGTCGGACTGATGCCGATGCCGACATTCTCCAGCACGACGTCCTTGGAGAGCTTTGCAATCTCTTCGAGCGACTTGCCTTTCACCGTTTCGGTCAGCATCGACGCGGAAGCCTGACTGATCGCGCAGCCCTTACCGGAGAAGCGCAAATCCGTAACTTTTCCGCCGCCGTCGAGCTGCAGCTCGACGCGAATCTGATCGCCGCAGAGCGGATTCATGTCTTCTGCGGAGGCGTCCGGTTTCTCTAAGTGCCCGAAGTTCCGCGGATTGCGGTAATGGTCGAGAATGAAATCGCGGTAAAAGTCGTCCATGCTTACAGTTTGAATACCGTTGCGGCTTTTTCCAAGCCTGCAACGAGGGCTTCGACATCCTCTTCGGTGTTGTAGATGTAGAACGACGCGCGCGTCGTCGCCGGCCAGCCCATCTTTTCCATGAGCGGCATGGTGCAGTGATGGCCCGCGCGTACGCAGACGCCTTCGGTGTCGAGCAGCGATGCGAGATCGTGCGGATGAATGTCCGCGAAGTTGAACGAGATGACGTCGGCGACTTTGTCCGCGTCTTGCGGACCATAAATCGTCAGGCCTCGCGGCACAAGCGTCTGCAGCCGCTCGAATGCGTAGCGCATGATGGAGTGCTCGTGCTCGCGCACCCACTCCATGCCGATGCCCTCCAGATAATCGATGGCCACGCCGAACGCGATCGCATCGGCGATGTTGCTGGTGCCCGCTTCAAACTTCCATGGCAAATCGTTGAAGGTGCTCTTGGCATACTCGACCTTGCGGATCATGTCGCCGCCCGTTAGGAACGGCGGCATCGCTTCGAGGAGCGCGCGTTTGCCGTAGAGCACGCCGATGCCGGTGGGACCGCACATCTTGTGCGCGCTGATGGCGTAGAAGTCCGCATCGAGGGCCTGCACGTCGACCGGCATGTTCGGCGCCGCCTGCGCGCCGTCGACCAAAACGATTGCGCCGGCAGCATGCGCGCGCGGAATGATGATCTCGAGCGGAGCGATGGTGCCGAGGGTGTTGCTCACGTGGGAGAGCGCGACGAGTTTGCAGCCTTTCAGCAGGTCGTCGAGATTGTCCAGCACGTGCACACCGCGATCGTCCACCGGAATGAACCGCAGTTCCGCACCGGTTTTTTCGGCCAGCAGTTGCCACGGAACGAGGTTCGAGTGGTGCTCCAACTGCGTCGTTAGGATCGCATCGCCGGCCTTGATGTTGTTGAGGCCCCAGGCGTACGAAACCAGATTGATCGCCTCGGTCGTGTTGCGCGTCCAAATAATTTCTTGCGGCTGCGCGTTCAAAAAGCCGGCGACCTTGTCGCGCGCCGCCTCAAATGCTTCCGTCGCGCGCGCGGCAAGTTCGTACACGCCGCGGTGAATGTTCGCGTTGTACTTCGAGTAGTACTCGACCAGCGAATCGATGACCGCCTGGGGTTTTTGCGACGTGGCGGCCGAGTCGAGAAATACGAGCCGCTTTCCGCGCGACGTGGGCTCGTGCAGAATCGGAAAGTCCGCAACGATCTTTTCGAGTTTCGAGCTGGATGCGGCGATCATGCGCTTACCTTTTCTTCCAGCGCGTCGCGCAGGCGTTGGCGCAGCGCCTCTGTCGGGAAGCGTTGGATGACGGGCTCGAAGAAGCCGAGCGCGATCATCTTCTCCGCGTCGTCGCGTGCGATCCCGCGGCTGGTCATGTAGAAGATCTGTTCGTCGTCAAGGGCGCCGACCGTTGCGCCGTGATAAGCCTTCACGTCGTTCGCGGCGATTTCAAGCGCAGGCACGGAGTCGATGTGGGCGCGTTTGGAGAGCAGCAGCGCATCGTCGCGCAACGCGGATTCGGTCGCCTGCGCGTGCTTTGCGATGCGGATGTTGCCCAGGTAGCGCGCCTGGCCCCGCCCCGTCGCTGCCGATTTTACCAGCGTCTGCGAGTGCGAATCGCCGGCGTTGTGCTCGACGGTCGAAACCAGATCGACGTGCTGATCTTCACGGGGGAAGAACAGCGCATTGATATGCGCCTCGACGCCCCGCTCGTCGACGAGCACGTCGACGGAAGCAACGGAAAGCTGCGCGCCCAGCTCTGCGACGGCCCACTGCACGTTCGCATCCTTCCCGGGTCTGGCTATGCGGGTGAACAGCACGCGCGCATTTTCCGGCAATCGCTGCTCGGAGGCATAGGTAACCGAGGAATTCTCGGACGAGACGACTTCTGCGGCGCCGCAAACGAAGGCACCGGTGCCGCCGCTCACGCGCTCGACGACCACGCACTGCGCGCCGCGCTCGAGCAGAACGAGCGTGTACGGAAAAAGCGCGCCGTCATCGGCATTGTACGCGATCTCGATCGCGCCGTCGACCGCGACGTCGGCGGGCACGTAGACGAACGCGCCGGTATTGCATAGCGCCGATGCGAGCGCGCCGAATTTGCTTTCACGCTCGCGCATAGCGGTTCGGAACGCGCGGACGAACAGTTCGCGGTGCTGCCGCGCGGCGGTCGCGAGATCGCAGGCGATAAGGCCGCGCGCTTGCGGCGCCTGAATGACCGGCGCTGCCGCCGTGGCGACGGTTAGCGCGGAATAGTCCAGATTTTCGAGATCGATCTTCCAGAAGCGCCCGGGTCTCTCGCGTCCCGAGTGCAATTCGAACGAACGGGCCAGCAGATCCCGGCGCTCTTGTGCGCCGAGCACGTTCGCATCGAGCGCGGCAAGGGCGCTCTCGAAATTCGCGGGAACGTTGAGGCCCGCAACGGCGCTAGGCAAGTTGTCCGATCTCCTCGCGCAGCGTGTCGTAGCCTTCGCGCTCGATGCGGTGCGCGAGCTCGGCGTCGCCTTCCTTCACGATGCGGCCGTCGATCAGCACGTGCACCACGTCGGGTTTGACGTGCTGCAGAATCCGCGGGTAATGCGTGATGATCAGGAAGCCCGTGTCTTTGCCTTCTTCGCTGCGGCGCATCCCATTGACGGAATCACCGACCGCGCGCAGCGCGTCGACGTCGAGTCCCGAGTCCGTCTCGTCGAGAATCGCATACTTCGGCGCGAGCACCGCCAGTTGCAGCATTTCCAAACGCTTTTTCTCACCGCCCGAGAATCCGTCGTTCAAGTAACGGCCCAGGAAGCCCGGATCCATGTCGAGCGCTTCAAGTTTTTCCATCAACAGCGCGCGGAATTTCGCCGGCGTCAGATCGCCGGGGTGCACCGACTGACGCGCGGCGTACAGGAAGTTCGCAACCTTCACGCCCGGAATCGCGGCCGGATATTGAAACGAGAGGAAGAGCCCGGCCTTCGCGCGCTTGTCCGGCGCGAGTTCCAGCAGATCTTGCCCGTCGAGCGTTGCGCTGCCGGATTGGATCTGATAGTTCGGATGGCCGGTAAGCGAGAACGCGAGCGTGGATTTTCCACTGCCGTTGGGTCCCATGAGCGCGTGGACGCGCCCCCGCTCGACCGTGAGGTCGATGCCTTTCAGGATGTTGTTTCCGGCTACGCTCACGCGCAGATCGTTGATTTTCAGGCCCTGGGACACAGGTACTTGGCTCCTCTGAAAGTGATGGACCCGGATGGGCCCGCTGTAATGCTACGACGGGTACCGGAGAAAGTCAAGGAAAACCTGGACTATCTGCGCATTTCGTGCTAGCATCGTCGGAAGGATATGCAAGCCGACCGCTTTTTCCAGAGTACCCGCGGCCGCATCGTTGAAGAGCTGCGCCGCCGCAAATCCGCGTCCGCCGTCGAACTGGCGCGGACGTTCGGGCTTTCCCCGAACGCCATCCGCCAGCAACTCGTCGTGTTGGAGCGTGACGGCCTTGTCGTGGAAAAATCGGTCCGCCGCGGCCCGACCAAGCCGACGTACGAATTCTCGCTAACCGGCGAAGCCGAGAAACTCTTCCCTCAGAATTACGACAAGATGCTGGGCGCGGTATTACGCGAGCTGCGCCAGCAGTACGGTCCGGAGGGCGTGAGCAAAGTCTTCGACGGTATCGCCAAGCGCACGGTTGCCAAGGCCAAGGAGCGCGTCACCGGGTCCAACACCGAACAGAAGGCCGCGCAGCTGGCCGAGGTGTTGCGCGAGGGCGGCGTCGTCGCCGAATTCAGCCTTATCGACGGCGGCTTCGAGTTGCGCGAACACAACTGCCCGTACTCCGAGGTCGCGAAAGAACACCCTGAGGTTTGTTCGGTGATCCACCACGTGCTCGATGAGACGATTGGCGGGGAACATATTCAGACGGAGTCGATTGCAACCGGCGGCGCCGAATGCCGGTTCGAAGTTAAAGCAAAGAAGCCACTTTCCGCAGCGGAGCGCTAACAGCAAGCATGGATTTTCCGAAATTTCAAAGACTGGTCGAAGAGCGTGCGGGATTTCGCACGATGGACAACGCGACCGCCAGCGGCGAGTACTTCAGCGACTCGTGCGGTGACATGTACAATTTCTTTTTGAAGATCGGCCCGGGCGCGATCATCGAAGATATTTCGTACTTCACGACCGGCTGCGGCTTCGGCACGGCGACGTGCAGTCTGGTCGTCGACCTCGCGAAAGGCAAAAGCGTTTCCGAGGCTTCGGCTATTGCTGCTGAAGATATCGAACGCGAACTCGGCGGCTATCCCGAGAAGAAAAAAGATTATCCGCAGCGCGCGCTTGAAGCGCTGCACGTCGCGCTCGACGACTATAAAGCCAAAGTCGCTTCGGGTTCCCTTCCCGACTATAGCGCGATGGCTGCCCCCGAACGCGCACCGCAGCCGGCCGCCGCAGCGCCGGCGCCGGAACCGCCTGCCCAAACGGCGGACGACGGCAAACTGCTGATTAAGCTGCGCTAGCCGTTGCTGTCGTAGGTTACTTTGAACAAGTAACTTGACGGCACCGGCCGGCAATAGGCGCGTGCGCCCGTGTACCGGCTGCTCTTCGCGGCGCGTAGGCTGGCATCGTCGAACATGCTAAAGCCGGACGGTCCCCAGATCCACGCATCTCGAATGGAGCCGTCGGGAGAGAGCGCCACCTCCACCGCGTTTTGGGCTTGACCGATGTACGATGCGCGCATGAAGTCCGGATAAACGGGCTCGGCTTGCCTCGTTACTTCGGCGTCGCGAAACGGCTCTGCGCAACTCGAGTCGCCGAGTGAGCTCGATGTTTGCCCTTTTAGAATCGTCGCGTTGGGTCCCGGCGGAATATCGAGATGATCTTCGTCTTTCGGATCCAGCCAGCTACGAGATTTCGGCCTTTTCGATTCGTCTTGTGCCTGCTGTTTTGAAGGCCCGGGCGGCGGCGGGCAAATGACGGTGCCTTCGGCCGGCCAATTGAACATGTCGTCGCCCGTGACCGTAATACTGTAGACCCATGCGTGCGCTATTGTGGAAGCTGTGGGAAACCGCACGTACATAATGGGCGTGATCCAGTCGTGCCGGGTGAATGCGGCCGAAGAGGTCGTATAATGCCGGTCTTTTTCAAGTAATGCTGTTGGCGGCACATCCGCCGTGAACCAACCCGCACTCGTGTCGAACGCAAGCTTCGCGCTTGTAATCGTCCGAGGCCCGTACGCTGAAAGCTCGATACCGAAGAGCGTGGGGGACGGCGTGTCCGCCACGTGATCGTAGGTAAGTCTCGCCGGGCAAAACTCCACGATTGCCATCGCCGGGCGGCAATCCAACACAAAAAACGCCGCGCAGCAAAGCGCGAAAAGCAACACCCGTTTCATGCTCAGCCGTTCAGCGCGGCGCGGTCGCGAACCTCGTACCGGGTTGTGCGGGCGTCCGGCAGCGATTCGAAGAGCGAGATGTGCGCGACGCGCATGCGCACCGCTTCCATATCCAGCATCGGAAGATGCGCGCGTCCCTCTTTGACGCGCGCGATTGTGACGTGTGCGACGGCGTCCTGCGTAAAGGTAAATCCCAGGTCCTCGTACGCCGCTTGGGCCGCGCGCGCAACCCGGCGGAAGCCTTCGCCTTGATCGTGCGATCCGAGCCAAATGATGCGCGGCCGGCGCTCGTGCGGAAAAGCGCCGACCCGATCGAGCGTGATGTCGAACGGCGCCTGATTTTGCGCAACCGCTTGCAGCGCGTCGCGGATCGCTTCGACACGTTCTGCGTCGACCCACCCCAAAAATGCGAGCGTGATGTGCAACTTTTCCGGAGCCTCGAAGCGCCCGGGGAACGCGGCCGCTTGCAATCGCGCCGAAACCGCCACGCACGCCGCCCGAGCGTGCTCGTCCAGTTCGATTCCCGCAAAGAATTTCGGGCGGTAGGTCACGCGCTATTGCAAGTAGGGATTGGAGTTGCGCTCTACGCCGATCGTCGTAAACGGGCCGTGTCCGGGGACGACGTTCGTTTCGTCTGAAAAATCCAGAAGCTTGCGGTGAATGCTTGCAACGATGTCTTCCATCGAGGTGCCGCCCAGATCCCAGCGCCCGATGGAGCCGGCGAAGAGCGTATCGCCTGAAAAAATCACTGTGTCGTCCGCGTTGCGCAGGGCGAAACAAACGCTTCCGGGCGTGTGCCCCGGCGTGTGCAAGACGTCCAGGCGAACGCCGCCTGCCGCGACTGTTTCGCCGTCGCGAAGTTCGCCGTCCAGCTCGACAACTCGCGGCGCTTCGCGCAAGCCGATCCACGACGCCTGAATTCCAAGCGTGCGATACAGCGGCAAGTCCGCGGCATGCAGCAATCCGTGCGCGCCGGTTCGTTCGCGCAGCGCGCCTAAGTCGCCGATATGATCGATGTGGGCGTGCGTGTGCACCAAGTAGCGCGGTTTCAAATTATGCGCCTGCAGCCGGCGGACGACTTCGTCGACGCCGTCGCCGCCGTCGATCACGATCGCCTCGCCGGTCGTTTCATCGCCGGCGATCGTGCAGTTACAAGCGAGCGGGCCGACGGGAAACGTATCGATAATCACCCCTGGCAGTTAGGACGCGCGCGCGCCGCGCTCCTGGCCTAATACCCCGCGGCGGCGTACAACGCCTGAATCTGCGCTGCGGAGAGCGCGCTCGGGAAAAACGCGTGCTGGCCGATGTAGCCGTTCCACTTATAGTAGGTGCCGGTGTTGTATTGGCCGACGTAATACGCTTGCGTAAAAGCTGCCGCAGAATGCGATAACGTCATGCTGCTGTCGAATGCGCCGTTGATGTAATAGCTTTGCGTTTGCGCGCCGGCATCGTAAACGAAAACGACGTTGTTCCAAGCGTTGTTCGTCAAATGCCCGACGGAAACGAAATTCCCGTTCATCTGCGAGAGGAGCGCGCCCGCGCTGCTGACCAGCATCCGGTGAGCGCCGTCATAGCCCCAGATCGTCATATAGCTGCTGCTGAGCTTCGGATAGACCCACGTCGAGAACGAGTATGACGTGCCTGAAATGGCGTTAGGATTGGGCAGCGATACGCCCACGCTCGCGGCTCCGCCCGGGAGTCCGATGGCAAGTGAGGGCGCGTTCAGCAGCGGTCCGGCGTTTCCGAAACTCACATTGCCGACGTACGTACCGTTGATTTGCGTCGGCGAATGGTCGACAGCGGTGGGTCCCGATGTTTCGTCCAGCGGGAAATACTGCGTTGGATTGTCGGCGAGTACGGTGCTGCTGTACGTGCTTTGCGGAGTCGCCGTCGGCGTGGGCGTCGGAACGGGTGAGGGCGTAACGGTCGGAACCGGCGTTGGTGTCGGCGCTATGGTCGGCGCCGGTGTCGGTATCGGTGTGGGTGTCGGCGTCGGCGTCGGCGTAGGAGCCGGAGACGGTGACGGTGACGGTGACGGTGACGGCGTGGGTAGCGCGCAGTTTGCGCCAAAACAGATGGCCGTGATCGCGTGCAGCTCGATGCCGTTGGCGGATTCGCCAACCGCGTAGTTCGGATCGTAATCGAAGAATCCGACGCCTTGCAGCGAAATAGTTTGATTCTCGCTCGTCGCCGTGGTGCTCACATTTGGAATAGCGTTGTCGATGGTCGACCGCACGCTGCTGATTTGTGAGGCCAGCGTGCTTTGCGGAGCGCAGGCCGGATCAGGGCTTTCAGAAATCAGCGTGTTACCCGACGCATCTTTGAGCACGAGATGATAATCCGAATCCACCGTTTTCTGGATCTGCGTGAGCGTAACGTTGGTCAACTGATAAACGGTCGTCTCTTGCGGGCTTACCCGTGGCGTCGTCGTTGTAATGAGCGGCGGCGCTACCGAAGCCAACTGCGAGATCGCGGTCTGAACCGGCGTCATGTCGATAGACGACGCGTCCGGATCCGTTGCGACTTTGATCGGCCAGCGGTATCCGCCGCACGGCGAGTCCGGCGCAGGCGTGGGCGTAGCGGTCGGCGCCGGACCCGGCGTTGATGCTTGCCCCGGCGTATATCCCGCGGCTTGATAATGCGCGGCGATGCGGCCGGCGCTGAGAGCGCTTTTGTAGAATGAAAATTGCGCGAGCCCGCCGTTCCATTGATACGCCGTCTGCGTGGCGCCATATTGCCCGATGTAATACGTTGAAGCGAACGCCGCTTGCGAGGTGGAGACGCTCGCACTCGCATCTGCAGTACCGTCGATATAATACGTCGCCGTCGCGCCGGCGGCATTGTACACGAAATCAATCTGATGCCACGCGTTCGCAGCCAGCGCTTTCGTCGAGACGAAATTGCCGTTCATCTGCGAGAGCAGCGTGCCGGTGGTGCTGACGAGAAGACGATGATTGCCGTCGAAGCCCCAGATCGTCGTATAGCTTTTTCCGAGACGCGGTTTGACCCACGACTCGATTGTGTACGACGTACCGGCTGGCGCACTCGGATTCGGCAAGGTAACATTTGTGACGGTCGCCTTTGCAAACATTTGAATGCCGGCGGAAGACGTGCCGTTGAGCGGCCCGTCCTGACCGTAGAGAATCGCGCCGATGTACGCGCCGTTTATCTGTGAGGGCGAACTGTCGTGCGCGCTTGGACCGGCGGCTTCGTCTAATTGAAAGTACTGCACCGGGTTATCCGCCAGCACGGCTGCGGAGTACCCGGATGAAGCGGCCGTCGAGGCCGGCGTCGGCGATGGCATCGGAGTGCTCGTCTGCGCGACACCCGCGGATCCGGTGACCGACGACGTCGTTCCGGCGCCGGCTTGATAAGCGAATGATTGCGATGACGACGAAAGGTTGCGCACGTAGAATTTTACGCCGAGACGATCCGATGAGGAGGCCGCTTGCACGCTGCCGTTTACCGTGTACGAGTGCGTTCCGGCGACGCCGAGCGAATCCGTCAAGTTCGCAAGATCGCCCACGAGCGCGAGGCCGCTTGTAGAAGGACCGCCCGATGAATCGACGCGGTAGATTTTTACTTCCGTAATCTCTAAATTCGCGTTCGGAACGGTAACGTTCAAGACGATCGAATAGCTCTGCGCCGGCCAGGCGGTTGATCCCGGGCTGCCTGCAGGTGTAACCCAGCCGAAATTCGCGAAAGCGCTTCCGTCATAACTCAACGTTTGGTTACCTAGAGTACCGTTCGCCGTCGTGTCGAGCTCGCGCGAGATCGCGCCGCTTTCCTTGTACGTGTAGAAAAGCGTAGAGGGCGCGCTTGTCGCGCTGGGCGCAAAGCGCATCTGGGCGGTTACGCTTTGCATGCCGCGTACACCGCCGGCACCTCCGATAGCCGGCAACGCACCTCCGGAGCCGTGGCCGCCGCACGATGCGAAGAGCGGCACGCCCGCCAAGAGCACGAGCAGTCCGAAAGTCAACCGGAATGAGGTCCGCACCCGCATAGGATCACCCGTCACGCGCCAACCAATTTTGCGTAACACTTTGATGAGGAAGCTGTAAAGGGCCGTTAGTCTGCCGATACCCGAAATGGTGGATATTTCATTGGATATCGCGCGCGTTCAAGCGCGAATTGCCGAGTTGAGCGGCACGCCGGCATCGCAGGCGCCGGGCGCGCAGTCGTTTTCCTCTGCACTCGACGCTGCTTCTGCACCGCCGCTTCAGCAAGAAGGTGGTGCGATGCTATGGCCCGTTGCCGGTACCGTAACTTCCGGCTTCGGTGAACGGCGCAATCCGATGGGCGCCGGCGACGATTTTCACCCCGGCCTAGACATCGCGGCCGATTCCGGAACGCCGATTGCCGCAGCGGCAGCAGGCCGCGTCATTGCTGCGGGACCCGACGGCGGTTATGGAAATCTTATCGTGGTGGATAATGGAAACGGCGTAACGACGCGCTACGGTCATTGCTCGCAGATCTTCGCGCGCGTGGGTGAAAGCGTTGCCGCAGGCCAAACGATCGGCGCAGTCGGATCCACGGGGCGTTCCACGGGTCCGCACTTGCATTTTGAAGTGCGCATGGATGACAAACCGGTCGATCCGCAGCCGTTCTTAGGCGCTAATCGATCTTAATTCCGAAGTCGTGAAAGTCGCCGTTGTAGTACCCGAGCGGCGAGCCGGAGCGTGAGACGCACGAGAGTACGCGCCCGATGAAGATGCTGTGCGAGCCGGCGTGGTGCTCTTCGACCACTTCGCAATCGAAATGCGCAACAGCGTCCCGCAACACTGCGGCGCCCGTAACGTCCGTTTCATAAGCCACGCCCTCGAATTGGTTCTCGCGCAACCGGCTGGCGAAGCGCTCCGCGATCGCGCGCTGATCGCCGGCGAGCAAATTCACGCAAAAGACCTTCGAAGCTGAAATGTACAAATAACTGCGGGCTTCGCGGTTTATGCAGATGAGAACCAGCGGCGGATCCACCGAGACGCTGGCGAAAGCGGAAACGGTAACGCCGCGCGGTTCGCCGTCGCGCAGGCTCGTAACGACGGTAACGCCCGTCGGAAAATGCCGCATCGCCGCTTTGAATTCCGCGGCGCCGGGGGCGCGACTCACCGTTTGCGCGCGCCGATGCCCAAGCCGCCGCCGAGCGGAATGATCGTGGAATCTAAATTGGGCTGGCGGAGAAACGTTGTATTGAACTCGCCGGTTTCGCCGGTGCTCAACAGCCCGTTGAAGATGATCAAACCGGAAAGTTTGAGCAGCGGCACGCAATATTCCAAATACGCTTCGTACACGCTTTTCGGCGCGTCGATGAAAACGATGTCCATGTTGCGCTGCGGGAATAGCGGGAGCACGTCGAGCGCCGGCTGATTGACGATCTCGATGTAATCATCTTCGCCTGCGCGCTCGAAATAGGTGCGCGCGATGTCGGTACGCTCGATGTCGGGATCGAACGTCCAAATTCTGCCGGCGGGCGGCTGCGCGAGCGCCATCCACAGTGTCGCATACCCGTACGCGGTGCCGACTTCCAAAATCCGGTTCGCCTGCATTGCGTGTACGAGCGTCGAGAGCAAGCGTCCGACGGGGCGCGCAACGAAACTGACGTCTTCTTTGCGTCCGTATTGCTCGAGCTCCAGCAGCAGCGGATGCGGCGCCGGATGCGCGTCTTCCAAATACGAGGATACGTCGTCTACCATGCAAGTTCGTAGTTAGTTTACAGGCCTACGATTCCTTGATGCGAGTATCCGAACGCCATGAAGAAGAGAAGCGGGACTGAAAGCACCGTGTTCACGCGGGCCCAAAGCAGTGCCGCATTCACGTCGTTCGTGCGCATAGGGCCAATCGTGACGATCAGCATGATCGTGCCGAGCCATGCGCCGATGCCGATCGGCGCGTAGATGCCGCGCAGCAGAAACGCGTCAACCAAACCGTAATGCCCGGGAACGGACAAGGTGCTCAGCAAGCCGCACCCGAGCAACCACGCAACGATTGCCGAGCCGCGCAGCAATTGTCCCAGACGCGTCGCAATGAGCGCGTCCAGAACCGCAACGTCACCGGGAGCGGCTGCAGCGCCCCGAGCGCGCGCGTAGACGAAATCCGTGTAATACTGCAAACCGAGCCACACGATCGCGGCCAGTTCGTGAAACCAGCGAAGGAGCGCGGCCGACCAATCCATGTTACGACCCCGTTACGTGCGGCACCAGGCGCCATGCGAGCGCGTACAACGCTGCCGTAACGGCAAGGCCGATAGCGAAGGCAATCCAGGGCGAGTGCAGCGCGTTTCTCATAGCAAATGTACGCCTGCACGCTTATTCGGCAGGCGCGATTCCCCCTCCGGCGGAAATGCAGGCGTCCCATGTCGACGCGCTTGCGGCTGTTCCCGCTGAACGCGGTGCTCTTTCCGGGAGCCGTGCTGAATCTGCACGTCTTCGAACCGCGCTACAAGCAAATGATCGGGGAGTGCCTGGAGTCCGGCGAGGGGTTCGGCGTTGTGCTGATCCGCGAAGGCCAAGAGGCCGGCGATCCGAGCGTCGAGCCGCATCAAATCGGTTCTCTCGCCGAAATCGTCGAAGTCACGCCGCTGCCCTTCGGCCGGTATTACGTCTCCACGATCGGACGGCAGCGTTTTCGCATCCGCGAGATCCTTAGCCGCGAACCGTATCTAACCGTTGAAGCCGATTTCGTGGAAGATGCCGGCGCCGCCGATCCCGAGGTCGCGCGTTTGAAGGACGACGTCCGCGATGCGTTCTTGGAGTACGCCGAGCTCATCGCGCAAGCCGGCGGCCGCGAGACGAGCGTCGATTTTCCCGCGGACCCGCAAACAACGTCATTCATCGTCGGCGATGCGCTGCAGATCGCCGATACGATCAAGCAGCGTTTGCTGGAGATCGAGAACACGAAACAGCGTCTTTCGCTCGAACTCGGATTTTTGCGCCGGCTTTTACCGCAATTGCGTAAGCTAATCGAAAAGCGGGCCGTCGAGCTTCAGGCGCGCAAAGACCGCGGCGAACCGGAACCGCAACGTGGCGAACAAGAGCGTTATTTCGGCAAATACTTCAGCGTGAACTGACAACCAGGCGAGATGCGGCTTTTATCACGTTGCGCAGCAGCGCGACGTTCGTTACCGGTCCAACGCCGCCCGGAACGGGCGTGATCGCGCCGGCAACGCCGGCCGCGGATTCAAAGTGCACGTCGCCCTTGAGCTCGCCGTTCACGACGGTCGTCCCTACGTCGATCACCGTTGCGCCCGGCGCGATATCGGCGCCGCCGATAAGGCCCGGAACCCCGGTTGCGACCACGACGACGTCGGCCATACGCACGTAGGGCTGCAAGCTTTCGGATTCTTTGTGCAGCACGGTGACCGTCGCATCGTGCGCGAGCATCAGCATCGCGACCGGCGCGCCCACCACGACGGAGCGGCCAATCATGACGGCTTGGCGGCCGGTGAGCGGCCAATGCGGGCTTCGTTCGAGCAGCAGCATTACGGCCGCCGGCGTGGCGGGCACGAATTCAGCGCCGCTTCCGAACGCCAGATGTCCCTGGTTCGTCGGGTGCGTGCCGTCCACGTCCTTGTGGATCGGAATCGCGTCGGCGATCGACCGGATCGAAAGATGCGGCGGAAGCGGCTGCTGCAGAATTACGCCGTGCACCGAATCATCGTCGCGCAAGCGTTCGAGATGCGCGCGGACGGCCGAGGCAGCCGACTTTTCAGGCAGCTCATCGACGTGTACGGCGATGCCGACGCGCTCGCCCGTCTTCACGAGATTGCGCACGTATGCCAGCGACGATTCATCTTCGCCGACCAAGACGATGACGAGCCGGGGATGCGTTCCCGCTTCGCGAAGTGCGGTACTGCGAACGAGCAGCTCGGCGCGCAGGTCGGCTGCGACCGCGCGGCCGTCTAATATGCGAGCCGACACGGCATCGCGCATTCGTCTGCCGGAGGACTGTCACCTGGAACACGTGCGTCGCGAAGTCCGATTGGGGCGGCATTTTGGGCCGGCCGATTTCGAACGCGCTTTCCGGAGCTTTCAGCAATTGTACCAGGTGCGCCCGTTGCGAGTTTTTTGCAGTCCCGATGTGCTGGACCGCTACTGCGAGATTTATCAGCGCGACGGCGAAGCGCACCGGCGCGAAGTGCAATTCGACGGTGTGCCGGTGTCGGCGGCAATCATGGCGCCCGGCACGATTGCGTTCGAGGGTGAAGTCGATCAGGACAGAATGGGCGATTGGTGAAGCAGCGGGGAAATCTGATTTTTTGGCTCGCCGGCGGCATCGTGCTGGCGATCGTCTTGGCGGTATATTTTCGCGGCGGCGGCGGTTCGCAAGGAGCGGGGCCCGCAGCGCTTACCGGGCAGACCGCGCCGAGTTTTGCGGTGCCGCAGCTCGAGGGCGGCTCCTCGGGGCTTGCTTCTTACCGCGGCCGCGTCGTCGTCATGAATCTGTGGGCCTCGTGGTGTCCGCCGTGCCGTGCGGAGATGCCGGATTTGCAGCGCTTGTACGCGGCATACCGTTCGAAAAACGTCGTGGTGCTGGGGGTAGATCAAGGTGAGTCGGCGCAGCGGGTGAGCGCGTTTGCCGCTTCGCTCGGCATCCATTATCCGATTCTGCTGGACCAGGAACAGCAGTACGGCCGCGTGTATGCGGCGCTCGGTTTACCAACGACCGTCGTCGTCGATGCGAACGGGGTGGTTGCGCGCGGATTCGACGGGCCGCTTTCGTACGCGCAAATGGTCTCTGCGATCGCCCCGCTTATCGGCAAACATTCGTGATCGTTTTCTGGGTTCTCATCGCCTGCGCCGCCGGAATGACGCTGGCGCAAATCGCCGTGCCGGGCAGCGCCGTTTTCCATACCGGCTGGTACAACGCCATCGACATTGCGGCGCTCATCATCGCCGCATCGCAATTGCGCTCCGCGAGCGCGTCTGCGGCTGGGCGCGTTCAAAGCCTCGCCATCGTGACCTTCGGATGCGCCGTTGTCGTTATTGCTGGAGCCGGCAGCGGTTTGATGGCGCCGGATACGCATACGATCGTCGGCGCGCCGGGCGCCGGCGTGCGCGATCCCGACGCGAACGGGACATTCGTGTTTCCGCTGCAAGGAAACGACGTGCATTTCGAACGCGGCGGAAGCGCGTCGACGATCGACGGCGGCCGGCGGTACACGGCGAATTTCGCGTTTTGGCAGCAGCCGCGGACCGTCGTCAACGTGCA